>JASEFA010000003.1 GCA_030019365.1 Bacillota bacterium
ACAAAGTTGACCTCCAGGATCTGGAGTGCGCGGCGTAGCGGCGTTTTCGGGGGAGTAGAGGCAGGCAGGCGCGAGGACGTTCGTGGGTAGCGACGAGACGTCCGCGGTGAGGAAGCATGAAGGGCAAAGTGGCGCTGGGGGCGACGCTGGCCGTCGTGGCGGTGGCGGCAGTCCTGGTCGGGTACCGCGGCTGGGCGGCGCGACTTCCCCACCCCATATGCGTGATGATGGGGGAGCACCCGGTGAACCGGAGAACCGCCTGCGGGGCCTGGGTGAGGCGGACATCGTATTCGAGTGGCTGGACGAGGAGGGTGCCCCGCGGTTCCTGGCCGTGTTCACCCGCGATCCCGGGTTTCCGGTGGGGCCGGTTTCCCCCCTTTCCCGGGGCGGGATGGACCTGGCGCGGCCGTATGGCCGCGTGGTATGCGCGGGGCTGGGGCCTGACGCGCAGGAATACGCGCGGAGGTACGGTGGGCCACCGGTGCTGGTCCAGTCGACCGCCGCGCGGTACGTCAGCGTGAAAGAAGCGGTACGCCAGCCTGCGGGATCGGGGCAGGGGGGGTCGCCGGCTCAGGGGTGGCAGTTACTGAGGGGAAGGCACGGTGGCGGGGCGCCCGCACCGGAGGTGGTGGCGGGGAGGGCAGACGGCACGGAGGTGTTCCGGTGGCACTGGGATGGGCGCCATTACCGCCGGGAGGTCGGGGGTGCGACCGCCCGCGTGCAGGCGTTGGCGGTCTTGTTCGCAGAGGAGGGGAGCGGACCCCTCGATTCGGGGGCCTTCCCGCACGGGGTCTTCGCCGGGGAAGGGGGACGGGCACTACTCCATGTGGGCGGCAGGGAGATCCCGGTGGCCTGGGCGCGCAGGTTCGGGGAGCCCCTGGTGCTGGAAGAGGGTCCTGGTCGCCCCTCTCCCGTGCCGCTCCCCCCGGGACGCATCTGGGTGCACATAGTGGGGCCGCAGGCCGACTACACCGTCGCCCTGCACGCCGGACTCCCGCCTGGCTTTCGGGGGACGGCGGACTGCCCGGCCTGGCAGGTGACCCGGGCCTGGGATCTGGGCGGTGGGCGATGGCTGCTGGAGCAGAAGTGGGTGCGCGACGTGCTCTACTGGCTGTGGGACCAGTCCACGTCGGGCATGGAGGCGGTGGTGGGCGTGGCCGAGACGGCACGCTTCAACCGGTTCGAGGACGGACGGGTGGTGTTCCTGGCGCGCGGGGGAGCGGACTGCGGAGCCTATCGCTTCCCCTACCTCATAGTGTACGATGCCCGGGAGGGCGGGTGCTGGGAGGAACCCCTCTACGTACCAGCGCATTCGATGCCGATACCGGAGAACTGGTGCTCACCTTCCGGAACGCGGCCCCGGGTCCGGGGGTGAGGGCAGGGAGAGCGCTACGCCCGGCGGGAGAGTCGCCCGTGGACCGTGTGCTGTTGCGGCTTGCGGGCGACGACCTCGAGGTCAGGGTGCAGTTGAGCGCGGCTACGGTCTGGAAGTGGATGGCAGACATTGAGTTTCCTGGTGGCGAGGGACAGGCCAGCACGGTACGGTGCCATCTCTCCTTCCGGGCCGCCCGTTGATCCGGAGGGCTACCCGCAGCCCCAGCGCTTCAAGGGGGTAGGAGCGTGAGGCGCGTGGTCGGGTTCACGAGCACCCTTTGCTTCCTCGCGGTGTGCCTTGCCCCCGGCGTGGCGAGGGCAAACGCGCTACCGGTGCGCAAGGAGGCCGTGGCGACGGGTATGGTGGTGGCGGCAGATAACGTGCCGGTCGCCATTCTCAGAGAGGAGCTGACGATACACCTGGGGCTACCTCCGCGGGGTGGCGGGGCGTGGGACGCGGAGGCCCGCGTGCGGGCCGTGTACCGCCTGGAGAACCGCTCTCGCGAGAGGCAGGAGTTGGAGGTGGCCTTCCTGGGCTGGGGCCAGGGGTCGCGCACCGCGGACTGGCAGGTTCGCCTGGCCGGGAAGACGCTTCCGGTCCGCGACGACCCCTCGCCTGCCGTGCCGGGCTTCACGCCCCCATGGCCGGGCCTGGACCCCTTCACGGGGGAGCTATACCGGCCCCGCCATTCCACTGTCGGTACGCCACGGGCAGTGTTCTTCCCCCTGGTGCTGGAGGCGGGGGAGCGGGCCGATCTCGAAGTTTCGTACGTGGGCCGGTGCGGTTACGACGCGCGGCGGTACGTCAACCCGGTCTTCCACTTCAGCTACCTCCTGAGCCCGGCGCGGCACTGGGCGGATTTCGGGTATCTGGAAGTGCGGGTACGGGTCCCGCAAGGCGTGCGAGTGGCGAGCAACCTCCCCCTCAGTTATGGGCAGGGTGACTTCGTGGGGACGTTTGGCGATTTGCCCGGCGAGGAACTTACCGTCGCCTACGTTTCCACAGATGGTATGTGGTTCGGCAGGTACACCAACCGCGTGACCGTATGGCTTGCCATGCTGGTAGCGTTGCTGGCCGCGGCTGGCCTCCTGCGCTTCCTGGCGGGGAAAACCCCCGGGTGGGGGAGGATCGCCGCTCAGGTTTGCATCCTGGGGGCGACGGCCTGGTTCCTCCATGTCAACCTCGCAAAGCAGCTGCTGGACTACCCGCTCAACCTGTTGCAGCCTGTGCTCAGGGTCGTCGTGTGGCTGGCCGCCTTCGTGTATGGCGTCCGTCTGTGGCGCGGGCATCCTGCTGCACGCGCCCCGGCCGGCCCGGACGGCGGGATCTCCGGATAAGGTGGGGCACGCCCGCCCGTGCCGCTAGCCCCGCGTGGCCGGGGCGGTGGGTCAGGGGAGCGCCTGCCAACCGGTGGACGGCCGGGGGCACCGGGCGTCCACCTGTGCATCGGCTTCGACCACCGGTTCTAACTCCGGTTGTGGCGGAGCGTGCGCAGCACGAAGATCACGGCGAGGACGGTTACCGATCCCGCACCCAGGGGGAGCCATGCGGTCACACGTGGGTGCGGGCCCGTGTCGCTGCACAGGCCCGTGGTCGCGTCGTACCACACCGTGCGCGAGGCGGTGTAACCTTCCGCATCCTCTGCCGTGGCGCGGACGGCGTAAGTGCCGCCAGCCCCCGCCGGGAAGGTGGTGGTGAACTGCCCCGAGAAGCGAGGTTCCCATAAGTACCAGACTGGGACCGTCGGGGTTCCGGCCTGTCGCTCGCGACGGCTCGCCGTCGCCACCGCCTATGGAAAAGCTCGTTTTCCGGGGAGTGAACCTTTTGGTGCCGTGCTGCGTCCTGGCTTCCGGGAGGGGAAACCCAACGCCGTCCGGGCGTGGGCGAAGGGTGGTTGCATGACGTGGCGGGTACGGGCATGGCTCGTTCGACGGGAGGCGCGGCGGGGAGCGCCGCCTGCGGTGGGGTGGCTGCCGGCCATAGAGTGGCGGCGCGCGACGGGGGGAGCGGCGACGGGCTCCGGGTGGTGACGCAGGGTCTCATCCGACGATACCCCCGCGGGGTGGTGGCCCTCGACAGCGTGGACCTGGAGATCGGGGAGGGGCTGTTCGGGCTGCTGGGCCCCAACGGGGCAGGGAAGACCACCCTGATGCGCATCCTGGCCACGCTGCTCCCGCCCACGGCGGGAAGGGCCAGGGTGGGCCCCTACGACGTGCGCAGGGACCAGCACGAGATCAGGCGGATCCTCGGGTACCTGCCCCAGGAGTTCGGCCTTTACCGCCGCCTGACGGTGGCGGAAGTGCTGGAGTACGTGGCCGGCCTCAAGGGCATTGCCCCGGCGTGCAGGCGGGCGGAGGTAGGCCGGGTGGTCGAGGTCACCCGCCTGGGCGACGTGCGCAGGCGTGCGGTGGGGGCCCTCTCGGGCGGGATGAAGCGACGGCTCGGTATCGCCCAGGCCCTGCTCGGCAACCCGCGCCTGCTCATTGTGGACGAGCCCACCGCGGGCCTCGATCCCGAGGAGCGCATCCGCTTCCGCAACCTCTTGAGCGAACTGGGCCGGGGACGGGTGGTCATCCTGTCCACCCACGTGGTGGCCGACGTCGAGTCCATCGCCCTGCGGGTGGGGGTCCTGAACCGGGGGCGTCTGGTGTTCCTTGGCGACCCGGACGGCCTGCGCCGGGTGGCCGGGGGCCTGGTCTGGGAGCTGTGGGTGCCCGACGAGCGCATCGACCGGATCAGCCGGCCGCCCCGGGGCCTGCACCCCATCAGCACGCGGATGATGCCGGGCGGGGCGGAGGTGCGCCTGTTGAGCCGCGAAAGTCCCTGGGGAGAGGGAAGGCCGGTGGAACCTACCCTGGAGGACGGGTACGTGGCCCTGGTATCGGGCTTCGCCGGCGACGCGGCATCGGGCCAGCGTGGCGTGGGCGGCACGCCAGACCGGCCGGCCCCGGCCGGTGCGGGCGGTAACAGGGGGTGGCGGTGATGGCGCGGACCTGGCTGGTCTTCCGCAACGAGTTGCGGCTCCACTTCCGCACTCCGGCCACCTGGCTCATCTACCTGGCCTGGCACGGGGCCCTCGGCTACTATCTGTGGAGTGCGACCACCTCGCCCAGCCGGCTGCCCTGGGCTTTCGCCTATGGCATGTGGCCCATCTTCAGCAGCCTGCTGGTGGTGCTCTTCGTGGCCGCCGCCGGTCGGGACAGGGCGGAGCGGAGCCAGGAGCTGATCGATGCCCTCCCTCACCGCACGCACCACCTGGTGGTGGGGAGGTGGCTGGCGGGCTGGGCTGCCTTCGCCCCCCTGGCCCTGGAGATGCTTGTGCTACAGGCCATCCTCCTGGGCCGGGCCGGCCTTCCCGGAACGTTGTGGTTCCGCGATGCGCCTTACCTGGCCCTGGAGTATCTCGGTCCCCTCCTGCTGGCGGCGGGATGGGGGACCGGGACCTGGGTCCTCCTGCGGGGGAGCCGGCTGGCCTATCCGCTGGCAGCCGCCGTGTGGATAGCCCTGGTGGAGCCACCTCCCGTCGCGGCCGTAAGGCAGGCGGCGCCCAGGCTGCTGGGCTGGATCCCGGACACGCTGGACTGGCTGTGCACTCCCCTCACCGTAGCGCGGCCGGTGTTCTCCTTTTCGGACCTCTGGGGGACCGCCCCCGAGGGTACGCTGGTGATGCTCCACCACCTGGCCTTCGCCGCCCTGGGGCTGGCCCTGGTGGTGGGCGCGGTGCTGCTGTGCGGCCGTGCCCGGGAAAACCGTGCCTACGCGAAGGCGGCTGCACTGGTGCTGGTGGTGACGCTGCTCTGCACCTCGGGGATGGCGGGGCTGGTGCTGGCCGGAGCCGGGCGGAACCTGGCCGCCTATCGCGACCACGCAACGGCACAGGTCGGCGGCACCGCCACTGACGGCGAGGCGGCAGCGGCGGGTGCACGGGGTGTAAGCATCGAGAGATACCGCCTGACCGGGGCCCTGCACGGGGATGGCCTGCTCGAGGTCCAGGCCACCTGCTGGGTGCGCAACGGCGGTACGGAGGCGGTGAGCGCCGTTCCCCTGGCCCTGGACCAGCACTTTGCCGTCGATGCTCCCCATGCGGGGGCGGGCTGGATGCTGCGCCGGCAGGGGGATGTCCTCGACATCCTGCTCGACCGGCCCCTGGCCCCCGGCGAAGAGCGGGCGTTGAGCATCGGCTACCGGGGACGCATCGAAGAGTGGTGGCCCTACCTGAACTTGGGATTCTACCGGCTGGCGGTGGTGACGCCCCGGGAAGTGTGGCTGCCCGGCGTGTTTGCCTGGTATCCCCGCCTGCGCGGGGCAGATCAGGCTTTCGAGCGTATCGTCATGGGTAACCCCGACTACGGGCAGGCCTACCTGATGTACTGCGGGTACGGCCAGCCGGGAGCCTGGTTCGACGTGGAGATGGCGGTACCGCCCGGCGTGCGGGTGGGTATGAGCCTGCCCGAGGTGAATCAGGGGCAGCACGGGAGCGGGGAACGTGCGGAAGGGCACGGCTGGGCCCCAGCTGGGCTGAGCGTGCTGGGCAGCCCCTGGCTGGACCGGGTTACGGCACCGGGCCTGCAGATCTTCTGCGCGCTGCCCGGCCGGCCGCTGGCCGAGGGGTTCCTGCCGGTCCTGGGGGCGGCGGTGGAGTCCTTCCGGAAGTGGGTGCCGGCGGGTCTTCCTGACCCTCTCACCGTCATGGTCATCCCGCGCTATCGCGGGCCCCACCCGGGTGGTGTGATCCTGATTGACGAGACCTCCCTGGCCGGTGCCGCGCACACGCTGGCACATGGGGGAACCGGCGCCTACGCCTCCGATGCCCCCGCCCTCACCGCCCTCCGGCACGTGGTGCCCGCCTGGTGGCCGCCGCTCACCGGTTTCTGGGCCCCCGAGTCCCGCCCGGCCGGGCAGGTGAGGACCGCCGCCACCGCCTTCGTGGCCCGCCACTTCCTGGAGGAGGCTGCCGCCCGCAGTTGGGTGCCCGGGGGCGAAGGGGGACCGGCGGGCAGAGAGGGCGCGGGCGTCGCCCGTGGATCTCCCGTTCTGGATCAACCGGACTACTTCCTGATGTTGATGAGGAACTTCCTGCAGGTGGGCGTCGCGACGGAGCCGGGGGACCTGGAGGCCTCGGCCACCGGTGAATGGAACCAGCAGGTATGGCGCATGGTGGAACGGCTGGGCGAGATCGAATCGGCCCGTGGCGAAGAGGCCGTGAAAGCTATCCTGGGGGAGATGCGGGAACTGGTGGTGGCCGAGCGGACGGGACGGGGGCCCGTGGATGCGGCCATGGTGGAAGCCCTGCTGCGATAGCGGTGGCACCGGGGCAGCCGGCCAGACCCTGTGGCGCCGCTCTCGGGGACGGCTCGGGAAGATGGGGGAAGGCCAGGATGAGGAAGGCTGACACTTGGCTGGACCTGCGCATCATGTACACCTGGGAGCTCATGCTGCCGGTGGTGGTGGTCTGGGTGGGGCTGGCGGCCCTGTGGGGGGCCAACACCGCCGGGGCTCCCCCCCACATCCGCCTGAACGTGGCCGGAGCCTTCCTGGAACTGGGGTGCCCCCTGTGGATGGCCGCCTGCCTGGCCCCAGTGGCCACCGCGGAACCGGAGGAGCACACGGCCGAACTGGTGAACTCATACCCGGGAGCCGGCTGGCGGCTTCTGGCCAGGAGGTGCCTGCTGGCGGCGGGGGTTGGGCTGGCGGGCATTGCCGCCGCCGCCCTGGCCCTGCGCTCCACCCTGGGGCTGCCCCTGGCGAGTGAACTGGTCACCGGCGCCCTTCCTCCCGCCTTACTGCTGGGTGCGGTGGCCCTGCTGGGCGGGGTCCTGGGGAGGAGCTACCCGGTGGCGGCATCGGCAGCGGTGGCGTACTGGGTGGCGGAGTGGTTCCTGCGCGGGCGCCTGACTGGACGCCTGTTCATGTTCATGCGCACGTTGCCCTGCTCCGCCACCATCTGCAACTATGACCTGACGCAGAACCGGCTGCTCCTGCTGGCGCTGGCCGCCCTCCTCCTGGCGGTCACCCTGATCCTGAGCGAGAGAAGGGAGCGCTACGTTTGACGGGGAACGCTCCCGCGACCGGCCACGCTCCCGACCCCGGTGTGGACGTGGTGGTGCGCGCATGCCGGGGGGACCGGGAGGCAGCGGGCGATCTGGTCTCGGCCTTCTATCGGCGTATCTTCTCATTCATCTACCGCTCCACGGGGTCGGTCGCCCTGGCCCAGGACCTCACCCAGGAAACCTTCCTGCGCATGTGGCAGGGCCTGCCGGGCCTGGCCGAACCCGGACGCTTCCGGCCCTGGCTCTACCGGATCGCCTGCAACGTGGTGAAGGACCACCACCGGGCCTGGGAGACCCGCCACGTTTTCCCCTCGGATATGACGGGGGCCGGTGAACCGGCCGGGGCGGATTGTGTCCTGGACGTAGCGGAGGCCGTGTCGCGCCTGCCGCCGGAGCAGCGAGTGGTGCTGGTCCTCAGGTTCTACGAGGGACTGTCCCTCGGGGAGGTGGCCCGAGCCCTGGGCATCCCGGTGGGTACGGTCAAGTCCCGCCTGCATCACGCCATCAGGTCTCTACGCGGCCTGCTGAGGGAGGGTGAGGGGGCATGAAGCGCGAGTGCGCGTCCCCCGATGCCATGCGGAGGGAGATCGCCCCTCTGGCCGGACGGGGTGGGGAGATGGGGAGGGAAGAGTGGCTGCGGCTGGCCGACCGGCTGGCCTCCTGGGAGGCGCCCGCACCTGACGAAGCAGCCGTGCACGATTTCGTGGCCGCACTTAAGGAGCACCCCGTGGGAAGCACGGCCGGGGCGGGATTCCGGGAGTGCCTGCAGGCAGCCCGGGCCGCCCGCCCGGGGGGACTGGTGGGCCTCCTGTACTGGTTGCTCCCACAGGTGAGGCTGGTGGGCTGGCCTTTCTGGGCGGTGAGTGCGGTGGTGGTGGCGCTGGGGGCGCTGGTGACCTACGCCTGGGCCGAGGCCGGGGTGCTCCCGGTGGTGTTCCTGGCACCGCTGCTGGCGGCCCTGAGCGTGTGCTACAGCTTCCGCTTCGAGAGCCCCGAGTGCCGCGAGGTGGAACTCTCCTGCACCATGACGCCGGGCCTGCTGGTGTGGGGGCGGCTGGCCATAGTGGTGGGATACGACGTCCTCCTCTCGGTGGGGGCCAGCCTGGCCCTGCTGGGGTGGTCCGATCCCCGGCTGGTGTGGCAGGTGGTGCTGAGCTGGATGGCTCCCCTGCTGTTCCTCTCCTGCCTGGCGCTGGGGATTTCCCTGCGCTGGGGATACTGGTACGGCACCACCGCGGTGGTGCTCCTGTGGGGATTGCAGGTATTCCTGCGCCGGCAGCCGGGATGGATTTCGCTGCTGGTGTTGCCGGGCGAACCGCGCTGGACGGCCGTGCAGGTGGCGCTGTGGGCCATGGCCCTCCTGGCCGCCCTGTGGTCGGCCGGTATGGTGCGTTGGGTGGGGAGGCCGCAAAGTGGCTGACGGGGGCGTCGATCGACGCGTCACAGAGCGTGCGCTGCCGTCCGGGACCGCCCTCGTGACCCGGCCCGTGGTTGCGCGGGGAACATCGCCTGTGCGCCCGTGCGGGAGTGTGCCGGAGGGCGGCGGACAGATGGCGGTGCTCAGCCTGCGGGGCGTTGGCTACGCGGCGGGCGGACGGTGGCTGCTGCGCAATGTGAACCTGGACCTGACCGCCGGTTCCTGGGCGGTGGTGGGGCCCAACGGGGCGGGGAAGACCACCCTGCTCAGGGTGCTGGCCGGGGTGTACCCGCCCGGCGCGGGCCAAATGTACTTCCGGGGGGAGCGCCTGTCCACGCCCCTGGACTGGCGCTGCTATCGCGACGGACTGGGCTATGCCCCCCAGTTCCCCGCCGTGTACCCCGAGCTTCCCCCGCGCGCCTTCCTGGCCTACGTGGCCTCCCTGAAGGAGATCCCGCCGGCGCTGGTGGGGCCCCGGGTGGAGAAAGTGCTGCGCCTGGTGGGTTTGGATGCGGGCGATGGCCGCCCCTGCCGCGCCCTCTCTCACGGCCAGCGCAGGAGGGTGACCCTGGCCCAGGCCCTGCTCAATGATCCCTCCCTGCTCATACTGGACGAGCCCACCGCCGGCCTGGACTGGGAGAGCAGGTGGGCCCTCACGCAGATCGTCCTGCAGTTCGGGAAGACGCGGCTGGTGGTGTTCTCCACCCAGGACCTGGCCGACCTGGAGGCCCTGGCCACCCATGTGGTGGTGATCGACAGGGGCGAAATCGTGCTGGCCGGGGACCGCGAGGCGTTCCTGGCCGGTGCCGCCTCGCCAGAGGAAGCGTACCGGCGACTTGTCTCCGCCGGGGCGAATTGAGACAGCCTGCCTGTTGACACGGAGGTGCCGGTTCTGTCAGCGGGTCAGGTAGGGTAGGGGGTCGACCGGTTCTCCGTCAAGCCGCAATTCGAAGTGCAGGTGAGGACCGGTGACGCGCCCCGTCTCGCCCACCCTGCCCACGGGTTCCCCCTTTTCCACATCCTGCCCCGGACGCACCAGGGCCCGGGACAGGTGGGCATAGAAGGTGGTTGCTCCTCCCCCGTGGTCGATTTCCACCGTGTACCCGTAGCCACCGATCCACGCCACCCGTTTGACCACGCCCGCTGCCGCCGCCCCGATCGGCGTGCCCGCCAGGGCCCCGATGTCGATGCCGCAGTGCATCCTTCCCCAGCGGGAGCCGAAGCGCGAGGTGATGGGTCCGGCCAGGGGCCAGGCCAGCAGGGGTCGGCTGCGCGACGCTACGGCCACCGTATCACGGGTGGGCCGGACGTTGCCAGCCGGCGTCGACCGGATGCCCGCCGCCCGAGCGGGCCCGGGTGGCACCGGCGAGGTGAGTTCTCGGGTGACGGCAGCCGTCTGTTCCATTGTGGCAAGCGAGGGCCAGGGCAGAGGTGGGGGAGGAACCGGCGTACCGGCCAGGGGCGCCTGCAGCAGGCAGATAGCCAGCGCGGCTGCGGCCGCCAGTGACCTCCCGGCGAAAAAGGCCGGTGAACGCGGCCGATTCCCGGAGGCCGGGCCGGGCGCCCGCCGGGAAGCGCTGTGGCTGCGTAAGTGTGGCATCACCCCGTTAGCATTTGCTGGTCGCTTCCTGTTGATGCGTCGTCCCTCGTAGTTACGATATGCACGTTTGCCCTGCAGCCCCCTCACCGCACCCGCCGGTCCCGTGTTCGCCCGGGCTCTCAACAACGAGCAGGTAACTGCAGGTATTGTTGAGTTTCATGGAACGGTGCGCCGTAGTATAATCCGCGGTGGGTCCGTGGGGAAACGAAAATGGCCGAGGGGTGAGCAGTGTGTCGTACAGAGTCGGAACCAAAGAGCAGGAGCACGTCAGGGTGGTATTCTCGGCGGGGTGGCAGAGAGACCTGCCCCGCGAGTGCCAGGAGTGCCAGACCTCGTGCCAGTCGGCGTGCAAGACTTCATGCACGGTGAGCAACCAGCCCTGCCCCCTGGCCGAAAAGGGGGTCCCGGGCGGCGGTGGCCTGGCCTCCGAGGGTCTGGTCCACCAGGGCCTGGCGGAACAGGGAGCGGCTGCATCACCTTGCCGCTGAGCGGGGGGCGGGACGACCGCGGGGGAAGACGGGCGGTGAGGATGGGCGCCGCGCACCTGCCACCGCGCGTGCACATGTTCGTGCGGGACGGCCTCCGGCTGGCATTTGATGCGGGCAGCGGCACCCTGCTGGTGCTGGACGAGGCGGGATGGGCGGCGCTGGGCGAGATGGTCGAGGGCTCCGACCCGCCGGAGCAGGGCTCCCGCCCGGAGGAAGGCTCCCCTGGCGTGCGGCGGGGCCCGCAGGCGCTTCCCGAGGAACGCGGAGGGCAGGTTCTCCCGCGTCACGTCCGCGCTGCCCGGCGGGAGCTGGAAGAACTCACCGGACGGGGCCTGCTGTTTTCGCCTGTGCCGGTGCCGGTCCCGCCCCGGCCGGTGCTCAAGGCGCTGTGCCTGCACGTGGCCCACGCCTGCCAGATGCGGTGCGCGTACTGTTTCGCCGCGGGGGGCGATTACGGCGGGGGGACGGAGTTGATGCCGCCCCAGGTGGCGCGGGCAGCGGTGGACATGCTGCTCGACCCCTCGTCTCCGGTCAGGCGGTGGGCCATCGACTTCTTCGGCGGGGAGCCGCTCCTCAACTGGCCCGTGGTGGTGGACACCATCGAGTACGCCCGGGACAGGGCTCGCGGGCTGGGAGGGGAGGTGCAGCTCACCCTCACCACCAACGGACTGGATCTTACGGCTACGCGCCTGGAGTTCCTGAGCCGGGAGCGAGTCAACCTGGTGGTGAGCCTGGACGGCCGGCCTGAGGTGCATGATGCCGTGCGGCGCCTGGCGGACGGACGTCCCACCTGGGAGCGTGCCCTCGGGGGCGCCCGCCGGGCTGCCTCTTCATACCTGCCGGGTGCCTTGGCAGCCTCGGGAGCGGCGGGCCCGTCCCTCTGGGTGCGGGGGACGTTCACCCGGCGCAACCCGGACTTTGCCCGCGACGCCATCTACCTGTTTGAGCTTGGCTTTGACCACGTGTCCCTGGAGCCGGTGTGCGGGGGGCCTGCCGGGCTGGTGCTGGGCCCCGGCGACCTGCCCGTGCTGGCAGGGCAGTACGGGGAACTGGCGCGGTGGTGCGACCATCAGGCGGGGAAGGGCAGGCCTGTACGCTTCTACCACTTCGAACTCGACCCCGGTGGCGGCCCCTGCCTGGCCCGGCGCCTGGCGGCCTGCGGGGCCGGCCGCGAATACCTCGCCGTGACCCCTGGGGGAGAGCTGTACGCCTGCCACCAGCTGGTGGGGGTGAGAGATTTCCTGGTCGGTGACGTACGGCGCGGCATTACCCGACCGGAGGTGGGGGACCGCATGGGAGAGCACGACGTGGCACACATGGATAGCTGCCGCCCATGCTGGGCCCGCTTCCTCTGCGGTGGCGGCTGCCGGGCGGCGGCATTCTTCGAGCACCGCCAACTGGGGCGTCCGCCCTCGCTGGAGTGCGTCCTGCAGCGGATCCGCTGGGAGTGGGCCCTGTGGCTGCGCGCCCGGCGACAGGGGGATCCCCCAGGAGGCGTGATCCGGCCGGGAGGCCTGGCACGGGCCAAGGGGGGCGGGGCTTCCGGTGAATGCATAAGGTGGCAAGGGAGGAAAACTAGCTCGGGCGTAGAAGATTATGGGGTCACGTCCCCGGGCACGAGGGGGTGATAACGCTGGGTGGCCCGCAGAGCCCGGCGGCCTTAAGCAGGCGGAGGGTCGGGGTGGCGGTTCTGATCGCCGGCCTTGTGGTTGCGGCGGTGGGGATGATACCGGGGTACATAGCGAGTGCCTACGCGGTGACGGTGGATGGTCATCCCGTCGGTCTCGTGCGCTCGCCCGAAGTGGTGGACCGGGCGGTGGCGGCAGTGGCCGACCAGGCGGCGGCTGCTTCAGGGGTGGGTGTCTCGCTGGTCTCGTCCGTCAAGACAGAAAAGGTGAGGAGACCCGAGGGGCCCCTGCTCGAAGAGGATGAACTGAAGGGTGCCCTGGAGGGAAAGCTCAGCTTCGTTGCCGTTGCCTGGTCCGTAAAGGTGAATGGCGTAAGTGTGGTGGCGCTGGCCACGGAAGCGGATGCCCGCCGGGTCATCGAGGAGATCAAGAGCGAGTACTCTCGGCCGGGCAAAGGCGCTGTGCTGGTCGACGTCCGCTTCCTGCAGGGGGTCGAGGTGGCCCGGGAGACCGTCGATCCCTCCCGCATAAGGTCACCCGAGGAGGCCAGGCGCATCCTGATGCGGGGGACCGACCAGCTGGTGACGTACACCGTCAAGCGCGGGGACTCCCTCTGGCGCATCGCCCAGCAGCACGGTCTCACCGTGGAGGATCTGCGTCGCGCCAATCCCGCCATGGCGCAGAGCGACATCCTGCAGGTGGGCCAGGAGCTCGCCGTGGTGAAGGCCGAGCCGTACGTCACCGTGGCCACAATGGAGAGGCAGGTACAGGAGGTGGCCATCCCCTGCCCGGTACAGGTGAAGTTCAGCCAGGACCGCTGGCCGTGGGAAGAGGTCGTGGAGACACCGGGCAGAAACGGTAAGAAGCGCATCACTTACGAGATCTACCGGCAGGCCGGGGCAGTGGTAGAACGCCGCATAGTAGAAGAGGTGGTCCTGGAGGAGCCCGTCACCCGTGTGATCGTGCGCGGCTCCCGCCAGGTGCCCGCCCTGGGGACAGGCAAGCTGTACTGGCCCGTGGAGGGCGGAGGCCACATCACCTCCGGGTTCGGGTGGCGGCGGCGCGACTGGCACCCGGCCATAGACATCGCCGCAACAACGGGCACCCCGGTGAGGGCGGCCGACAGCGGCGTGGTCAGCTTTGCCGGCTGGAATGCCGGTTACGGTCGCCTGATCATCGTCGACCACGGGGGAGGTATGACCACCCGGTACGGACACCTGTCACGTATCGATGTGCGCCCGGGGGACCGGGTGGAGAGGGGACAGGTGATCGGGGCCGTGGGTGAAACCGGCCGGGCCACCGGACCGCACCTGCACTTCGAGGTCAGGATCGAGGGCGAGGCCCGCAACCCCCTGCAGTACTATCCCAGTTCCGCGTCCAGGTAAGTTTCGGGCGCCGCCGGTCGCCCTGGTTCGGTGGCGCCGGTGCTCGGGATCGCTTCGGGCTCTCCCCGGGGAGAGCCCGTTTCCGTCTTCGCGCATATTATGGCAACGGTGAGGCGCCTCCCATAAAGAAAGGGAGGGATAGAGATGCCGACCTCGCGGTGGGCGGGGGCATGGGATGATGTTGTTACCAGGCCGCTCAAGGGTAGGGTGGGTAAGCCCCGGCGTGTGGGTTTGACCATGGTCCTGGACAAAGGCCTGGGGTTCGGGGAGACCCGCGACCTGCTGGACATGGCCGCCCCCTACCTGGACATCTACAAGCTCACCTTCGGTACCCCGGCTTTCTACCCGGGAGAGCGCCTGCGGGAGAAGATCGCCCTCATCCGGGCCTATGACGTGGATGTGTGCCCGGGTGGCACCCTGCTGGAGATTGCGGTCCTGCAGGGTGTGGCGGAGGGGTTCCTCGAGCGAACGGCTGATCTGGGGTTTTCGTGCGTGGAGATCTCCGACGGCACCATCAGCATGGCCCGGTCCCTGCGCTCCTGGTGCGTCCGGAAGGCTCTGTCCCTGGGGTTCAAAGTCATCACGGAGGTGGGCAAGAAGGACCCCGCCCAGCGCATGGCCCCCGAGAGCATGAAAGAGGTGGCCCTGCGCGATCTCGCCGAGGGTGCCTGGAAGGTGATCGTGGAGGCGCGGGAGTCGGGCAAGGGGGTGGGCATCTATGATTCCTCGGGGTCGGTCAGGCCCGGCGAGCTGGAGGCACTGGTGGAGGGCATGAACGAGGAGGACCTCATCTGGGAGGCCCCTCTGAAGGATCAGCAGGTGGCACTTATCCGGCGCTTCGGGCCCAATGTCAATCTGGGCAACGTTCCCCCGCAGGACGTGATCGCCCTGGAGGCGCTGCGGGCGGGCATGCGTGCCGATACTCTGCGCGACCTGGTGCTGGCGAACGGGGGGAAGCTCATAGCCGCCCCCGACACCCCATAGCCTTACAGGGGGTGGACCGGGTCGCGGAGGCTCTGATCGCGGGGGGTATCCTGATCCTGGGCTGGCTGGGCAAGAACCACCTGGTGGTGTGGGCCTGCCTGGCCCTTCTTGCTCTCATAGCGGCAGGGTGGACGCCCCACCTGGGGAGCCTGGAGGAGCCCGCCCTCAAAGCCGGCCTCACCCTGCTCACCCTCTCCATCCTGATCCCCTTCGTTAGGCGGGTAAAGGACCTGGGTGGGCTGTGGGAATCCCTCGCCAGTCCGCTGGGTCTCTTCGCTGCCCTGACGGGGGCAGTGGCCGCCTACCTGGCCGGCAAGGGCGTCCCTGCCCTGCGGGCCCACCCGGAGATGGCCATCGGGTTGATCGTGGGCTCGGTGTTGGGAGCAACCCTCTTACGGGGGGTGCCCACTGGCCCCCTCATCGCCGCCGGCGTCACCGGTATCCTGATGGAACTCTGGGGCCGCCTCCTGCGCGGTTGACCCCGCCGTGCCCGGCACCGGAAGCTGCGCGGTTGCGCTTGCCTGCGCCGGCCGCGCAGGTGGTGTTTCCGCGGCGCGGCCCTTCAGTTGGGCCGGTAGCACCCGGCCCGTGTCCAGCCACACTGCCACCACGGCCGCCACCCCCAGGGCCAGCCCCGCCACCACCCAGAACACGAGGGGAAGTCCCACCCTTTCGGCCAGCCCGAAGGCGGGCGGACCCATGGCCACCGCCCAGAAGCGCGCGGTGCCGTATACTGCCGTGACGAGTCCCCGTTCCTGCTCGGGTACCGAACTGGTGAACAAGAGGTTGAGCGAGGGCAGGACCAGTCCGGTACCCGCCCCGATGGCGCTCATGAGGACCATCCACGGGCGATGGGCGGACGTCAGGGGAGCACCGGCCAGCCCTGCTGCTACCAGAGCGAGCCCCGCCAGGAGCGCGGGTCTGGCGATGCGGGTCAGGATTTTCTGCAGCATTATGCCCGTGGCGTAAGAGATGGAGGCCATGGCGGTAACGGGGACGGCCAGGATGAGGCCTTTTGCGAATCCCCTGATGCCGAACTGCGCCTCCAGGAGATCCGAGTAGGTGGCCAGCGCCCCGAACAGGACGAAGAGCACCGTCATGCCCGCCCCCAGGGCCGCCAGCAGGCATACACCCTTGTCGCGGAAGGTCCGCGTGAGCACGCGAGCATAGTGGGAGAGGGGCGGGGCCGATTGGCGCCGCGGTGGCTCCCTCACCAGGAACCACACGGCTGCGGCTGCGGGCAGGGCCAGGAACCCATACGCGAAGAACACGGCAAACCAGCTGATCAGCCCCAGGGCTGCCCCTGCTACCGGCGAGACCACCTTCCCCAGGCCGTTGGCGGATTCGAGGATGCCCAGGGATCGTGCCCGCCGGCGGCTCTGCTCGGCATCCCCCACCAGGGCCATGGCCAGCTGGTAGGTTCCTCCTGCCCCCAGACCCTGGACGGCGCGCCCGGCCAGCAGCAGGCCGAAGGGCCGGGCCGCCAGGATCGAGGCCAGCCCGCAGATCAGGCCGCCCGCGCCGTAGGTGACCAGCGCGGGGGCGATGAGCTTCTTGCGACCGATCCGGTCGGAGAGGAATCCGGTGAAGGGGATGGTGACGCCCGCCACCAGGGAGAAGGCGGTGATCAGGAGACCCACGCCCGAGTCGCTACGCGCCACCGCCCGCTGGATGGCCGGCAGCACCGGGATGAGCATGGAGTTCCCCAGCACCATGATGAAGGGTACCAGCGAGAGCACCGCAAGCTCAAGGGATTTCAAGTGCCCGCCTCCCGGGAGCCGGAGCCGCCCCGCATCAGGTTCCCCCGTGCCTGCCGCGTCATATGCGCCCTCAACTGCGCGTCCCCAGGATGATGAGGATGATCCCTGCAATCACGAGCAGCATCCTGGGTCCGGGGAGATCGCGGGCAAGGCCTGCCAGTCCCAGGCCGCTCACTGTCAAGAATATGAGGGGCCCGACCAGCCCGAGGACGGCATTTACCCGCAGGGCCTGGGCTGGGGTTCGGAACCAGAACAGCATGAGCATGGCGGCACCGAACTCCAGGCTGGCAGAAAGCAGGCGGACGAAAGCCATCCCCGCTACCGCGCGATGCAGGATCATATGCCCACCCCCGGTCACCGCACTTTTAAATAGTTGTAACGCGGGTGCAACATTGCCAGCGTACTCTATGTTCAGCAGGCGAGCCTCCAGTGCGCCGCTGTGTTGACCCCCTCTTCATATATCCTGGGTGATACGCACGTATCACCCAGCTTTTTTCTGTGCCCGGCATGGGTGCTGCTTGAGGGAACGGCCGGCGGTACGCCGGGCAGACGTACCTGCCGGCGAGGGCTCGGCCGGGTGCCGCCGTCCGGGGGTGCGGCGTGCGCGGGCGGCTGGCAAGGAGAATTGATTAGAGGTAGAATATTTGCGTCATGCCGGCTACTACTTGGGGGGCGCCGGCTCGTCCCCGGTTCAACGGACCCGTTCTGAAGACTGTTGCGGCACTGATGCTGTGCCTGCTGGCCGCAGGCGTGGCACAGGACGCATCCGCCCGTGTGGGTCGGGCGGTGCTGGCATTCCAGGCCTGGTACGCCACGCGCAGTTTGCCCGGGGTACCGCTGCAGGCCGGGCATTTCCGCGTGTGGGTGATACCTTCTGGAGGTGCGGGGGCCACTGACCTGGGACGTGCGCAGTCCGGCGGGAAGGCCGCCGAAGGGTGGCCCATGCAGTCCGGCGAAGTGCTGGCGCAGCTGGAGCGGGCCTACGCGCGGGTGACGGCAGATCTGGGTGTGGAGCCAGAGGGGGCGGTACCGGTCGTGTTGCATCCGGACGAAGCATCCCTGGAGAGATATGCTGGTGGCCTGGCGGCCGCTTCTACGGGAGTGTATCGCGGGGGTGTCATTCACCTGGTGTACCGGGGTGAGCTGTCGGGGCCTGCGGCGCATGAGCTCACCCACTACCTGCTGGAGGCAGTGGCGCCCGGCCGGGTGCCGCGCTGGTTCCAGGAGGGGCTGGCCCAATTGGAGGAGCTACGGCTTGCGGGACCTGTCCCCTACCGTCCTGTCCCCGCCCCCTTTGCATCGTGGCGCAGGCTGGAG
Source organism: Bacillota bacterium (assembly GCA_030019365.1). NCBI lineage: Bacteria > Bacillati > Bacillota > Bacillota bacterium. Next base: position 18,005 of record JASEFA010000003.1, read on the forward strand.
CGGGACTTCGCGCGCCTGCCGGACGAGGTGGCGTACCGGGCCTCGCTTTCCGCAGTATCTTTCCTGTACCATCAGGGGGGACACCAGGCCCTGCGGCGGCTGATGCTCCAACTGGCGGCCGGGAGGTCCTTTGCAGCGGCGGTCCGGGTGGCCTGGGGGTGGAGCCCGGGCGAGCTGGAGCGGCAGTGGAGCCGCTCCGGGGAAGGGTGAGGCGGAGGATGGCGCAGAAGGTGCTGATCGTCGAGGACGAAAGGCCCATCGCGGAACTGGTTCGCTTCAATCTGGAGAAAGAGGGCTTCCAGGTGGATGCCTGCTACGATGGGCAGGAGGCGCTGCGCCGGGTGCAGAGCGATCCTCCTCACCTGGTGATCCTCGACCTCATGCTGCCCGGTGTGGATGGGCTCACGGTATGCCGCGAGATCCGCAAGGGCTCCCAGGTTCCCATCCTCATCCTGACGGCGCGGGCCGACGAGGTTGACCGGGTGGTGGGGCTCGAGCTGGGCGCCGACGACTACGTCACCAAGCCTTTCAGCCCCAGGGAGCTGGTGGCCCGGGTGAGGGCCATCCTGAGGCGGGCTGCCGGTCCCCGCCCGGAGGACACCCCCATCCGGGCGGCGGACCTGGTCATCGACCCGGGCACGTACGAGGTCAGCAAGGGCGGGCGGCGGATACCCCTGAGCGTCAAGGAGTTCGAGCTGCTGCGCACCCTGGCCTCGCGACCGGGCCAGATCATGACCAGGCAGGTGCTCCTGGACGAGGTGTGGGGGTACCAGTACTTCGGTGACACCCGTACGGTGGACGTGACCGTGCGGCGCCTGCGGGAGAAGATCGAGGATGATCCGGCCAATCCCCAGTACATTCTCACCAAACGGGGGGCAGGGTACTATTTCCGCAAGGAGTGACCGTATCCGGCAGGCGGGGGCGCGGGGGCTGGGCTGGGAACGGTTCCACAGCCTGCAGGTGCGGCTTGTCCTGATCTATCTCCTGCTCCTCCTGCTGGCGGTCGAGGTGACCGGCGGCTATCTGCTCCAGGCCCTCGAACACTACTACCTGCGCGGTTTCATCTCGGCGGTGGACGCTCAGGCCCAGCTGGTGGCCGGTTTCCTGGAACGCTACCTGGTACCCCAGCCGGACCGGGACTACGTGCAAAGGCTGGTGAACCAGTTCGCCATGCAGTCGGGCAACGAGATCGCGGTGCTGGGCGCGGGGGGAGAACTGGTGGCCTACGGTTCCGGAAGTGCCGTGGGCGGGCAGCCTCACATCCTGCAGGCCCAGGTGGCACGGGCTCTTACCGGGGCACGGGCGGATGCCGTCCGCCTCAATCCGGTCACCGAGCAGAGGCAGCTTCACCTGGCCCGTCCCATTCGCTCGGGCGACCGCGTCCTGGGCGCCGTGTACATCGCCTCCTCCCTGGAGAGCACGTACCGGGTGCTGGGCGACATCCGGCGCCTGCTGCTGGTGGGGACCTCTCTTGCCCTGGCGGTGACGGCAGGGCTGGGGTTCCTGCTTTCTCTCAGCATCACCCGGCCCATCAGGGAGGTGACTACGCGAGCGGAGAGGATGGCGTCCGGGGACTTTTCGCAACGGATATCCGTCTTATCAAATGATGAGATCGGACAGCTGGGCTCCATGTTCAACTTTCTGACTGCCCGGCTGGCCCAGACCCTTGAGGAAATCACGGCGGAAAAGGCCAAACTGGAGGCGGTGCTCACCTACATGGCGGAAGGGCTTCTCGCCCTCGACCCCGACCGAAGGATTGTGTTGATGAATCCGGCCTGCGCCAGGCTCCTGGGCCTGGGTGCTCCCGTGGTGGACCGGCCCGTGGCCGATCTGCTGCCCGACCTGCTCCCCGCCGCTGGCTCGGCCGACCCTGCCACCGTGGTCCCGTCCGAGCGGACCATCAGGCGGGGTGAGCGGGTCCTGCACGCCTACTTCGCCCCCCTGCGCCTGGAGCGAGAGCACCAGGGCCTGGTGGTGGTGCTGCGCGACGTCACCGAGGAGACCAGGCTGGAGGGGATGCGGCGGGACTTCGTGGCCAACGTCTCCCACGAGCTGCGCACGCCCCTGGCCACGGTCAAGGGGTACGTGGAGACTCTGCTGGACGGGGCCATGGACGACCGGCAGGTATGCGAGCGCTTCCTGCACACGGTGGCTGCCGAGACCGAACGCATGACGGGCCTGGTGCAGGACCTGCTCCTGCTCTCCCAGCTGGAGCACCGGCAGGCATCTTGGCACATGGAACCCGTCGACCTGCGCGATCCCGCCGAGCAGGCACTGGAGAGACTGCGCCCGGCGGCAGAGCGCAAGAGGCTGCAATTGATCCTGGACGCCCCCGAAGACCTGCCCCTGGTGGACGGCGACGAGGCTCGATTGACGCAGGTCTTCTCCAACCTGCTTTCCAACGCGGTGGAGTTCACCCCGCCCGGAGGGCGGGTGACCGTATCCCTGCGGACGGAGCCCGGAAGGCTGGCCTGTGCGGTGGAGGACACGGGGGTGGGTATCCCTCCGCAGGACCTGGCCCGGGTGTTCGAGCGTTTCTACCGGGTGGACAAGGGTCGTTCCCGGGAGCTGGGGGGAACCGGGCTCGGCCTGTCCATTGCCCAGGAAATAGTCCAGGCCCACGGCGGTGACATCTCCATAGACAGCACGGCGGGCCAGGGCACGCGGGTGACCTTCTGGCTCCCCCGGGGAGATGATCCCCGTGGGCAATGACCGGCGGCGGGAGAGGGTAACGGGTGTCATCCTGGCGCTGCTGGTCGTGCTCAGCCTGGTCCTGTCCTTCGGCCTGTGGTGGAGTGCTGCCGGACCCCTCACGGGAGAGGAGCTGTGGAGGCAGGAGCCGCCGTCGCCGCCCCCGACGCCCGAGTGGTACCTGGTGGTGAAGCCCACCCGCCTTCTTGTCCACCTGGAGGGAGACCGGCGCGCCATGTTCCTCCCCGCATCGGCCGGTTACCGGGACCTGTGGGAAGCCGGCTGTACCAGCGGCGTCGGGCTGGCCGGGCTGGGCCCTCCGGCGCGAGATCCCTTGCGCGAGAGCGAGGCGCGGGCTCTGGAAGAGGGAGCTTTCCTGGATGCGCGCTTTCCCGCGCCCCTGCCCGGGCAGGTGGTGGCGCGAGCCTACGGGCTGCGGGGCGATCTGCCCGAGCTGGTGGAAGGGCTGGTGGTAGCCCCGGCACAATGGCCTTACGTGGCTGTGAGGTACGGCGGTCGCCTCTATCCGCTGGAAGGAGCGGCTGGCCGGGACTATCGCATGCTCGACCAGCTGTTATCAGGGCTGGGGACGCCCGAGGCCGTGGCCGGTGCGGGCGGTGTCCCGGCGGTGAGCCCCACCCTGCCGGAGGGCTGGGAAGCTGCCCCCGACCTGTGGGTGCCGAAGATGGCCGCCGTCCCCCGCCTGACGACCGGCTTCGTCCCCCCGCCCGGATACGGGCAAACCCTGGTGGGCCAGTTCTTCGCCGATCCCGGTGTGGTCCGCCGCATCGAGGAGCGGGATGGAGCCACCATCTTCACCGACGGGCGGTCCGGGCTCAGGGTATACCCCTCTGGAGCCCTGGAGTACAACACGCCGCCTCCCACGGGCACGCGGGGGAGCATCGAGCCCGATGCTGCTCTCTCGGTCGCCCTCTCCTTCCTCGCCGGTCATGGCGGAATCCCCCCGGGGATGGTCCTGTGGGGATACCGGTCCGCCCGCCTGGAGGAGGAGCGGTCATGGGCCCTGGGGATGGGCCTGCTGGCCAACGGCCTGGTGGCGGTGGCACCGGGCGGTGCCGTGAGCCTGGCCGTGGGTGAGCAGGGACTGTACGAGTACCGGGCGGCTGCCTGGACGCCCTGGCGGGAGTCCAGCGGTTCTCAGCGCATCATGAGTGCCCAGGAGGCGATGGCCCGCCTGGCGGCGCGCCATCGGGGCGGGGCGCGGGTACTCGACGTGTACCCCGCCTACACGGCACATCCGGCCGTGGCCGGAGAACTGCGACCGGCGTGGATCGTGCGTACGGAGAATGACCAGTGGGCCGTGGATGCCGTCACCGGCCAGGTGCAGTCCTTCGGGGGGAGGTGGTAGAAATTGGACTGGGCGCGGGCCAAGAACATCTTGATTGTTGCCTTCCTGGGAGTTAACCTGTTGCTCGGCTACCGCCTCTGGACGGGACCGGCGACGGCGTCTTCGTCCCTGTACACGGTTGGCGCCCGGGAAGTCCGGGAAGTCGCCGCCCAGTTGCGGGAGCGAGGGGTGGTCCTGGCGGCTGAGATCCCCCGGCGGGCCCGCCCCCTGGCCCTCCTCACCGTGAGCAATCCCCCGGTGGAACCCGCCGCGGTCGCGGCCCGCTTTCTGGGACCGGGGGCGGAGGTGGTACAGGAGGGCGACGTGTGGCTGGGTCTCAAGGGGCAGGAAGCGGTGGTGGTCTACCCCGGGGGAGAGGTGTTCTACCGGCGCCTGCCCCGGCCGGGTGCGCAGCCGGGTGGTACCCCGCCCTCCGCGGGCAAGGAAAAGCCCCCGGATCCTGACCGGGCGGTGCAGGCTGCCCGCGACTTCTGGGGTGAGCGCGGGGGCCTGCCCACCGGGGCCGACCTGGACTATCATGCGCCCGCCGGGGCGGGGCGCTACCTGGTGGTGTTCACCTGTCAGGCGGCGGGCCACCGCTTTTTCGGCGGCCGGGCCGCGGCCCTGGTGGGCCCCGGGGGCGTGGAGGAGGCGTACGGGGCCTTCCCCCTGGCGGAAAAGCCGTCCGGGAACCCCCGTCCCATCCTGCCCGCCACCGAAGCGCTCCTGCGGGCGGCCCCTCTCCTGGTGGAAAAGGGCGCGGTGGTGGTGCAGGTGGAGGAGGGGTACTACAGCCCCGTTTACGACGCCCGCGAATGGGAGGCGGTCCCCGTGTGGCGGGTGCGGCTGGGGTCGGGTGCTTCCCTCTACGTGAATGCCTATACGGGGGAACCGGAAGGGAAGGATGAGCCGTTCCCCCGCAATGGGCAGGAGATATTTGCATATCTGCAGAAGCAGGGTACCCGGACAAAATGACCCCGGGCCCGATGCGAGCCGGGGTGAGGGTATCCGGGCGAGATGAGGATGGTGCCGGTTGGCTAAGCTGAGAGTGGTGGGGGGACGTCCCCTCCACGGGACGATCAGGGCATCGGGGTCCAAGAATGCGACGGTGGGGGCTATTCCCGCTGCACTCCTGGCCCGGGGCCCCAGCCGCCTGGAAAACGTACCCGCCATCGGCGACGTGCATGTGTTCATCGATATCCTGCGCGAACTGGGAGCCGAGATCCACTGGCGCGGGCCGGGGGTGCTGGAGATCAACCCCAACGGGTTCCGGTCATGGAAGGCTCCCTACGACCTGGTGAAGAGGCTGCGGGCCTCGTACTACCTGCTGGGGGTGTTGCTGGCCAGGTTCGGGCAGGCCGAGGTGGCCCTCCCCGGGGGATGTGACATCGGGGTGCGGCCCGTCGACTTGCACCTGAAAGGTTTTCGGGCCCTGGGTGCCGAAGTGAGCCTGGAGTATGGTGTGGTCAAGGCACGGGCCGACAAGCTCCGGGGCGCCACCATTTACCTCGACGACGCCAGCGTGGGCGCCACCATCAACATCATGCTGGTGGCGTGCGTGGCCGAAGGCACCACCGTCATCGAGAACGCGGCGCGGGAGCCCCACGTGGCGGATGCGGCCAACTACCTCAACGCCATGGGGGCGCGCATCCACGGCGCCGGTACCGAGTTCATCCGCATCCAGGGAGTGCCGCACCTGGTAGGCGCCGAACACGCCATCATCCCCGATGAGGTGGAAGTGGGGACGTACATGATGGCGGCGGTCGCTACCGGGGGCGACATCTCCATAGAGAACGCCATCGCCAAGCACCTGGAAGCGGTGGCGGCGAAACTGAGGGAGACGGGCGCGGAGGTGGAGACCAACGGCGACTGGATTCGGGTAAAGGGGCCGGGCCGGCCCCGGGCGGCCAACGTCCGTACCCTGCGTTATCCCGGTTTCCCCACCGATCTGCAGCAGCCGTACGTCTCCGTGGCGGCGCTCGCCGAGGGCGTGAGCGTCGTCCACGAGACCATCTACGAGAACCGCTTTGCTTTCGTGAGCGAGCTTCTGCGCATGGGTGCCAGGATCAAGGTGGAGGGTCGCACTGCCATCGTGCAGGGGGTGGATAAGCTGCTGGGGGCGCCCGTGCGGGCCCGCAACGACCTGCGCGGAGGTGCCGCCCTGGTGGTGGCGGCCCTGGCCGCCGAGGGAGAATCGGAGATCGACGACCTGCAATACATCGAGCGCGGGTACGAGCATCTGGATGAAAAGCTGCGGGCGCTGGGCGCCGAGGTGACGCGCCTGCCCTGACGCCCGAGCCTGCGCCCGCCCTGACGGCCGACCCTGCGTCCGCCAGCAGCCTGGCTTGTTGGAGGTGGGAAGGTGAGCTACTTCTACGGTCCGATGGAGCCCAGAAGGCGTAACTTCCCGGCCGTATTCGTGGCGCTTGTCGTCCTGGCCGCCTTGGTGCTGGGGGCGGTGGGCTTCGGCCTGCTCGCCCCGGACGCCTGGGTGGCTTCGGTGCGAGGCGTGCGCAATCCCCAACCCGTGACCGTGACCCCGGTCCGTGCCTCCCCTGTGCTGCCGGGGACAGAATGGCCGGTGGTGGCGGTGGCCGAGAGGGTGGGGCCTTCGGTGGTGGGTATCGAGGCCAGCGTGTACTACTGGGGATGGTCCCATGAGACCAAGGGGGGCTCGGGGGTAGTCCTCTCCCAGGACGGCTACATCGTCACCAACCACCACGTGATCGAAGGGGCCAGGGAGGTTATGGCCATCCTGCCCGATAGGCGGCGGGTGCCCGCGCGCGTGGTGGGTTCGGACGACCTGAACGATCTGGCCGTCCTCAAGGTGGGTGTGGTGGGCCTCACGCCCGCCGCTTTCGGGGACTCCGACGCGCTCAAAGTGGGAGAGCTGGCGGTAGCCATAGGTAACCCGGTGGATCCCGCCTTCGAGCGGACGGTGACGGCGGGCATCATCAGCGGCGTCAACCGGGCCGTGCAGATGGAAGACCGCAACGGGATGGAGTACATTCTGGAGCTGCTCCAGACCGACGCCGCCATCAACCCCGGTAACAGCGGCGGCCCCCTGTGCAATGCCCGGGGCGAGGTCGTGGGCATCAACACCATCAAGGTGATCGTGCCTAACGTGGAGGGCATGGGGCTGGCCATCCCGTCCAAGACCGTATTGCGGGTGGTCAACGAGCTCATGAAGTACGGCCGGGTGATCCGGCCACGCCTGGGCGTGGTGCTGTACGACCCCCGGGCGGTGGAGGTCCCCCGCGGCATCCCCGTGGAGGACGTGGACCCCGGGGGGCCGGCGGCAGCTGCCGGCATCAGGCGCCAGGATATCATCCTGGCCCTGGGAGGGCGGGAGGTGAACTCCCTGGCCGAGTTCCGCCTGGCCCTCTACGAGCATCGACCGGGTGACCGGGTCCAGGTGGTGATCCAGCGGGGCAACCAGCGCCTGCAGTTCACCGTCACCCTGGCCCAGGCCGAGTAAGCGACCGCGGCGCGGCCCGCAGCGGTCCGGCACCAGGGGCGCATCTCGGGCGCGCCTCCCGGGATGATCAGCGCCCCTGGTTTTCTCCTCCCGCGCCGGTGGTTCCTCCCTGCCCGTCCGGCCCGGCGGGGGGCTGCCCCGGACCGGCTGGCGGCGGGGGCTGTGGTTGTTCCGGCGGTCGGTGTCCGGGCTGGCCGCCCCCCTCCTCATGGCCAGGGGGCGGTTCGGGTGGCACGGGACCGCCGGGTGTGGCGGGACCGGGGCTGCCAGCGGGAACGGGGGCACCGGGGGTGCCGGTGGGGGGCGGAGAGGGCCGGTTGGCCAGGTATCCGGGGGAGTCCTCCCATCCCCACTCCGGTGGACGGCCTGACCACCATGCCGGCGATACCGCCGTGGGTTCGGTGCCGGCAATGAACACCTCGGTCACCACGGGCGAGGAGGGGTTGGGCAGCAGGCCGTCCACGGCCGAGACCTGAGTCCAGCTGATGCCCCGGGGTGCCGGGAACTCGCGCGGGGGGACGTTGTGCAGGGCCGAACTCATGAAGGCCGCCCAGACGGGAGCGGCGATGCCTCCTCCCGTGGACCAGAGGGACGTGGAGCCGTCGTCGTAGCCGACCCACACTGTCGCCAGCAGGTCGGGGGTATACCCCACGAACCAGGCGTCGCGTAGCTCGTCGGTGGTGCCGGTCTTGCCGGCGGCGGGCCGGTTGATTACCGGACCCACGCGGCCGGCGGTCCCGCCGGGCGAGAGCACGCTGCGCAGGAGGTCCGTCACGATGTAAGCCACCCGCTCGTCCAGCACCCTTTCCTTCGCCAGGGGCGTGCGTCCCGGGTCCTCCAGGACGCGGCCGCGGGAGTCCTCGATGCGCAGGACGCAGGTGGGAGTCACCCGGTAGCCCCCGTTGGCCAGCGTGCAGTATGCGGTGGCCAGTTCCAGGGGGGAGACCGGTGAAGCTCCCAGGGCCAGAGGCCCCACCGCGTCGAGCGGGCTCTGGATACCCATCAGCCTGGCGTAACGGGCCAGCCGCGATGGTCCCAGGGCCATGCACCAGCGGGAAGTCACCACATTGTCCGAGATCTTCAGTGCTTCCCTCATCATGAGGGGCCGGTAGTGGTAGGGCTCGTGGTTTTCGGAGGTGTAGTCGGTGGGAATCCAGGGACGGTCAGGCGTGGGCCCGGGGAAAGCAACCGGCTCGCACACCTGCTGTTCCACCACGGTGTGGCCGCTATCGATGAGGGCGGCGTACAGGAAGGGCTTGAACGCCGAACCGGGCTGACGACGCACCGGCGGGGCGGCGCGGTTGAGCTGGGTGACGGAGAAGTCCTTGCCGCCCACCATGGCCCTGATGTGGCCCGTGGAGGGCTCAACGGCCACCAGGGCGGCCTGAGGCTGGGGCACCCCGCCGGCGTCGCGGGCGCGGTCGGGGATGAGCTGCCCGATGGCCTTCTCCGCGGCCCGTTGCATGTCCAGGTCCAGGGTGGTGTAGATACGATACCCCGCCCGGTATATATCCCCCGACAGATGGGGGAAGCGCTTCCCCAACTCGTTGAGGACGTAACTGGCGAAGTATCCCGCCTCACCCGGCGGGCGCAGGCCCGCCACCTGGATGGCCGTGGATTTGGCTTGCTGCGCCTGCACGGGTGTGATCATGCCCGCCTGAACCATGCGGTCCAGGACCAGGTTGCGCCGGCGCAGGGCTGCCTCGGGGTCCCGATAGGGGGAGTAAGCCTCGGGGGCACGGATGAGCCCGGCCAGGAGGGCAGCTTCGGGGAGGTTCACCTGCGAGACATCGTGCCCGAAGTAAGTCTGGGCCGCCACCTCCACCCCATAGGCACCGTGGCCGAAGTAGATGGTGTTGAGGTACATCTCGAGGATACGGGACTTGCGAAACGTGATTTCGAGCTTGATGGTGACCAGGGCCTCGTAAGCCTTGCGCCAGAGGGTACGCTCGGTGCGCCCGCTCAGGTTCTTGGCCAGCTGCTGGGTGATGGTGCTGCCGCCCTCCACGATGCGGCCCGCCTGCAGGTTGCGGATGGCGGCCCGCACGATGGCCACCGGGTTGACGCCCGGGTGACTGTAAAAATACTCATCTTCGATGGCCAGCACCGCCTGCTGCAGGTGGCGCGGCACCCTGGTCAGGGGGACTTCGACCCGTTTCTGCACGTAAAGGTGCACAGCAGGGCGGCCCCGGTGGTCATATATTACACTGGCCTCCGGGACCTGCGTTTGGGGAAGGGGGACGGCCAGCGCGGCTCCCAGGACGAGCACCGCCAGGCCGGCCACCAGGCCCAGGAACAGCCTGGCCCGCTTCCCGGTGGGCGTGGGCGCCGGGTCCTGCCCCTGCGCGCCGGGGAAGTCGGATGACGTCTCGAAGCCCGTAAGACTGGTTCTTGCGAAGCGTCTGGAGACCCGATAGCTGAGCGTGCGTTGCCTCTTTCTTTCCCGCCTGCTCTGCACGGATTCCCTCCGATTGAGTATCCCCCTCAGGCGGCCTGTGCTATAATGCACCGTGTAAATGGGCAGGGGGTGAGAAGGGCATTGCGTTTCCGCTTTGAGGAGGAGCATGCTCCGGGTCTGTGGCTGGCATACGGCCTGGGGGCCGTTCTGCGACAGGAGAAAACGCCCTACCAGGAGTTGAGCGTGGTGGACACGGAGGCCTTCGGGCGCGCCCTCATCCTGGACGGAGTGATGCAGACTACCGAGCGGGACGAGTTCTTCTATCACGAGATGATGACCCACGTTCCCATGCTCGCCCATCCGTGCCCCCGGCGGGTGCTGGTGGTGGGAGGCGGAGACGGGGGCGTGGTGCGCGAGGTGCTGAAACATCCCACCGCGCAGAAGGTGGATCTGGTGGAGATCGATGCCCGGGTGCCGGCGAGCGCCCGGGAGTTCCTGCCCTTTCTGGCCCGGGCGTTGGATGATCCGCGGGTGAACCAGGTGGTGGAAGACGGTGCCGCGTTCGTGGCCCGGTGTGACGCGTCGTATGACGTGGCCATTGTGGACTGCACCGACCCCGTCGGGCTCCCCGACTTCGGCGATCCGCCCGCGCTGGCGGCGCCCGATTCGGGCGATCCGCCCGCGACTGGTGAAGCCCCTTCTCGGGAAGCGCCGGACGGAGGGGATGCCGGATGTGCCCGGGTCCACGGTGCGGCGGGCGGTCCCTTGCGGGAAGGCCCGGCCGCCAGCCTGTTCCGGCCGGAGTTCTACGCCTCCCTGGCCCGGGTGTTGCAGCCGCACGGGGTGTTCAGTTGCCAGGTGGAGTCGCCCTTCTACTACCCCGAAGTGCTGGTGAAGGCCCATCGGGTGGTGGGACGGTACTTCCCCCTGGTCCGCATATACCTGGGCCCGGTGCCCACCTATCCCGGGGGCTGGTGGGGATATGTGGTGGGTTCCCACGGTCCCGACCCCTCCCGCCCGCCGGAAGAGAGCCGGCTGGGCGGGATTATGACCCGATACTATACGCGAGAGACGCACAGGGCTGCCTTTGCCCTTCCCCGCTACCTGCAGGAGATGCTCGCCGCCGAGGAGGTGGCACCCTCCGGGGGCGGTTAGAGGGGCCCAGCCCGGGGCGCCTCCCGGGGGAGGCCCTGACCAGATGAGAGACTACCGGGAGATCCCCTTATTCAGGGACGTTACTCCCGAGCAGTGGGACGACTGGCGGTGGCAGCTCGCCCACCGCATCACCGGCGTCGAGCAACTAAAACAGGTCATCCGCCTGGTTCCTGAGGAAGAACAGGGTATCCGGGCGAGCCTCCTCAGCCTGCGCATGGCCATCACTCCGTACTACGCCACCCTCATCGACCCGGATGACCCTTCCTGTCCCATCAGGCGCCAGGCGGTCCCGAGCATCCGGGAGCTTGAGCGCTCACCGGGGGAGACCGACGATCCCCTGCACGAGGATGTGGACTCGCCCGTGCCCGGCCTGACCCATCGCTACCCGGACCGGGTGCTCTTTCTCCTCACCGACCAGTGCTTCAACTACTGCCGGCACTGCACCCGCAAGCGGCTGGTGGGGGTGCGCGACAAGCCCGCCCCCCGGGATAGGGTGGAGATGGCACTGGAGTACATCCGGACCACTCCCCAGATCCACGATGTGCTGCTGTCGGGCGGAGACCCGCTCACCATGGCCGACGGCCGGCTGGAGTGGGTGCTGGACGAGTTGCGGCGCATCCGCCACGTGGAAGTGATCCGCATCGGGACGCGGACTCCGGTGGTGGTGCCCATGCGCATCACGCCCCACCTCTGCCGCATGCTGGCCCACTACCACCCGGTTTGGGTGAACACCCACTTCAACCATCCCCGGGAGCTGACACCCCAGGCGCAGCAAGCGGTGGGGATGCTGGTCGACCACGGCATCCCGGTGGGGAACCAGACCGTGCTTCTCAAGGGCATCAACGACTGCCCCTTCCTGATGCGCGATCTCATGCGCGGGCTGGTGCGGGCGCGGGTGCGGCCGTACTACATCTACCAGTGCGACCTCACCTGGGGGCTGGGCCACTTCCGCACCAGCATCCGCAAGGGCCTGGAGATCATGGAGATGCTGCGCGGTCACATTTCCGGTTTCGCTGTCCCCACCTATGTGGTGGATGCCCCCGGCGGAGGCGGAAAGATTCCCCTCTCGCCCCAGTATCTCCTGAGCATGACGGATGATCGGGTCATCCTGCGCAACTTCGAAGGGGTCATCTGCGCCTACCGGGAGCAAGCGGGGGACGGTCGGCAGGCGTGCCGCCTCTGCGGCGGTCGTTGCGGGCAACTGGACGAAGGGCTGGGCAAGCTGATGTACGGCGACCAGGTGGCCATGGAGCCGGCAGGCCTGACGCGGACGCACCGGCGCGAGTCCTGGCGGGGCGTTGCCCGGGCCGGGGCCTGGGCCGGTGCCGGTAGCTGCGCGGGTGCCGGCGACGAGTGCATCCCGAGAGAGGTCGGCCGTTGATCGCGGGAAGCTTTTTGCTAAAATAGCGGAGGATGAGCGGGAGGGGAGAGATGGCTACGGAGATGGGAACTGCCGAGGGGTTACGGAAGGCTCCCCCTTCGACGGTGGACATCGCCTGCGAGGTGCTGCGGAAACACAGCCGTCCCATGCACTTCCGGGATCTCTGTGACGAGATCCTGCGCCACCGGCAGGAGGCGGGGTACGACGCCCTTCACGTGGCTCGCATATACACCGACCTGAATCTGGACCACCGTCTCACCTATCTGGGGGAGGGGAACTGGGGCCTGCGGGAATGGCAGCGCCAACGCATCAGCCGGGCGGTGGCCAGCCAGGCATTACGACCCATACGGAAGGAACCCCCCTGGCGCGAGGAGATCGAGCAGACGGAAGAGCCCGAGGGCGTGGGCGCCGGGGACGAGGACGAGGAGGAAGAAGAGGAGGACGACGAAGAGGGCGATGGTTCCTGGGACGCTCAGGAAGAAGGGGTGTAGACCCGCCGGGCGCCCCTTCTCTTTTGTAGCGCCGGTCCGGGATACGGGGGGCTGAAAATGGCGAAGTTTGTGTTCGTGACGGGCGGGGTAGTCTCCGGGCTGGGGAAGGGGATTACCGCCGCCTCTCTGGGGCGTTTGCTGGCCGCCCGCGGCCTGCGGGTGACTGCGCTCAAGTTCGACCCTTACATCAACGCGGACGCGGGGACCATGAGCCCGCTGCAGCATGGAGAGGTCTTCGTGACCGACGACGGTGCCGAGACCGACCTGGACCTGGGGCACTACGAGCGTTTCATGGACGTGTCCCTCGGTCGGCTGAACAACGTCACCACCGGCCAGGTGTACAGCGCCGTCATCGGGCAGGAACGGCGGGGCGACTTCCTGGGCGGCACCGTGCAGGTCATCCCCCATATCACCAACGAGATCAAGGAGCGCCTGCATCGGGTGGCCGAGGTGAGCGGGGCCGACGTCGTCATCTCCGAGATCGGCGGCACGGTGGGCGACATCGAGAGCCTGCCCTACCTGGAAGCCATCCGCCAGTTCAAGAGCGACGTGGGCCGCCACGACGTGATGTACGTCCACGTCACCCTGGTGCCCTTCGTGGGGGCCGCGGGAGAGCTCAAGACCAAGCCCACCCAGCACAGCGTCAAGGAACTGCGATCCATCGGCATTTCCCCGGACGTTATCGTCTGCCGAACCGACCGGCCCCTGTCCCACGACCTGAAGGAGAAGATCGCCCTGTTCTGCGACGTGCCTGTCGAGGCGGTGGTCCAGAACGTGGACGTGGACTCCATCTATGCGGTACCCCTCATCCTGGAAGAAGAAGGCCTGGGCCGGATAGCCACGTCCGTCCTCGGGCTGAGTTGCGGCGAGCCAGACCTTTCCGAGTGGCATAACCTGGTAGATAAGTTGCGGCATCCTTCCCGCCGGGTGACGGTGGCGCTGGTGGGAAAGTACGTGGCGCTGCACGATGCTTATCTGAGCGTGGTGGAGGCCCTCTGCCACGCCGGGATAGCCCACGATGCCAGCGTGGACGTAGAGTGGGTGGACTCCGAGCAGCTCGAGCAGGAGTCACCTGCCGCCGTGCTGGGCGCCGTGCACGGCATCCTGGTGCCCGGAGGATTTGGCTCCCGCGGCATCGAAGGGAAGGTCAGGGCTGCCGAGTATGCCCGCGAGGCGCGCATCCCCTACTTCGGGCTCTGCCTGGGGTTGCAGTGCGCGGTGATCGAGTTCGCCCGCCACGCCCTGGGCCTGGAGGGCGCTAACTCCACCGAGTTCGATGCCCATACCCCGCACGCCGTGATCGACTACATGCCCGAGCAGAAGAAGGTGGTGGCCAAGGGTGGGACGATGCGCCTGGGGGTATATCCCTGTCGCCTGACCCCGGGGACTTTGGCTCAGGCGGCATACGGCGCGGAGATGGTCCAGGAGCGGCACCGGCACCGTTTCGAGGTGAACAACGAATACCGCGACCTCCTGGCCGCCGCCGGTTTGCGCCCCGCGGGGGTCTGGCCGGACGGAGATCTGGTGGAGGTCATGGAGCTGGAAGGTCACCCGTGGTTCGTGGGCACCCAGTTCCACCCGGAGTTCAAGTCGCGGCCCACCCGCCCCCATCCCCTTTTCCGTGACTTCCTGGGGGCGGTCATCGGCTACCAGGAGAGCGGCCCTTTGCTCTGGCTGAGCCGTCCTGCCCGTCGTTGACCCCACCGCGCGTCTGTCCGGGAAGGGTTGCGAGGAGGTGTTGCTTTTGAGCCGGAGGAAGAGGGTAGTTGCGGTGGTGCTGACCCTGGTGGTGGTCGGTTCCGTGGTGGCGGTCGCTCTTGCCACGGTGCCGGCGGGGGAGAGGCTGGTGCGGAGCGGCAACGCCGTCGGTCTGGTTTTCCTGGAAGGTATCATCACCACGGGGTCTTCGGGCAGCCGGCTGCTGGGGGCCGTGCTCGGCTCTGACTCCGTGCTGGTGGAACTCCGCAAGGCGCGGGAAGACCCGGCTACCCGGGCGGTGGTGCTGCGCATCAACAGTCCCGGCGGCAGCGCTGCCGGGTCCCAGGAGATCGCCCGGGAGGTCCAGCGGCTGCGGGAGGCCGACAAGGTGGTGGTGACTTCCATGGGCGACGTGGCGGCCTCCGGGGCCTACTGGGTGGCGTCGGCCACCGAGCACATCATGGCCGACCCGGGCAGCCTCACCGGCAGCATCGGCGTCATCATGGAGGTGCAGAATCTGGAAGGGCTCTACGGCAAACTGGGCATCCGGTACGAGACCATAAAGAGCGGGCCCCACAAGGACATGGGATCACCCGCCCGGCCCCTCGACCCGGAGGAGCGCGCCATCCTGCAGGGGATGGTGGACGACATCTTCCAGCAGTTCGTGGACGCGGTGGTACAGGGCCGCGCGGGCAAGATGACCCGCCCCCAGGTGCTGGCCCTGGCCGATGGCCGCGTATTCACCGGTCGCCAGGCCCTGCAGAACGGTCTGGTGGACGAACTGGGCAACCTGCGCGATTCCATCCAGAAGGCTGCCGACCTGGCGGGTATCGGCGAATCCTACGAGGTCAAGACGTACCGGGAGGTGCATCCTCTGCTAGACCTGCTGCAGGAGATGGGCCTGCGCTTTGGCGGCGCCTTCTGGGGAGGGGCGGCACCCCTGGCGCCGGCTACAGGGGCAGCCGGTACTGCGGTCCCCGGACCCCTGCAACGGCTGGAGTGGGCCTGGTGGGCCGCCCGCCAGATCCTGACCATGCCGGCCGGTCGCTGAGTCCCGGGCCAGGAGCGCCCTCAGCGGCCGGGCCTGGCGTACGTCCCACGCGCACGCCAGCGAGTCGCATCATCAGGAGGTGGAGACAGCAGTGGAACATATGGGGGAGCAACTGCCCGGGCCTCCCGGCGGGCAGGCATCCACGCCGGGGAAGCCGGCCGCCGCCGTGCCGCCCGAGGAGCGGGCCGCCGCCGTGCCGCCCGAGGAGCGGGCCGCCGCCGTGCCGCCAGAGAAGCCGCCGCTGGGTGTGCTGGAGCTGATGTACGGCGCCCTGTTCAGCCCGGTGGCCACCTTCCGCGAGGTGGCGGCGCGTCCGCACCTGGGCCGCGCCGTGGTAGTGCTGGTGGTGGTGGCGGCGGTGAGCGCGACCGTGGGTGCCATCAGCGGGGGGCGGGAGTTCACCGCCGGGATGGCAGAGGCGGGTGTCCCGGTGTCGGGGGCGAGCTTCGGCCCCGTGGCCTTCCTCTTCGGGCTGGTGGGGCCCTTCCTGTTCTGGTATCTGCAGACTGCCATCTTCTACCTCACGGGCGTCCTCCTGGGAGGAAAGGGTCCGGTCCTTCCCCTGATGGCGGCTCTGGCCGTGGCCAGCATGCCCCAGGTGTTCTCCGCGCCGGTGATGCTGGTGAGCACGGCGGTCCACCAGGGTTTGGGGGTGTGGCTTTCCCTGGCCATCGGGATCTGGGTGATCGTCCTGAACGTTCTGGCAGTCCGGGAGGCCCTGCACTTTTCCACGGGACGGGCCATCGCCACCCTGGTGCTGCCGCTGGCCGTCATCGTGGTGCTGATGGTGGGGGCGGTTATTGCCTTCGCCGTGGCCTTCCTGCCCCTGTTCCAGCAGTTCATGCCCGGCACCATGCCCCCGATCCCCTGACCGCTGCCCGTTCCCGACTGAGTACTGGCGGGTTTACGACTGACGGATGGAGGTCTTGCGCGACATGACGGCACCGCGACCCGTGCGCATCACCGACACGACCCTGCGCGATGGCCACCAGTCCCTCCTGGCCACCCGCATGCGCCTCGAGGACATGCTCCCCATCATCGACAAGATGGACCGCGTGGGCTTTCACTCCTTCGAAGTGTGGGGCGGGGCCACCTTTGACTCGTGCCTGCGCTTCCTGGCCGAGGACCCGTGGGAGCGCCTGCGCACCCTCCGGCGGGCGTTCAAGAACTCCCGCCTGCAGATGCTCCTGCGCGGTCAGAACCTGGTGGGGTATCGCCACTACCCGGACGACGTGGCGGAGGCCTTCGTGCGCAAGGCGGTATCCAACGGGCTGGACATCATCCGCATCTTCGATGCCCTGAACGACACCCGCAACATGGGGAAGGCCATCGAGGTGACAAAGGAAGCGGGCGCCCACGTCCAGGCCACGGTGGTGTACACCACCAGCCCTATCCATACCGTGGACCACTTCGTGGAGGTGGCGCGGGAGCTGGCCGGGATGGGCGCCGATTCCATCTGCCTGAAAGACATGGCGGGCATCCTCGACCCCTACACGGCCCACACCGTGGTGGGTCGCCTCAAGGCCGAAGTGGGCCTGCCCGTGCAGGTCCATACCCATTACACCAGCGGCATGGCCTCCATGGCCCTCCTCAAGGCTGTCGAAGCCGGCGCCGACGTCATCGATACCGCCATCTCATCACTGGCCCTGGGGACTTCCCAGCCCGCCTGCGAGACCATGGTGGCTGCCCTGAGGGGTACTCCCTACGAAACCGGGCTGGACCTGGGGCTCCTGGGCGAGATCGCCGAGTACTTCCGCGACGTGCGCAAGAAATACGGTGAGTTCGACGTGGCTCCCCCGGGCGTGGACACCAACGTCCTCCGCTACCAGATCCCGGGGGGCATGATTTCCAACTTCATCTCCCAGCTCTCGCAGCAGAACGCCCTCGACCGGCTGGGGGAAGTGCTGGATGAGGTCCCCCGCGTGCGGGAAGACCTGGGATACCCGCCCCTGGTGACGCCCTCCAGCCAGATCGTGGGCGCTCAGGCGGTGCTGAATGTGCTGGCCGGCGAGCGCTACAAGATGGTTACCAATGAAGTGAGAGCCTACCTGCGGGGGCTCTATGGAAGGCCGCCCGGCCCGGTGAATGAAGAGGTGAGGCGGAAGATAATAGGGGAGGAGCAGGTGGTGGAGGGGCGCCCCGCCGACGAGCTGGAGCCCGGTCTCCCGGAAGCGCGCAGGCTGGCTGCCCCGTACATGGAGCAGGAGGAGGACGTCATCTCGGTAGCCCTGTTCCCCCAGGTGGCCCTGAAGTTCCTCCAGGAGCGCATGGCCCGTCGCACCGGGGTGGATTACACCCTGGCCGAGGAAGCACGCAGGAACGGCCCCGTGCACTACCCCGTGTGATGGCGGTGCCCCGTGCATTACCCCGTGTGTTGGCCGTGCCCCGTGCAGCGCCCTGTGGGATAGCCATGATGCGACCCGATCTGCTAAGCCGCATACCCGAGCAGGTGATCAGCGTGGCCCGCCGCCTGAGGGAGGCGGGCCACGCCGTGTACGTGGTAGGAGGTGCCCTGCGCGACCTGCTCCTGGGCCGGGAGCCGGGCGACTGGGACCTGGCCACCTCGGCGCGGCCCGAGGAGATGCGCCCGCTGTTCGCAGGATGGCGCGTAATCGATGTAGGAGCCCGGCACGGCACCCTGGGTATCATTCCCCCCGGCTCCGCCGGTCCTCCGGGCACGCCAGCCCCCGTTCCGCCCGGTCCTCCGGGCACGCCTCCCTCCGGTGTTTCCGATGATGCGGGGATGCCCGGCCCCCAACCGGGCACTGGCGGTGTCATTGAGGTGACCACGTTCCGCGCCGAGGGACCCTACAGCGACTTCCGCCATCCCGACTACGTGCGTTTCGTGGCTGACCTGAACGAGGACCTGTCCCGCCGTGACTTCACGGTCAACGCCCTGGCCCTGGACCCGTTCACGGGAGATCTGCACGATCCCTGCGGGGGGCAGGAAGACATGCGGCGGGGTCTGGTGCGGGCCGTAGGGCACGCCGAGAGCCGGTTCCGCGAGGATGCCATCCGCCCCCTGCGCACCTTCCGCCTCGTGTCCGAGTACGGGTGGGAAATCGAGGAGACCACCTCGCAGGCCGTCGTCAGGTGCGCTGCCCTGGTGGAGCGGGTTGCTCCTGAGAGGGTGCGCGCGGAGCTCGAGCGCATCCTGCGGGGCCCTCGTGCGGGGAAGGCCCTGAGACTCATGGCCGCCCACGACCTGCTGGGGCGCATCTTCCCCGGCATCACCCCCTCTTCAGTGCCGTGGGACGCCATCGACAGGCTCCCGCCCCGGGTGGAGCTTCGCCTGGCCCTTCTCCTCGAGGGGACCGGCCTGCCCCGCGGGGGAGCGGCCCGGGCTGCGGTGGCAGCGACCCTGGCCAGGTGGCGCTTCCCCACCCAGGTGGCGGAGGAGGTTGGTGCCCTGGTCGCCCACCGCGCGGACGAAAGCCTGCTGGAGGCCGACCCCGCCCGGTTGCGCCGGTGGATTGCGGGCACCGGCCGGGCCCGTGCCCTTGACCTGGTGGAAATCGCAGGGGCGCGCTGGTCCGGGGAGGCTGACGAACTCGCCCGGGCACGCGGGCGCGAGGCCGCCCACGAACTCGGTCGGCGGGTCAGGTCCCAGCTGGACCGCGGATTCCCCACCGCAGTGGAGGAGCTACCCGTTGGCGGGCACGACGTGATGGAACTGCTCCACCTGTCCCCCGGGCCCCGGGTGGGCGAAGTGCTCCACCACCTTCTGGAATTGGTCTGGGACGACCCGTCCCTGAACGACCGCCGCGCCCTCCTCGAGCTACTGAAGCGCCTGCGTTCGCTCTGACGCCCCCTTGCCCGGCCCCACAGGCTGGCAGTCAACTACCGGTGCCGGGTCATCCCGGTTGTCTGCACTGCCCCGTCCCCACGGGCCGGCCTGCGGCGCCGCCCTGCTTCTACCGGGACTGGCTGCCTGGCCCTGGGGGCGGCGACGGTTCTACGTGGATCACCACATCGGTACGGAAAAAACGCCCCTCGATCTCTTTCTCGATGGCGTCACAGAGGGTATGGGCTTCCGCCACGGTGTGGTCGCCGTGCACCACCAGGTGGAGATCTATGTGCCGCTGGGGGCCGGCGCGGCGGGAGCGCATGCGGTGGAAGCCGACGAAATCGGCGCTGTGCCTGCTGATGATCTCCCGGATGACCTCTTGCTCTTCGGGAGGCAGGGAGATGTCCATGAGGGGCAGGAAGGCTTCCCGGGTCAGCTCCCACGCAGCGTGAATGATGAGCACGGCCACGATCAGTGCTGCCACCGGGTCGACGATATGGTATCCGGTAACCGCCATGATCCCCAGCCCCACGAACACGCCCGCCGAGGTCCACACATCGGTAGACAGGTGCATGGCGTCCGCCCGCAGGGCGACCGAGTCAGCCTGCCTGGCCACCCGGAACAGGTAGCGCGACACTGCGAAGTTGACCGCCGCGGCCAGCCCCATCACCACCAGCCCCACTCCGAGGGACTCCACCCGGACGCCCTGCACCAGCTTGCGGACCGCCTCCACGATGATCCAGACGGCTGCGGTGAAGATGAGGACCGCCTCCACCGTTCCCGCCACGTTCTCCACCTTGCCGTGCCCGAAGGGATGTTCCTCGTCGGCCGGGCGCCGCGACTGCCGAACGGAATAGAAAGCGATCCCGGCCGCCACCAGGTCCATGGCGGAGTGAATCGCCTCCGAGAGTACGCTCACCGATCCCATCAGGAGGCCCGCGGCCAGCTTGATGGCCACCAGGGCAGAGTTGGAAAGCACAGATAACCGTGCTGCTCGCACGGCCATTTCTGCCGCTCTCGCCGGCGGTGGCGCCTGGGGGCGCTGGCTGGGCGTGCTGTCCTGCTCCGCGGGGTGATTGGCCATACCGCCCTCCACACAAAGAAAGGGACTTCATCTTGTGAAGTCCCACGGGGTGTCCCGCTGCCCGGGCGGGCCCGGCAGCCACCTCCTCTCAACCGGTTCCGCTGCCCCCGTCCCTGGGGAGGCGTGGTCATACCATGCTGGAGGTCGGGCGCTGCCTGACGTCCGCTCTTCCATTGCCCGTATTCTACCATATGCGCCCCCGCACCTCAACGG
Source organism: Bacillota bacterium (assembly GCA_030019365.1). NCBI lineage: Bacteria > Bacillati > Bacillota > Bacillota bacterium. The sequence goes on from JASEFA010000003.1 coordinate 38,780, forward strand.
TATGCTCCACTCTCCGCACGCTGCACGCCTCAGCGGTGTGCTCGGCCTGCCGGGACGCACGGGGAACTCTACCTCAGCGTTGGCCTTACAGGAGTATCTTTCCCTCCAGCACCAGGCGGGCTGCTCCGCCCACCCAAACGCGCGGCGGTCCCTCGGGGAATGCCTCCAGGCGTACGTGGATGAGGCTGGGTCTGCCCATGATGTGACCCTGCTCGCAGCGCAGCCGGGCCACCCCATCGTAGAAGGGGATGAGCCCGCGCAGGGCCAGGTACCCACCCAGGGCCCCGCTGGCCGTTCCGGTAGCCGCCTCCTCACCTATCCCCACGGCCGGGGCGAAGTCGCGGCAGTGGGCGGCGATTTCACCGCCATCGCCGGTGTCGAGGGCATCGAAGGTGAAGCAGTGGACGCTGACCACCTGCAGCCTCCGACACAACCTGGCCAGGCGCCCGAAGTCAGGTTCCAGAGACCAGAGTGTCTTGCGGTCCGGAAGGGGGACAATCAGGTCCCAGAGGCCGGTGGAAACGATCTCGGGGGTGGCGCGCGGGTCCTCCCCCAGGAGGGCCACCTCTGCCCCCAGCGCTGCGGCGAGCTCCGCCACCGCCTCGCTACCGGGTTCGCCCCGGGATGCGGGCGGTACCTGCGCCATCATCACCCGCGCGGGGTGGCCGTCATCGTCGAGCAGTACCTGGACAGGCAGGGCTCCCGCCCGGGTGTGCTGGTAGCACACCAGTTGCCCCGGGTCCTCCGTGGAGGTGTTGCGGCGGGAGGGGAGGCGGTTGCGCAGAGCGAGCGCGAAGAAGGTGGCGATGGTGGCATGCCCGCAAAGGTCCACCTCGGTGGTGGGGGTGAAAAAGCGCACCGGCAGCGCGGGGCGCGGGCCGCCCGGCTCTGGAGAGTCGTCTGAGGCCCCGGCCAGCACGAAGGCCGTCTCCGAGACGTTCATCTCCCGGGCGATTTTCTGCATGAGATCCTCGTCCAGCCCGCGGGCATCCGGGACCACCCCTGCGGGATTGCCCCCAAACGGCACGGAAGTGAATGCATCCACCTGCCAGATCTCGAGCTCCACATCGTCACCCCCACCCGGCAAGAGCGTCGCCGTCCTGCCCCCGCCGGCGGCGGCTTGCATCAGACTCATGGGAACCGCCTGAGCACCGTCGGCCTGGCTATTGTACCACAGGAGGTCGGCCCTCAGGCCTGGGGGCGGTAACGGTGGCGGAGGACCTTCCCGCGGTACTCCGCGCTCGCTTCGGTCAGGTAAGCGACGACCGGGTCTTCCGGGTCCACGTCGCGGCGGGGCAGCAGGTTTCCCACCTTTTGCTGCATGCGCTCCAAAGACAGGTCCTCAGCGGTGACGATGACCAGATGGACCCCATGTTGGAGGCTGATGCCTGTCTTCATGGCATCGCGAGCCTGCTGGTCTTTCGCCACCTGTGGGTCGGGATATCTGGGGGTGGGGCCATAGTGCTGGGGACCGTTGAACTCGAAGGCCACCTTCCCCATATAGATGCGGTCGTATTCCATGAGTTCACCGGTCAAGGGATTCGTGAGGTAGCCGGGGCGCACGTTGTTCGCGAAATCCCGCGAGTCGACGATGACGCTCAGCCACTCCTTCATGAGTGCTTCTCCCTTGTGGGGATAAGTCTCAAGGCGGCGCCTTACTCTTGCCAGCTCCTGCTTGCGTTCCTCAAGGTACGGGTGATGGAGGACATAGACCAGCTTGCGTCGACGGGCGGTGCGCTTCTCCAGCCACCCCGATGAAACCAGTTCGCGCACATAGCTTTCCAGGGTGCTGTGGCTGGCGATCCCGGCGAGGCTCAGAAGTTCCTTCCCGGTGGGCGAGCAGTCTCCGGAGTCCCCCGCCAGGTGCAGCAGCACAGCATACAAGAGTCTGGCCCCCGGCCGCAGGGATCCGTCCAGCAGGAGACGCACCGGCACCCTCACAGTGCGCACTTCCACCAATCACCTCCCCTCCCAGTATTCGTCAGAATTCCCCCCCGCCTCCTTCTGTACGCCCCACATATGCCGGAAATCGTCGTATGCAGCCGGCTCACATATGCCGAGAATTGGCCTAGCTGGGGGGGGGGAGGGAGGTGGCACAGGACTAAATATGTGATAACAACAGATGGAACAGGGGGTTCCAGGGGGCTGGTGGAGATCTGGAGATGGGGGATGGCGGCCGACGAGGAGGGTGCGCCGGAATCCGTCATATGCTTGAGGGTTTCGTGCGCCAAGAATCGGCACATTGGGGCATCTGGCAGGAGGTGGCGACGGAGCCACGGGCTACCGGGGCGGGGCGCAGGGTACCGGAGGGGGCGCGTGGGTAGGCCGCAACCTGCTCAAGCAATGGGGGAGCCGTTCGATATAACTAGTAGGCGGGCGGCCCCGGCATGGGGCTTTTGACTTTGGGAGGTCGGGGCATGAGACAGACGCTGTGGGACCGCTTGCGCAAGAAGGTGTCGCTGGCGTACCTGCATCTGTTGCTGGTAGCATTGATCCTCGTGCTGGGGACGAGCGCGGTATGGGGCCACGTGGCTCTGAACTCGGCAGACCGGGTGCGCCAGGAGGCCACAGCCCGGCTGGAGCTGGCATCGCGCCTGCAGGGTGAGATGCGGGCCCTGGTGTTCCCGGTCACCACCTGGTTGGTGATGGCGGACCCGGGTGCCACCATCTCCTTTGACGGCGCCATGAAGAGGGCCCGGGAAACCCTGGCTCAGATGGAGGCCGGGTGCCGGACGCTGGATGAGAAGAACGAAGTGCGCAACCTGGGGAACCTCCTTGACTCACTGGGGCTGACGGCCGGGGAGCTTTTCGCTATCCAGAAGCCGGTGGGGAATCCCGAGACCAGGGCCGGTATGCTGCAGGTGCAGTACAGCCTGATCACCACCGAGGATATGCTGGCGCGATTCGTGAACCAGTACACCGCAGAGGTGGAGAAGGCCCGCCGGGGAAGCGAGGCGTTCATGAGGGTGGTCCTCTGGGTCACCATCCTCATAACCGTGGGCGGTGTGATTGCAGCCACCCTGGGCTTTTACACGCTCATCCTCCGGCCCATCAGAACCCTGTCGCGGCACGCCCGGCTGCTGGCTGCAGGCGACCTGCGCCAGGATGTGCCGCCCGTCGGAGGAGGCGAAGTGCTCAGCCTGGCCGGTTCCCTGAGCACCATGGCCCGCGAGCTGCGGCAGGTCCTCCTGGAGGCTGCGGAAAAGGCCGAAGATACCGCCCACACCGCCTCGGAACTGAAGGCCGGGGCGGAGAACGCTGCCAGCGGCACATTCCAGATCGCGCGCGGCATCCAGGAGGTGGCCCGGGGCGCATCCGAGCAGACCCGCCACGCCTCGGAAACGGCGTCCGCCGTGACCGAGCTCAAGGCGGCCATCGGGCAGGTGGCAGCGGGTGCCCAGGAGCAGGCCCGCAACGTGGAGACGGTCAGTTCCCTCGTGAGCGATATGGTGCGCCTGATGAACGAAGTGGGAGAGGCGGCACGGGCGGTTCAGAGCTCCTCCACGACGGCATCGCAGGCCGTGGAGAGAGGATATGGTTCCGTCCACTGCATGGTGCAGGCCATGGAGCGCATCAGGGGAACCGGGACGGCTCTTGCCGCCAAGATGGAAGAGTTGGGTGGCCACTCCGAACGGATTGGCGAGATTGTGGAAGTGATCGACGAGATCGCCGACCAGACCAACCTGCTGGCGCTGAACGCGGCCATCGAAGCCGCCCGGGCGGGCGAGCACGGGCGGGGCTTCGCCGTGGTGGCCGACGAGGTGCGCAAGCTGGCCGAGCGGTCATCCCGGGCCACCAAGGAGATAGCCGGTCTGATCGCTTCGGTGCAGAAAGAGACTCGCAGCACGGCTGCCAGCATGGATTCGGCCATGAAGGAAGTGGGCCAGGGAATGGAGGTGGCCCAGGGCGCCCGCGACGCTCTGGAGGAGATTCGCCGCATGGTGGCGGATTCCGACGCGCAGGCCGAGGCCGTGGCCGGGGCAGCCAATCGCATGCTGGCGCAATCCCAGCAGGTGGCCAGGGCCATAGATGCCCTGGCGGCGGCCACGGAGGAGAACGCGGCTGCCACCGAGCACATGGCCCAGGGCAGCGACCGGGTGGGCCAGGCGGCGGAGGGGATTGCCGCCATCACGGAGCAGAATGCGGCGGCAGCCGAGGAGGTGTCGGCAGCCGTGGAAGAGGTCAATGCCGTGGTGGAGCAGGTGGCCGGCTGGGCTCGCAGCCTGGCCGATATTGCGGAAGATCACCGGCGCTCGGCCACGCGCTTTCAACTCACTGGCGACGGCTCCCGACCTGCCGCTGCCGGCGCGGCCGACTCCGGCGACGGCGAGGGCGGCGGGCGCACCTGGCTGGGCGGGATGCTGGGACGAATCCGCCGGGTGGCGGCGAGGGCTGGCGGTGGTGGACGAGCGTGAGCGCTGAGCTGAGCGGGCGCGGGGTGGTGAGCAGGGGTGAGCGCTGAGCGGGCCCTGGTGGTGTTCCAGCTCGGGAACGAGGAGTACGCCATCACCGTGGAGCGGGTGCGCGAGGTGGTGAAGGCGGAGCGCATCACCCGCGTACCGGGGGCTCCCTCCTACGTGCGGGGGATCATCAACCTGCGCGGGCGCGTGGTACCCGTGATCGAGCTGCGGCAGCGGCTCGGCCTGGATGCGGCCCCGGTCGAGCGCCCGCGCATCATGGTGGCAGAGGACGGCTCCGCCCTGGTGGGGATGCTGGTGGACCGGGCCTTCGAGGTGATGCGTATCCAGCCCGGGCAGCTGCAGCCTCCCGACGAGGTGCTGCAGGGGGACGAGAACAGCCGGTTCGTCGAGGCGGTGGCGAATCTGGACGGCCGCCTGGTGGTGGTCCTGCGTCCGGGAGAGCTCCTCGCCCGCGAGGATAAACAGGCCGTGGCGGAAATAGTGGCAAGCTGACGCCGGGCCAGGGGAGGACCCTATGGGCGACGCCTTTGCCTTCACCGCGGATGACATCGCCGTATTCCTGGTCGAAGGGGAGGAATTGCTGGCGGCGCTGGAATCCAGCCTCCTGGTCATGGAGGCCTCCGCCCGCCAGGGCGGAAGCGTTGATCCGGAAGTGGTCGCCGGCGCCTTCCGGGCTGCCCACACCCTAAAGGGATCGTCGGCTGCTGTGGGTCTGCGCGCCATGTCAGTCCTCACCCACGCCATGGAGAACGTCCTGGACGGGGTGCGCCGGGGAGGAAAGCCGGAACCCGCCCAGATGGAAGCGCTGCTGGGTGCGCTGGACCACATCCGCAGCCAGCTGGCGCACGTGGGGGAGGCGGTCCATCGGGAGGGGCCCGAGGTGCTCGCCCGCCTGGGTGAACAGGATGACCCCCGCGCCCGGGAACTGGCCGTCCTCCTGGTGGGAAAGACGAAATCCGGGGCGCTGGGGATTCGCGTCAGATTCCACGAGCAGTGCCTGATGCCGGCGGTGCGTGCCTATCAGGCGGTCATGGCGCTGGAGGATGCCGGTGAAATCGTCGCGTGCCAGCCATCCCTCGAGGACATCGAGGCCGAACGGGTGGGCAACGTTCTCGAGGTGAACCTGGAGACGGCACTCCCTCGCGAGCAGGTCAGGGCGCGGCTGGAAAGCATCTCCGACGTCGTGGAGGTCACGATTTCCGCGGGCGAGGGCGTCCTCCCGCACGCCCCCCCGGCGGAGACGGCGGCGGCGGCACCCGGTGGTGCGGTGCAGCCCGCCCGGGGAACGGCGGCAGCGGGCATCACCCGCAGCGTGCGGGTGGATGTGCGGGTGCTGGACGAACTGATGAACCTGGCGGGTGAGCTGGTCATCCAGCGCACCCGGCTGGGGCGCCTGCTGGCTGACGCCCGGCTGGTCGATGAGAATCTGGGCAAGGCGGTGGAAGACGTCGGGCGGGTGGCGACCCAGCTGCAGGAGCAGGTCATGAAGGCGCGCATGCTCCCCGTGGCGAACCTCTTCCGCCGCTTCCCCCGCATGGTGAGAGACCTGGCTACAGCCGCGGCCAAGGAGGTGGAGCTGGTCATCCGGGGCGAGGACACCGAGCTGGACCGCGCGGTCCTGGAAGAGATCGGCGACCCCCTGGTGCACATCCTGCGCAACGCCGTCGACCACGGCCTGGAGTTCCCGGCCGGGAGGGAGGCGATGGGGAAACCCCGCACCGGAAAGATCGTGCTGTCAGCCCAGCACGAGGAAAACTACGTCCTCATCTCGGTGCGGGACGACGGGCGGGGGATCGACGTGGAGCGGGTGCGCCAGAAGGCGATCGCGGCGGGGCTGGTGGGTGCTGATGAGGCGCGCGACCTGCCCGCCCCCGAAGTGATCAACTTCATATTCTCGCCCGGATTCAGCACCGCCGACAGAGTCACCGAGGTGTCGGGCCGGGGCGTGGGGCTGGACGTGGTGCGGCGGAACGTGCAGCGGGTGGGGGGAACGCTCCAGGTGGAGAATTTCCCGGGCCAGGGTGTGGAGTTCCAGATGCGCCTGCCCCTCACGCTGGCCATCATCCGCTGCCTGCTCTGCCAGTGGGGTGAAGAGATATACGCGGTGCCCCTCGGGCATGTGGACGAGGTGGTGGAGATCGATCTCGAGCGGCTTCCCACGGTGTATCAGAAGAGAGTCCTGCTGGTGCGCGAGAGCGCTTTGCCCTTCCGGCCGCTGGGTGCGGCCCTGGGGCTTGACCCCGCGCCGGTAGAGTTTGCCCTGGTGGTCAGGGCGGGCGGCCTGCTGGCCGCGCTGGGAGTGACCGGGCTGCTGGGGGATCAGGAAGTGGTGGTGAAGGACCTGGGAGCGTGGCTGGGCAACGTGCGGGGGATGGCCGGCGCCACCATTTTGGGGGACGGGCGGGTGGCCCTCATCCTGGACGTAGCGACCCTGCTGCGCACGGCTGGGCGGACCCCGGCCGCCTGAACGAAACGGGCGTGGCACCCGGGCTGCCTGGCGGGGCCCGTGGGTAGCCGCGGCGGAGCATGAACGATACATAGGGTGGGGACGGGGTGTGGGGATGGCCAAGGTTCTGGTGGTGGACGACGCCGCATTCATGCGCGTGAGACTCTCCAGCCTGCTCAGGCAGGCGGGCCACCAGGTGGTGGAAGCCTCAAACGGCGTCGAGGCAGTGGAGGCGTATGAGGCAGAGAAGCCCGACCTGGTGTTCATGGACATCACCATGCCCGAGATGGACGGGCTGGAAGCGCTCAGGCGGCTGCGGGCCAGCGACCCCGAAGCCCGGGTGGTGATGTGTACGGCGTTGGGGCAGCAGTCCATGGTGATCGAGGCGATCAAGTCGGGAGCCCGGGACTTCATCGTCAAGCCGTTCCAGCCGGACCGGGTCCTGCAGGCGGTGCAGAAATGGGTACCTTAATGTTCCCGCAGGCCCTGGGAGCGGACCCGGGGCGACCCGGTCCGGCGCCCGATGCGGATCGGTCCGACCTGGTGGCAGATCCGGGGCAGCGCGACCTGACGGGAACTGCGCAACCGCCCGTGCGGGTGCTGGTGGTGGACGACTCCCTGTTCATGCGCATGCTCATCCGCAGCCTGCTGGAGGAGGACCCCGCCATCCAGGTGGTGGGGCAGGCCCGTGACGGCCTGGAGGGGCTGGCACGGGCGGAGGAACTGGACCCGGACGTGATCACCCTGGACGTGGAGATGCCCCGCCTGGGCGGGTTGGGGATGCTCGAGCGGCTCATGGGCAGAGATCCCCGCCCGGTGGTGATGGTTTCGGGACTCACCCGCGAAAACGCAGAAGCCACCATTGCCAGCTTGCGTCTGGGGGCGGTGGACTTCCTGACCAAACCTTCCGGAAGCGTATCTACCGACCTTCCCCGCCTTCGCAGGGAGCTGCAGGCAAAGGTGAAGGCCGCAGCGACTTTGGGCAAAGGGGGGGTCCGTCGGGTCATGGGTTCTAGCCCGCCCCCGCTCCCGGCAGCAACCCCCCCTGGGCCCCCTTTAGTGCCGGCCGCCGCCGGGGAGCACCCCATCGTAGAGCATCCCGCCGGCAAGCAGCAGCCGCGGCGGACGCGGGCAGCCCAGCGGTTGGTGGTGGTGGGTGCTTCCACGGGAGGGCCCTCGGCCCTCCACCTGCTGGTGGCCGCACTGGCCGGGCGTGTCAGCCGTCTGGCTCCTGTTGCCATGGTCATTGTACAGCACATCCCGCCGGGATTCAGCACGGCCATGGCCCGCAGCCTTGCGCAGACCGCGCGGGGAGTCCTGCGGGTGGAGGAGGCCACGAGCGAGAGGCCACTGCAGGCGGGCGACGTGCTGCTCGCGCCCGGAGGGTACCACGTGCGGGTGACGCCGGGGCCCGCAGTGGAGCTTAGCCTGGAGCCCCCCGTGGCGGGGGTGCGCCCGGCCGTCGATATCACCCTTTTGAGTGCGGTGGAGGTGTTCCGGCGGCGGATCCTGGCCCTCATCCTCACGGGTATGGGATCGGACGGCCTGCGGGGCGCGAGGGCGGTGCGGGAGGCGGGAGGAAGGGTGATCGCCCAGGACCGGGAGACCTCGGTGGTGTACGGGATGCCCCGCGCGGTGGCCGAGGCGGGGCAGGCAGACGCGGTTCTTCCCCTGCGGGGTATACCTGAGGTGGTGGCGGCGTGGTGGAACAGCCGGGTGGCGTGAATGGAGTTCGGTGAGTTCTGTGAGGAGATCCGCGGGCTGACCGGGTTGGACCTCTGCCAGTACCGGCCTCAGCAAATCGAGAGGCGGCTGGGGGGGCTCCTCGCCCGTCAAGGCGTGGCCGATTGGACGGCATGCCTGGAGCTCTTGCGCCAGGAGCCGGCCCGGCGCGAAGAGTTTGTGGAGTGGGTAACCATCGGGGTTTCCGAGTTCTTCCGCAACCCCGACCGGTTCGAGGAACTGCGCGGGCAGCATCTGCCTGCCCTCATCGAGGCGGCGGGTCCCGATGGCCTGCGGGCGTGGAGCGCCGGATGCGCTGACGGTCCGGAGCCTTACTCGGTAGCCATGCTCATCGAGCAGCTCGACCCCGCCGGGTTTCACCGGGTGCTGGCCACCGACATCGACCGGCAGGGCCTGCGGGCCGGCGAGGCGGGCCTCTACGGCGAGGAGGCAGTCCGCGGGGTCGATACCGTCACCCGCGACCGCTTCTTCCGGCGGCGGAGCAACAGGTGGGAGGTGGTACCGGCGGTGCGCAGCCGGGTCACCTTCCGCTACCACGACCTGTTCTCGCCCGTCTACCCCCACGGGTTCCATCTCGTGCTCTGCCGGAACGTCCTCATCTACTTCGAGGACGGGACCAAGCAGGCCGTCCTGGGCCGGCTGGCCCAGGCCGTGCTGGCCGGAGGGCTGCTTTTCCTGGGTGCCACCGAGATGGTGCGCGATCCCCGTTCTCTCGGCTTGCGCTATCTTTCACCCTGCTTCTACAGGAGGGAGGGATGAGATGCGGCGCGTGAGGGTTTCGGCCCTGCGACCCGGCGTACGCCTGGCGATGGCGGTATACGGCGCGCGGGGGCTGTTGCTGCGCGAAGGTGTGGACCTGAGCCCCGCCCACATCGACCGGCTGCAACGGGCCCGGGTGGAGGCGGTGTACGTCGACGATCCGCTGTTCACCGACATTCAGATGCCCCCCGATGTCTCCTGGGAGGTTAAGAGTTCGCTTCTTTCGGCCTGCTCCGCCCTCTGGGATCATTTCCGCGCTCTCGACCCGGCGGGCGGCGGAACACCAGATAGCGGTTCTGGGGGAGTTGCGCAGGGGGCCGGTGCGCGTGACGGCGCCGCTGCGGCAGCCCGGAGAGGTGGCGTGCGGCGCGATGATGCTGCGGGCGCAGCCCAGGGGGGCGGTGCGCGCGGCGGCGGCCCGGCGCTGGCCGAGGCGGCGCGGTGGCCGGTCCCTTACGAGCGCCTCATGGAGATCGCCTCCGTCCTGGAGGACGAGCTCCGCAGCGTACCCGCCTGGGCCGTGCAGATGGTGGCGGGCGGTGAGGATGAGGACGGCCCCGTGGTGCACGCCGTCAACACTTCCCTGGTGGCGGCGTCCCTGGCTCGCCAGGCGGGTCTGGGCGGGTACGTGCGCGAGCTGGCGCTGGGCGGCCTGCTCCACGACATGGGGCTGGCCCTGCTGCCTGCCCATCTCCACCTGGAACCCGATGAGGTGGTTGCGGAGGACCTGCCCCTGCTGCACACGCATCCCCTGTTGGGCGTGAAGCTGATGCGTGGGCAGCCAGCCAGTGCCTACGTGCAGGCGGCGGTGGCCCAGCACCACGAGCGCGTCGACGCCTCCGGGTATCCCCGGAGACTGAGGGGTTCGCGTCTGGCCGCTCACTCCCAGCTGGTGGCTGTGGCGGACACCTTCGTCCGGCTGGCCGGGCTGGGCCGGGGGTCCAGTGAGGCGTGGGAGTACGTGGTGAGCGGAGCGGGCAGCGAGTTCGACCACCGGCTGGTGCAGGCGTTTTCCCAGGCCATTCCCCCTTATCCCCTCGGTTCAGCCGTGCGCCTCAGCACGGGCGAAGAAGGGGTGGTGGTAGGTCTGGAAACGGGCCTCCTCACCCGTCCGCGCCTGAGGCTGCTCCGGGATGAGGCGGGTCGGCCCCTGGACCAGCCGGTGACGTACGACCTGGCGGAAAACATGCACCGCAACCGCGTCATCGTGGGCGAAGCCCCCGACGCCTGACCGGTCCCGGCCATCAGGGGGGCTTAACCCGCCCCGGCCATCGCGGGCGAAGCCGCAGAAGCCAAGCGCTGTGTCTGCGTCAGCTGCGGGATCTCTTGCGAAATACAGAGGATGCTCGAGTTGGCGGGAGGGAGCGGATGTGAACGTGCAATTCCTCAACCCTTTCTTGGTGGCGATCAGGGACGTGCTCGAGAGCGAGCTGGGCGAAACTCCCCAGTTGGGTACCCTCGCAGCCGAGGAAACATCCTTCACCTCGGACGACGTCACGGTGCTCGTGGGCGTGACGGGCATGGTCGAGGGCATCGTGTTCTACGGCATGTCGGAGAGCGCTGCCTGCCGGCTGGCCGGCGCTATGATGGGGGCGACCGTGCCCGTCCTCGACGGGATGGCGGAGAGCGCCATCGCCGAGTTAGGTAACATGATCGCGGGCCGCGCCAGTGCGGGCCTGGAGGAGGCCGGCTTCAGCAGCCGCCTGGCACCTCCCTCCGTTGTGCACGGTCGGGGAGCCATCATCAGCACGGTCCAGATCCGCCGCCTGGTGGTCCCCGTCACCACCTCCAGGGGGGAAATCCGCGTCCACCTCGCCCTCCGCCTGCGTCCTAACGCCGAGAACAGTTCGGCGTAGGCAGCGGCGGCTGCCGTGCGTGGGCCATGCATCACACGGGGGATCGCACGCGTGCGTTTCTTAAGGTGCCTAATATCGCACGCGTGCGATTCGTGTAGCGATCCCGCGTTCACTTTTGGGTACGTGTCGGGCGGTAGGTGGCGGTGCGACCCTTGCCCACCATGCGCAACTCTCCCCTCTGGGTGAGGCGCTTCAGCAGGCGGTACGCCTGGGGAGGCGGCAGCTGGCACAGCTCGCTGACTTCCTTCCGCGAGATACTTCCGTGCTTGCGCACGTACTGCAGCACCATTTGCTCGTGCTGGATGGGCTCGAACCCGCGGGCCCTGACGTACTGCGCTGGTTCTCCCAGGGCCCGGTAGAGAGCGGCGCTCAGATGGTAGGACACCTTTCGCTCGCCGCGCGCTTCCAGGAATCCGCGCTCCACCATTTGGTTCAGGTGGGCGCGCGCGGCCGTTTCGGAACGCTGAATCAGTTCGGCTGCTCGCTTCACGTCCAGGCTGCGGCTGCGCTCGATCTCATTGAGTATGAGGAGATCTTCGACGGATAGGGGGCGTCCCCGCAGGCTCTGTTCAGCCACGAAGCGCGCCAGTTGCAAGTTGGCGGGTCCGCCCGGCAGGATTACCGTGACGTCGGTTGCGGTTGACAGGCCGTAGTCCGGGGCGGGTCTGCCGTAGCGGAGCTGCGACTCAAAGATGAGGTCGATACCGCGCCCCGTCCGTTCCACCACACCGGCGCGCTTGAAGGCATCCACAAGGAGCGGGTTGCGGGGGCGCGGCGGAGCCACCAGCAGGTTATCCAGGCGGATTCCCTCCGGGAAGCCACCGGGATTGCTGATCCGGATCCGGTCCTTTTCCCACTGGACGTGGACTGCGCCCAGCCGGGTGTAGTCACGGTGCAGGATGGCGTTGGCTAGGGCTTCCCGGAATCCTTCCTCAGAGTAGTCGGGGATGCCCAGACGGACCAGGCCCAGTATGATCTCCTCCTGAGAATTGCGGGCGCGAAACCTGGTCATGATCTCATCCGTGACGCGGAGCAGCGGCCAGCGGAAGAAGTCATTGACCTCTACCCGGGTGTCAGATAACACCTGGAATGCTACCTCGTGCGTGGGGACGTACCGCCTGAGGGCCTCCTGCTTTCCGAACAAAAGTAAAGCCCCGACCCGCAAGGCCCGGACTTCGTGATTGGCCTCGACCAGGCCGAGCGCTTTGGCGATCTCGAGGTCGGGGAGAGCGACCAGGGACCTGTCGCCGAGACCCACGCTTTCCCGCACGAAACGGCGGAATCTCTCGAACTCCAATGGGTCCAGGTCATCCCACGTGGCCCCGGGCACCCTCAGCGCGGAGTAATCCTGAGCGCCCCCGTTAGCCAGCCGCGCCTGCATCTCGTGGAAGTGATAGGGTACGCAGGCCGCTTCCCCCCGGCCTCCGATGGCCCGCCGGAGGTATTTGCCCTCCGTGGTTCCCACCGGCAGAGCGCTGCGGGGAACGTCAATCACCAGGACCGTCTTGCCGCCGACGGTGACCTCGTAGACCCGCGCTGCGAGCGAGGGACGCGTTTGATTGGCGATCAGGGCCTGTACCCGCCTGGGGTCGGTGACGCCGCCCTCGTGGCGCGGCCGCGGTCCCGTCACGGTGCCGTCGTCTTCAACTCCGATCAGCAAGAGGCCGCCTTCGCCGTTGGCAAGACAAACCACGGTCTCCACCAGGTCCCGGTCGCTGAGCGGCTGACGGGCTTCTCCCTTGAACTCTACCGTGAAGGATTCGCCGCGGGCGATGATCTCAAGGAGTTCTGCCTCTGTCAAGCCCTGCACCTCGCTGGTATTTCATTCCACGCCAACGTCCTTGTCCCTTCCTTGGGAGCCCGGGGGGATTAGTCCCTGCGAGCCGGCTGTTCCGACCGATGCCGCACCTCGAGCGCTCGGGATGAGTCCCGGGCGTCGGTAGGGCGGATGCACTCCTGCATCCCCGCGCTCACCAGATCACCTCGACTGGGTAGTGCGCAATCTGCTGATCGGAGGTCAAGATGGGAAGTTGTTCTAATTGCGCTTGTGCCACCAGAAGCCGGTCGAACGGGTCGCGGTGATGGTCGGGGAGCGTATGGACATGGAGGGCATGGCTGATGAGAATTGGCAACGGCTGAATCGCGTTACGAGCCAGCTCTCCGGAAATGAAGGATCCAAGGTCTTCAGCCGCCACCTCAATCCTTCCGAGTCTTGCCTTGATTGCGATCTCCCATGCGCTCGCGGCGCTCAAGAGGATCGTGTTCTTACCGTCAGCGATAACCCGGGAAGCATGCGCCGACAGCCGCGGGTCTTCTGTGATCCACCACAGAAAGGCATGGGTGTCCAACAGGACCCTCATGTTTCGAAAGCCTCCAGGAAAACATCCGGGAGTGGCGCATCGAAGTCGGGGCTAATTCTTAGCTTACCCCTGGCACTGCCCGGAAGGCGCTTAAGTGGCCGGTTGCTGAACGGCACCAGACGCGCCACCGGTCGGCCGGCTCTGGCGATGATAATCTCCTCGCCCGCCTGGACGCGGGTCAGTAGTCGCGACAGATGGGTCTTGGCTTCGTGGACGTTGACCTGGGTGGGCACACTGATCACCTGTCACCATTGTGGACTAACCGGTGGACCAAGTCAAGTTGATCACTTTTCCAGGACGCAGACCACCAGGTGGGTGAAATACTCGGGAGCCAGGGCGGCCAGGAGGCCAAGGTAAGGCCTCAGCGGAAGCTGGCGGTAGTGCACCACCCGCAACGTGCCTCTCAGCATTCCCCGGAACCTGCGAATGCTCATATGGTTGATGTATGTGATCCTCACCGGGCCTGCCCGGGGGTGATGGCCGGGGACGGTGCCGAAGCGCAGCCGGAGCCGTTCTTCCCCGTCTGGGAGATCCTTGACCAGCTGCGCATATGTCAGGCCGAGGGTGTCCTCGCTGCAAAACAGGTGCACCCACGGGACGCCGATGGCGTCGGACAGGTGTGCACCAAAGGGGTGCCCGTAGGGAGGAAAGCTGACATACAACCGACCGCCCGGCACCAGCACCCGCGCTGCCTCATGCAGGAAGGCCTCCGGCTGCGCCAGGTGTTCCATGAGGTCGCTGGCCACCGCCACGTCGAAGCTGCGGTCCGGAAAGGGAAGGCGTGTCACGTCGGCAGCCGCGAACTCGGTTCGGTCCGCGACCCCCTTGCGACGGGCGAAATCCCGGGCATCCGCGAGATACCGCTCCACCAGGTCGACGCCAACGGCACGCCCGGCTCCCGCGCAGGCGAAATACACCGTCTTGCCCCCGGCCCCGCATCCGGCGTCCAGCAGCCGCTTCCCCGCCACTATACCCTCTGGGGAAGCGAAGTCCCCGAACACCTCCAGCGTGTGGCGGGCCTTCTCGAATTGCCACTCCGCGTACGATCCCGGGAGGTTGAAAGGGTGCTCCCTGCGTGGAAAGAGCCTGTTGAGGCCAAGCAGCAACCGTACGCTCAGTTTCACCGGCCAACCCCTCATCGCCAGCCCGCTCCAGTCGCAGCCGCCCTGTGCCTGAACCAGGCTTCGGCGATTACCCTGAAGTCACCTCCTCTGCTGCAGCATCCACTGACGCAGGCAGCTCAAGTGACCAGCAAAGCGCGCGAGACAGTCTCGTAATCACCGAACACAACCGCCCGGTGGCTAGCGTGGTGCCCGCGCGGCCTCCTATCCCTGGTGGTGGGACCGGCTGCTCTCATTCGAAGCGGAGCGCCTGTATGGGATCCAGGTTGGCGGCCCGGTTGGCCGGGTACATGCCGAAGAAGATGCCCACCCCGGCGGAAAAGAGGAAGGCCAGCAGGACCGTGGTCACGGGAATGGCTGCGCTGACGCCGATGGCCCCCCCTGCTCCGTGAGCGAGGACGAGGCCGACCACGATGCCGGCGATCCCGCCCAGGCCGCTCAGCACGGCCGACTCGATGAGGAACTGCACCAGGATGTCGCGCTTGCGCGCCCCCAGGGCCTTGCGGATGCCGATCTCGCGCGTGCGCTCGGTGACCGAGACCAGCATGATGTTCATGATGCCGATGCCTCCCACCAGCAGCGAGATGGCAGCTATTGCCGCCAGCATCATGGTCATGGTCCCGGTCACCTGGGTGACCGTCTCCAGCATCTGAGTCTGGCTGAATATCCTGAACGCATCCGCGTCACGGAACCGCGTGGTGAGCCTCTCCCCGATGGCGGCCATGAGGGTGTCGACGGCGGCCGGATCCCGGCCCTTCACGTAGACGGTGCGGACACCGCGGCTCTCCACCAGCCGCTGGGCGGTGGTGGCGGGTACGATGACCTGGTCATCTCCGGACCCCATCATGGTGCTTCCCTGCGGGGAGAGCACGCCCACCACCAGGAAGCTGTGGCCGTTGATCTTGATCTCTTCTCCCACGGGGTCGGTAAAGCCGAATAGCTCGCTGACGACGGTCTGGCCCAGCACCACCACGCTCTGCCAGTATTCCACGTCGAGGGGTGCCAGGAAGCGGCCCTGGGCCACCCCCATGCTGCGGACCTCGGCCAGATTGTGATCCGTGCCTACCAGGCTGGTATCGTGCTCGCGGGTGCCGTACTTTACCGTAACCGAACCCGAGACGACAGGGGCGGTAGCGACGGCCTCGGGCAGGTCGGCGGTGAGGTCACGCGCTTCCCGGTAGCTGAGGGCGGTCTGGGCCCCGCGCCCACGGATGTTCACCGTAAGCAGGTAAGATCCCAGGGACTCGATCTGGGCCCTGATCTGGTTTTGAGTGCCCTGACCTATGGCGACCAGCCCGATGACCGCCGCCACCCCGATGGTGACTCCCAGCATGGTGAGAAACGACCGTAGCTTGTTGGCCAGGATGCCCCCCAGGGCAACCCTGACGGAGGCGAGCAGGTCCATCCTACGCCACCCTTTCGTCTCCGACCAGTGAGCCATCCTGCAGCCTGAGCAGTCGCCCCGCCCGCCGGGCCACAGCCATGTCGTGGGTGACGACCAGCAGGGTCCGACCTGCCGCGTGCAGTTCCGCAAAGAGGTCCAAGATCTCCCCTCCCGACCGGCTGTCCAGGTTGCCCGTGGGCTCGTCGGCCAGGATGACGGCGGGGTCACCGGCGAGAGCGCGGGCTGCGGCGACGCGTTGTTGCTCCCCCCCGGACAGCTGGCTGGGCAGGTGGTGGAGGCGGTCGCCCAGCCCCACCCTTTCCAGGCACTCGCAGGCCCGGGCGTACCTGGCCGCGGGCTTGACGCCGCGGTAAAGGAGCGGCAGCTCGACGTTCTCCACCGCCGTCAGCCGGGGGAGCAGGTTGTAGCTCTGGAACACGAACCCTATCTTGCGGTTGCGGATGCCGGCCAGCTCGTCCGGGCGCAGCCCGGATACCTCGGAGCCGTCCAGGTAGTAGGTGCCGCCGGTGGGCACGTCCAGGCACCCCAGCAGGTGAAGCAAGGTGGACTTGCCCGATCCGGAGCGCCCGATTACGGCCACGAACTCGCCGGTGGCGATGTGGAAGCTGATGCCCCTCAAGGCTTCCACGCTCACCGTCCCCAGGCGGTAGGTCTTGCTGAGGTTATCGACCCGGATCATGCCTGCCACCCTTTCCTCAGCGCGGCCCCGTGCCGCTGCCCTGGCGCCCGGGGGCCATGGGGAAAGCACCGGGTATGCCGGTCGGCCTCCAGGGAGACCCGTTGCCGCCCTGCCCGCCAGCCGAGGCTGCGTAGAGCACGAGCACCTGGTCCCCCTCCCGCAGGCCGGCCGTGATCTCCGCCACGGTCGGGCTCACCAGGCCCACCTGGACCGGGACGGTACGGGCGCCGGCGGGAAGCCCCGCCCTGGTGCCCCCGGGCATGGCGGTGCGGTCTCCCGGAAGGGATGTGGCCCCCCGCTCGCGGGCTCCCGCAGAGGATGTGCCCGGCTCGCCGCCGCCCCCACCGCCTGGCACCCACACGATGTACTCGCGGCCCCGCTGCTGCACCGCCTCCACGGGGACCAGGAGTGCGTCCTGCTTGGCCGCAACCTCCACCTTCACTTCCACCGTCATGCCGGCACGCAGCTGACCGGGGTCGGACACCTCAACGGTGACGTCGAACACCCCCACACCGCCCTGCGTGCGCCCCTCCTCGGCCACCGCGGCCACCCTGCCCCGGAAGGTCTGCCCCCGGAGGGCCTCGGTGGTAAGGACCGCCTGCTGGCCCACGGAGACGCTGGAGATGTCCAGTTCGTCGATGGGTACCACGACCTCGAGCTGCCCGTAGCTGGCGACCACGGCCACCACCGTGTTACCGGAGACTTCATCGCCTTCTGCCACGGGCAGGTCGACCACGGTGCCGTCAATCGGTGCCACCACCCTGGTAGAAGCCACCTGGTCCTCCAGAGAAGCCACGTCCAGTTGCGCCTGCTCGACCCGCAACCTCTGGGATTCGATCTGGTCGTCCAGGTCCTCACTGGCCAGCACGGCCAGGACCTGACCGCCTTCCACCCGGTCGTTTTCCCTGGCCTTGACCTGAGCCACCGTACCCGGGGCCGCCGCCCGCACCTCCACGGGACGGGGGTCAGAAAGGGTCGAGGTCTGCACGGCGGAAAGCTTGCCCGCCGGGGTTTCCACGTAAGCCTGGGCCGTCGTACCGGGGGTCAGGCCTCCGGGGTTCTCGATGTCGATAGTCACCGGATAGAGCACCGCACCGGACCCGGCCGCCTCCCCCAGCCGGTTGACGGCGGTCACCTTGCCCGGCACGGTGCAGGTATAGTCGGGCAGGAACACTTCCGCCGGCTGCCCTGCCTCGATCTTGTCGATCTGGGCCCGGGTGAAGCGAGCCACAAGCTGGATGCGCGTGTCATCGGCAATGGTGGCGATGAGGCTGCCTTCCGCGACCCGTTGGCCCTCCGTGATGGGGAGGGTGGCCAGGCGGCCGCGGAACGGTGCCCTGACCGCCAGGGAATCGCGTTTGCGAAGGAGATCTTCCAGGTCGCGCCGGGCCTGCTGCAGACTCAGGCGGGCCTTCTCGAGTTGCAACTGCGGGTTCTCGCTGGACAGTTCGAGCAGCAGCTGTCCCGCGCTCACCCTTTCCCCTTCTTTGACCGCCACCTGCACCACGCGGCCATTCACTCTCGGCCGCAGCTCTTTCCGGCTGGCAGCGCGTACCGTCCCCGTGCCCTGGACGCTGACCTCTATGGGTCCTCGCCGCACGGCTACGGTGCGGTAGGGCACCTGCTGGGAGGACGCGGCCGTTCTCCCCTGCCACCAGCGCCACGCTCCCAGGATGGCGCCCAGCACCAGGAGGGCCGCCACCCACGTTTGCCACCGTCTCAGCCACGCCATATTCGCTCGCACCCCCAGTACTCGGGCCCGGTGCACTTCCGTCGCTAACTTGCTACCACAGGAACGTGAAGACAGTGTGAAGGTGCGGTGAAGATCCCGTGAAGATCCCGTCAAGCACCCTCCCTATAATCCCCTGGACAGGCTGCCGGGAACAAAATACCCAGGGTCTGCGTCACAAAGGGAAGGAACGGCGATCACTCCAGGTAGAGGTCAAGCTACCATATAGCAACTCCCCAGCAGGAAAATTGCGGGCGGACAGCGAATAGCTTCCTCCAGCACATTTTCCGGGGGAGGGATGGCCTCGCCCGGAGTAAGCGTTGAAGAAGGAGGGGGTGGGACTCACACAGTGCGAGACATCCATTCAAAGGGCCAGAGGACTCTCAATGACGTGTAAAGGAGGTTAGAAGACGTGAGAAAAGCCTTAGTGGCAGCCCTGGTACTTACCTTCGTACTCTCCATCGCTGCCACTGCCAGCGCGGCGGTGCTTACGCCGGCCAGCTTCCCCGATGTGAAGGGGCAGGCCTGCGCCGACGCCGTCGCCAAGCTGGAAGCCCTCGGCGTCGGCAAGGGCATCGACGGCCAGTGGATGCCTGAACTCCCCGTGAACCGGGCTCAGTTCGCCACTTTCGCGGTGCGCATCATGGGCCTGGAGCGTGTTGCGGCTTACCTGAAGGGCGCCACCAAGTTCGCCGATGTGCCAGCGGACCACTGGGCCAGCGGCTACATTAACGTAGCCGTGGCAAAGAAGCTGGTCCTCGGCTATCCGGACGGGACCTTCCACCCCGACGAGACCATCACGTTCGCCCAGGCGGCCACCATGCTGGGGCGTGTGGTGGGATACGTCGATCTGCCTGGGGACTGGCCGGCCAACTACATGATCGTGGCCAGTGAAAAGAACCTGTTCAGCGGGGTTACCTTCGGGGCCGGTGACGTCGTGAATCGCGGGGACATGGCCATTCTCCTGGCCAACGCCCTAGGCGCCACCAAGGTTAAGCCCTCGGCTGACTTCCCGGGCGTGTACGATGAGACCTCCACTGCCCTCATGAAGGCGTCCTTCAACCTTGACCTGCCGGCTACTGCCATTCTCAACGCCAACGCCGACGTCGACGCCTCGTTGACCGGGCAGGAGGTCCTGCTTGGGAGCACCAAGTACACCATGCCCGCGGGGGTTAACACCGCGGCGCTGCTCGGGCACGAGGTCAAGTTCATAGCCGACACCACCAGCTACAAGGTGCTCTATGCTGAAGATGTCACTGCAGCAAGCAACATCGTTACCGGAACGCTGAACGGCGATGCCGCTTCGACGTCCTTCAAGATCGGTGACATCTCGTACAATCTGGGCGCAGCGACCGTCTTCGTGAACAAGGCCAAGGTCAGTGGAGACGTCTACCTGGCCCTGAAGAACGGCATGGACGTCACGGCCTTCCTGGGTGCTGACGGCACGGTGCGCTTCGTGGTCGGCTTTGCGTACGACGTCAGCGACGCTAAAGTAGCTGCCGTCGACACCACGAACAAGACGATTACCGTTGGCGGCACGGCTTATGCAGTTAAGGCCAACACGACCATCACCAAGAACGGCAGTCCGGCCACCTTGAGTGACGTGCAGGCGGGGCAGATCATCTACATCGCCTGCGCCCGTGGCGCTAACGGTGCGGTCACCACAGACGCGCTTTACGTGGCCGTGTTCGACAAGACCGTATCCGGTACCGTAACCGGAGTTCGGGTGGCATCTGATGCGACATACGTGAAGCTGGGCGGCACCGACTACAAGGTGAGCGCCAAAGCTGAGGGTACACTCGACGGTACCAACCTGGACACGAACGGTAACGCCGGCCTGCAAGTCGACGAGCTGAGCAAGCTCTTTAGCTTCGCGGTGACTGCTACGCTTAACAAGGACGGAGCACTCAGAATCCTGGCCGGAAGCACCGTGGGAACGGTTGGGCTGTACGCCGATAAGGAAACCACTGCCGACGGTAAGACGCTCGTCAAGGTGGATGTCAAGGGCAACATCGTGAAGATCGAGGATGCCCGTACGAGCCCCACCTACCCGACACTCGTCGGGACGCCTGTCCTCGCCAAGACCAACGCGTCGGGCAAGCTGACCGATCTGGAGACGTTGGTGCTGGTACCCGGTGGTGCCAGCAACATAACCGTGGACGCGGTGAGCAGCGCTGCCCGGCAGTTGACCGCGGCCGGGAACGTGCTATCTGTCTCCGCGGACGCCTTCTTCAAGAAGGGAACGAGCTACGTCGCGCTGGACGGGGTCAAGGTAGGGGACAAGGTATCGCTGTATGCCGAGACCTCCGCCGGTGCGGTACTCTACGGTGAGTTGTTCCCGGTGGTGGTAGTGGCCGGGAATGCGTACGGCAAGTACCTCGGGTACTCCGTGGATGAGTCCGGTGCGGTCACTGCCTATGTGGACGTCAAGGGCAGCACGGTGAGCTACGAGGTGTACCTGAACCAGGCTCCGGCTGTCAGCGTGGGCGACTTCGTCTACGGTGAGGTCCGCAGCGATGGTAAGATCCAGAACGTCGGCAAGTTCACCGTGCCTGATTACGATGACGCAGAGATCCTGGCGATCAACGACGACGGTAGCCTCACCATCACGGGTGGGGTAGTTATCAGCCTGGCGAACGCCAGCCTGTACGACACCGACGCTGCTGGCAAGGTCGCGATTCAGGCCAGCGCCCTGAAGGTCGGCGACAAGGTCGACGTCTACAAGGGTACCGGTGCTGACGCCAGCAAGTACGTCGTGGTGCAGAGGGTGGCGCTCGCTCCGTAGTGCGTGGTAGGCCCTGGGGGGCGCGATGAGCGCCCCCCAATTGCTTTATATGGGGGGTTTGACGGTGAGGAGCACGCGCGGTCGCGGGGTTGCACTTGCCCTTGTCCTATTAACGGTGGTGGCATCTCTTGGCCTGATAGTGCAGGGTTCGCGTGTTGCTTCGGGCCAGGGCGAGGTTGGCGGCGGGCCTGGCGAGGCGGCCTTCCGGCAGGCAGTGGCCCTGGTGCAGGGTCTTGCATTGCGGCCGGTTCCGGTGGAACGTCT
This sequence comes from Bacillota bacterium, assembly GCA_030019365.1. Lineage (NCBI taxonomy): Bacteria > Bacillati > Bacillota > Bacillota bacterium. Next base: position 60,348 of record JASEFA010000003.1, read on the forward strand.
GTGGCGCGGCGCCCTCGAGGGCATGGTCAGGGCATTGGGAGACCAGTATTCGGCGTACCTGTCTCCAGAGGCGGTTAAGGCTTTCGTGCAGGGGGTGGATAGGACGTTTGAGGGGATCGGGGTGACCATCGAAGTCCGGGACAGTTACGTGACGGTGGTGTCCCCCATCCCTGGCTCGCCCGCGGAGAGAGTCGGTCTGCGGTCGGGAGATCGTATCTTGAAGGTCGATGGCGAAAGCGTCAGTGGGCTGGTCCTGGAGGAGGTGGGGTCCAGGATCCGGGGACCTGCCGGGACCAAGGTGGTGCTGGAGGTTGCCCGGCCGGGGACAGAGGGTGCGTTCCAGGTGGTTGTGGAGAGGGCTCAGGTGTCGCTCCCTAGCGTGGAGTGGCGGCCCCTAGGGAACGGGGTGGGGTACATCCGTGTCGTACAGTTCAGTTCCGGTTCCGGTCGGGACTTCGGGGAAGCACTGGCTGCCTTGCGCCGTGACCACAGGGTGCGCGGGCTGGTGCTGGACTTGCGCGACAATGCCGGGGGCATCGTAGGCGAAGCTAGCGAAGTGGCGTCGCTGCTGGTGCCTTCGGGCCCGATCGCGTTGCTGGTCCAAAGAATCGAGGGAGATAGGGTGTTGCGCGTCGACGGGTCTGGGCCCTCCCTGCCTGTGGCCGTGCTGGTCAACGGGGGCACGGCCAGCGCAGCCGAGCTGTTGGCGGGCGCGATCCGGGATCGCGGGTTGGGGGTGCTTGTAGGCTCCCGTACTTTTGGTAAGGGAACCATGCAGGGCCTGTACCCGCTGCCCGACGGGGGGGCCCTCAGGCTGACAGTGGCGGCCTATCTCACTCCCGGGGGGCATTACATCGAAGGCCAGGGACTCCGGCCAGATATCGAGATCCCCGAGGAGTCCACGCGGTTTCCCCGGAATCAGGCCTTGAATTGGCAAAGGGTGCTGAAGAGAGGGGCCATCGGGCTTGATGTCCTTTCATTGCAAGAGGCGCTCGAGGAGCTGGGGTTTGATTGTGGTGAACCCGACGGCATATTTGGGCCCAGGACCGAGAGGGCTGTGCGCGCCTTTCAAGCGGGCAGGGGCATGAGGCCTACCGGGGTGGTCGATGAAGCCACGCTGCGCGAAATCGGTCGACCACCGGCGCCGAACGGTCCAGATGTTGCTCTCGCCCGAGCAAAGGAGTGGGTGTTGGACAGGCTTGGTGGCGCCCGCTGAGGTTGGGACACCTGTGGGGGGCGGGCGCTGGTGCTCGAGCTGCGTGATAACGGGGGCGGGCTGGTGGATGAGGCGGTGACGGTGGCGCGGCAGCTGGTGCCGACGGGGCCGGTGGCGCACATCATCGGTAAACAGTCGAGCCAGGTGGTGAAGGCGGAGGGGCCGGGGCTGGGGCTGCCCATCGTGGTGCTGGCGAACAAGGGGACGGCCAGCGCCTCGGAGATCCTGGCGGGGGCCCTGGTGGATCGGTGCAAGGCGGTGCTGGTGGGGTCGCCCACCTTTGGCAAGGGATCGGTACAGGCGGTGATCCCCCTGGGCGGAGGGAGTGCGGTGAGGCTGACCACCGCCAGGTACCTGACGCCCAACGGGCACGTGCTAGAGGGGAACCCCCTGAAGCCCCAAATTCTGGTGGAGGAGGAAGATAGGGGGCCGAAGCCGAAGTTCTCCTGGCGGAGACCTCTAAAAGTGCTCACCGTAGGGCTGGATGTGCTGGCGGCGCAGGAACTGCTGCGGTGGCTGGGCTACCCCGTGGCGTTGGGGGAATTCGGTCGGGATGCGGGTGAAGAGGCGGGTCAGTGTTGCTCTGGCTTGCGTGGTGGGGGTCAGCCTGCTGGGGCTGGCCATGCTGGGGCCGTCGGGGCCGGGCGGGGCGCAGAGCCCCGGTTCCGATGGCCTGGCTGCCTTCCTGACCGCGGTGCAGTTGATCAGAGATAAGGCGGTATCGCCCTTCAACGAGCGCACGGCCTGGGATGTGCTGCTTGAGGCGCTGGTGAGGGCGCTGGGTGACCCTTATGCCGAGTACATACCCGCAGGGGAATATGCCGGGTTGCGGGATGCGGGTACAAGCGGCATCGGCATCATGGTGGACGTGGTACGGGGCGAGCCCACCGTGGTGGCGGTGGCGGCGGGGTCCAGCGCCGAGAGGGCGGGGATCGTCCCCGGCGACGTGATCCTGGAGGTGGCGGGGTGGCCGGCGTACGGGCTGTCCGCGGGGGAGATCGAACGGCTCACGCGGGGAGCGGCGGGGTCGCAGGTTACGCTCCTCCTGCGGCGTTCGTCGGGGGCGCTCAGCCGGGTGACGTTGCGGCGGCAGGAGATGCCCGCGCAGAGCCTGCGGCTGCAGATCCTGCCCGGTGACGTGGCGTATTTGCGCGTCTCCCGCTTCGAGGAGGGGACGGGTCGCGACTTCCGCGGGCTGGTGGACGTGCTGCGCGACTGGGGCATCCGCCGCTACGTCCTGGACCTGCGCAACAACCCGGGCGGGCTGGTTTCCGAGGCGGTGGAGGCGGCGCAGGCCTTCGTCCCCGCCGGCGTGGTGGGGTTCGCCATGGACCGGCGTGGCAAGCTGGAGGTCCTGCGCTCTTACTCCTCCCGTTGGGACTTCAACCTGGTGGTCCTGGTGGACCAGGACACGGCCAGCGCGGCGGAGCTGGTGGCGGGGGCGATCCAGGACCGGGGCGTGGGCAGGGTGGTCGGGACCCGCACCACGGGCAAGGCGGCCGTCCAGAACGTGTTCCCCCTCCCCAACGGGGGAGCCCTGCGCATTTCCGTGGCGCGTTACCTGACGCCCAGCGCCCGCTCCATATATGGGACGGGGATCACGCCCGACGTGGTGGTGGCGGGGCGGCGGCCCCTGGGCGATGAGGTGGAGTTGCCGCTTCTCCCCACGGGGACGACCCTCAGGTACGGTTCCCGCGGCTCGGGCGTGCGGGCGCTGCAGCAGTACCTGGCGGCTTTGGGGTTCGATCCCGGTCCCATCGACGGGATCTTCGGGCCCCGCACCCAGGGCGCGGTGGTGAGATTCCAGCGCTGGGAGGGCCTGTCACCCTCGGGGGTGGCGGACGCTGCCACCCTGGCCGCCCTCAGGCGCGCTCCGTTCGACTGGCCGCGGGTCCGCCCCGCGGGACAGGATCCCCAGCTTGACCGGGCGCTGGAGCTCCTGGGTGCCCGCTGAGCGGGTGACGATGCAACATTTGGCTCGGGATTGGCGTCATATACCGGGAATGGGGGACCGCGCCTGCGCCCGTTGCGGTGGCGTCAGCGGGCGCGCGGTAAGCGCGGGAGGCGGGCGCGTGCGGGCTGGCGGTGCGGGAGGGGGTGGGCATCATTCCGCTTGTGGTATTGCGGGAGGTGGAGAAGAGCTACCGCATCGGCAAGGTGGAGGTGCCGGCCCTGCGGGGGATCACGCTGGAGGTGGAGGAAGGCGAGTTCACCTCGGTGATGGGTCCCTCCGGGTCGGGTAAGTCCACGCTGCTGAACATCATTGGGTGCCTGGACCATCCCGGTCGGGGCACTTACATACTGGGCGGCAGGGAGGTCAACGGCCTGGGGGATGCCGCCCTGGCCGCCATCCGCAACCGCATGCTGGGGTTCGTGTTCCAGAGCTTTCACCTGCTGCCCCGCATGACGGCGCGGCAGAACGTGGAGCTTCCCCTGGTGTACCGGGGGGTGCCGCCGCGGAAAAGGCGGCTTCTGGCCGACGAGGCGCTGGCGGCCGTGGGCCTGGAGGCGGAGGCCGGGCGGCGTCCCACCGAGCTTTCCGGGGGCCAGCAGCAGCGGGTGGCCATCGCCCGGGCCCTGGTGGGCGAGCCGGCACTCCTCCTGGCCGATGAGCCCACCGGTAACCTGGACAGTCGCACCGGGGACGAGTTGATGGATCTGTTCTCCCGGCTGAACCGGGAGCGGGGGATCACCATCCTGCAGGTGACCCACGACGAGCGCATGGCGCGCCACAGCCGGCGCGTCGTGCGCCTGCAGGACGGCCAGGTAGTGTCGGACGGGCCGCCCGACGGCCACCCGGCACCGGCGGCAGGGGCGAGCACCGACCGTACTCCGGGATCGGGGCAGGAGGGGTAGATAATGTGGCGGCAGGCTGTCGGTTGGATTATAGTAGCAGTCATCCTGGTAGGGGGCGGGACAGTCGCCTACAAGAAGCTCCTGCCCAAGCCGGAGGAAGCGGCGGGGCCGGTGTATGCCACCGCCAGGGTAAAGCGGGGGGACCTCAAGGTCACCGTGGAGGGGACGGGACAGCTGCAACCCATCTTCCTGAGCGAACTCACGGCGGCCGCTGACGGCACCCTGGTTTCTCTTGAGGTACAGCGCGGCCAGCAGGTGGAGGCCGGGCAGCTGGTGGCCACCCTGCGTAACGACCAGATCGGCTACGAGTTGCAGGAGCTCATGTTCCAGGTAGAGCAGGCCCGGCTCGAGCTGGCCAGCGTCCTGGGGGTACCGCCGGAACAGGTGACCAGGGTAGACCCCAACCGGGGCGTGCAGATCACAGCCCCCATCGCGGGGCGGGTCAGCGAGCTCGAGCTGAAGAGCGGCGACACTGTGGAGGAGGGCGCCCTGGTGGCGCGCATCGTGGACGACGCCGCCGTGGTGTCCATCGCCGAGGTGAACCCGGGTGACGTCAAGTACATCAGCGTGGGCCAGAAGGCACAGCTGTGGTTCGAGGAGTTCGCCACCCCGGTGGACGGGGTGGTGACGGCGGTGGACGACACCCCGGTGCCCAGGGACAACTACCTGGTGTGCCGTGTTACCATTGAGGCCGAGAACAAGGGCCTGCTCAAGCCGGGGATGAAGTTCCGCCTCACCATCCTGGCGCCGCGCGGCCCCATCGAGGTGGGCGAGCCTCAGACCATCGACCGCTACAAGGCCGAGGATGTGGCGCGCAGCTCCGCCAGGGGGACCGTCACCCGCGTGCACGTCAAGGACATGCAGCGCGTGGAGAAGGGCGATCCCATCGTCAGCCTGGGGGGCGAGAGCACCCGCCGCTACATCGAGGCCAAGCAGCTGGAGATCCGCCAGAAGGAACTGCAGATCGCCCAGAAGGAAGACGTCCGTAACAAGCTGGAGATCCGCTCCGGCATCGCGGGCACGGTGGCCTGGATCTGGGGTAATCCGGGGATGCAGGTGCGGGCCGGGCAGAGCATCGGTTCCATCTTCGACAACAGCCGCATGAACCTCAACATCATGATTGACGAGCTGGACGTGGTGAACGTGAAGGAGGGCCAGGAGGCCACCATCACGGTGGAGGCGCTGCCCGGTAAGAGCTGGAAGGCCAAGGTCCTGCGGGTGGACATGATGGGCCACACCGAGGGTGGCTTTGCCCAGTACGGCTGCTTCCTGGAGGTGGGGGGCACCGACGAACTGAAGCCGGGCATGACCGCCAACGTGAGCATCTTCGTGGACGAGAAGAAGGAGATACTGCTCATCCCCATCGAGGCCGTGTTCGAGGAGGACGGCGAGGCCAAGGTGGATGTGCTGACGGACAAGGGTCCCGAGACCGTGCCGGTGAAGATCGGCCTCTGCAACGACCGCTGGGCCGAGGTGGTGGCTGGCCTGGAGGAAGGTCAGCCGGTGATCACGGGCAGCTCGCTGGAGCGCCTGGGTCCCCAGAAACCCTCCGAAGAGAAGGAGGGCCTGGTTCTCCCCGGCACCGGCAAGACCCCCGGCGGCAAGACGCCCGGCACCAAGCCTGCTACCCCGCCGCCCGGAGGTGGCAGGTAGCATGTCGCTCCAGCACTCGCCACCTTCCCCGCAACCGCCCCGCACGTGGGCAGGCCTGCGCGCGCGTCTGTCGCCGCGGGCGGTGTGGGGGGCGCTGAGGACGGGGTGGATGCGGCTCGCCTTCGGAGTGGGCACCGCCGTGGACGGCCTGGCCAGCCACCGCCTGCGTTCCGCCATCACCATGGTGGGGGTCACCATCGGGGTGGCCTCGGTGGTGAGCCTGGTGGCCATCGGCGAGGGTGCGCGCCTGGTCATCGTCCGCCAGTTCCAGAGCCTGGGCACCAACCTCATCAAGATCGAGAGCCACCACTACCGGGCCCTGCTGCGTCCCGAAGACGCCGTCGAGCTGGAGGCGCGGGTGCCCACGATTTCGGTGGCCATGCCGGTGGTAAAGGCCGATGCGGACGTCAAGTGGCGCCGCGTGCGCTCCCAGGTGAAGCTGCTCGGCGTCACCGAAGATTTTCCCTACCTGCGCGAGCATCCCATGGCCGCCGGGCACTTCTTCACCCACCTGCACGTGACCAACCGCCTGCGGGTGGCCGTGGTCGGCTACAACCTGGTGGACGACCTGTTCCAGGGCCGCAATCCCGTGGGACAGCGCCTTTACATCGGGTACCAGCGCTTCACCGTGATCGGCGTGCTCGCACCCAAGGGGGCGGGGATGGCCGACGACATCGACAATAAGATCGTGATCCCGGTGACGGCCGCGCAGCGGCTCACGCGGCAGTACCGCGTCAACGAGATCTGGTGCAAGGCGGTCAACAGGGACACCGTGGACGCGGCGGTGGCGCAGATCAGCCGCATCTACCGTAAGAAGTTCGGCATCACCGACAAGCAGCCGGCGGAGGGCGAGGAGGGTGGCGGCACGCCGTCTGAGGTGGTTATGAAGGGCGGTCGCGTGGTGATCGGTCGCCCCGTGGGGCCCTATGCGCCGCCGGTGCGTATGGAGCAGCCCCGGCCGCCGGGAGCACCTGACCAAGACGAAGAACAGCCCCAGGAGGTGCCGCCCACCGCCATCATGTCGGTGACCAGCCTCAATGAGCTGGTGCAGGAGGCGTCCAAGGCCAACCGGGTGATGACGCTGATGCTGGGTGCCATCGCCGGCGTGTCGTTGCTGGTCGGGGGCCTGGGCATCATGAACATCATGCTGGTTTCGGTCACCGAGCGCACCGCCGAGATCGGGCTGCGCAAGGCCTTGGGCGCACGCCGCACCGACCTCATCCTGCAGTTCCTGCTGGAAGCGTTCCTCATCAGCGTGGTGGGCGGCCTGGTGGGGGTTGCGGGGGGATGGCTGGGAACCGGGGTGATCCAGCGGTACGGCATCGAGACGGCCATGACCTGGACCGGTTCCTGGGCCGCGCTGGGCGCCGCCCTGCTGGTCGGCCTCATCTTCGGTGTCTACCCCGCCTACCAGGCATCGGGTCTCTCCCCCGCCGAAGCCCTCCGCAAGTAGCGGACGGGCCGATTGGCGCCCGATTGGGGGTCGATTGGGGCTCACGAGTCCCACTTCGGTGGCTGCTTGGGGCTCAGAGGTCCCAATCCACCGCCCGATCGGGGCCCATAGGTCCCAATCCACCGGCCGACCGGGGCCCAGAGGCCCAATCCGCCGACCGATGGGGCCCCGGGGTCCCATTCCGTCGGTGCTGAGCGGCCTCGTGGGAGGCGCAGGGCGCCGAGGAGGCTGCACGGGCGGAGTGGGCAGGACAGGAGGTGTGGGTCGGTGAAGCGGCGATGCTGTACGCGGGCGCTCGGCCTCGTTCTCTGCGGGGTTCTATTGCTGTCGGGGCTGGCCGTGGCAGGGGCGGGATGCGGGTGACCGCCACCTTCAAGGCCTGGTTCAGGCCCCGCACCAGGTGAGCCGGGAGTCGTGGAAGGCGGGCAGAGTGGGGTCGACCCCGGTCAGCCCGCGGTGGGCGAGGGTGGCCTGGGGATTGCGGTCGAGCGCCTGGCTATGAAGGTTTTGCACGAGGCCCCCTTCCCGCCGACATCGTACGGCCTGGTGGTTTCCCCCGGCGGGGGGCAAGTGGTCTTCTATCAGGCGGCGCTCGGGAGAGTGCCTTCCCTCGCAACAGTTCCCGAGGGCACCGCGCGAAGGCTCCCCAACAAAGGGAATGCGGGGCAGGCGGCCTGGTCCCCTGACGGGGAATACCTCGCCTACCTCAGCACGGACGAAGCCCAGCCCGAACAGTGGATGGAGATGTGGCTCTACTCCGTCAGCGGGGGGAAGCTGGTCGGTACGGTGCAGTTGGGGCGGCAGGACATAGGGTCGAGCCAGCGGGGCAAGGTCCTCGCCGATGCCCACCCTACCTGGACTGAGGACGGCAAGGAGCTTCACTACCTGACCCTGGCGGGGGTCTACCGCGTCGATCGGCGGGAGGTCGACGCCGCCGCTGGGCGGCAGCGCGATGCCCCCACGCAGGCGGGTTCCGCTGCCCTGCGCGGCCGGCTGGTTGCGAAGGCGGATGCCTTCCCCGGCGAGATGCAGTGGTTGACCCGCGGCCCGGTTGCGTGGGCTGGCGGCGGGCGGCTACTTGCCTTCTACAGTGAAGACCGGCGTGGCGACGGCGCCACCGATCAAATCCTATGGGTGGTCGATGAGGGCGGTGAACTGGTGGCCAGGGTGCCCACCCGCATCTCTGGTGAGGGGTGGCCGGGCGGCGACCTGCTCAGTTGGTGCCCCGACGGGCGAAGGCTGGCCTGGGTGAGTACGCCTGATGCCCATCAGGATCCAGAGGCAGGGACTCAGCCAAATGCCTGCTCAGACGCCGGTGTACAGGCAGCCGCCGATCGGCTGTCTATTCTCGATGTGGGATCGGGGCGGGTCGCCGGGTTCCTGAGCGGCCTGGGAGACCGGCGGGTGAGGCTGCAGGGCTGGTCGCCCGACGGCAGCCGGCTGGCTCTGCTGGTCTCGCCAGGCACGGGCGGAGGCTGGAACCTATGGCTGGTACGGGTGCCAGGGGCTACCGCCCCAGGGAGTCTGGCCCCTGCACCCGGCGGCAACCCCAACCCGCTCCCTGCGCCCGGCGGCGCCAGCGTCCCCTCCCCACCGACCGGCAGTGCTAGCGGGCCGTTCGAACCAATTGTGGCCCAGGTGTGGGACGACGAAAAGCTCCGGGAAGCCCGTTGGCTCGCCCCCGACCGACTTCTCGCCCTGACGGCGGACGACCGTCTTTTGGTCCTGCAGGTCGGGCAGTAGGCGGGGCCTACGCCCGGCGCCACCAAGGACGCGGACGCCCACATTACCTGCCCAACGCGGACGCCCACGCCCACATCGCTACCCCCACACTGGTGCCCGCGCCGGGATTGTGGTGGGACTCTGGCGCCCACGCCAAGGTTGGGGCGGAACTCTGGCGCCCGCGCCAGGATGTCGACCTCACCAAGCAGTGCGCAGACCCCGCAACCCCCAACATCGTAGTTGACAGTGGAGCTACATCGTAGTATGATGCTTGATAAGATGGTAGGTTGTGGGAGGTGTGCTGTGACCACCGGCGATCTCCTGGTGCTGCTCGATTCCCTGCGGAAGCTGGGCGCCGAGATTGGCGCCGTTGAGGTGAAACGGGCGGAGACGGAGTTGCCTGCGCGGCTGTGGGAGACCCTGTCGGCCTTTGCCAACACCCCTGGCGGCGGCGTACTCTTGTTGGGTGTTAGGGAGGATGGGTTCATCCCCGTGGGGGTGAAGGATCCCGGCAAGATTCAGGCGGACCTGGCCGCGCTCTGCCGCCAGATGGAGCCGGCGCTCAGACCTCTCATCACCGTCTACTCCCTTGCTGGAGCCAGCGTGGTGTGCGCGGAGGTGCCGGAGGCGGACTTCCGGCAGAAGCCCTGCTACTACCGGGGTGCAGGGCTGCTGGGGGGCACTTTTGTGCGGGTGGCGAACACGAACCGGCGCGCCACCCAGTATGAGGTGCAGTTGTTCCTGGACGGGCGCGGACAGCCGGCCTACGACGCCGAGCCGGTACCGGAGGCGGGGATGGACGAACTCGACGAGGGCCTGCTTGCCGAGTTCCTGGCCAGGTTGAGGCGGAAGCCGGGCGCGGTCTACCGGGATTGGCGGGACGAGGAAATCCTGCGCGCCTTCCGCGTCATCACCGACCAGCCGGGGTCGGCACAGGATCGGCCCTCGGTCGCGGCCGGGGGATGGGGCTCCGCCGCCGCCGGGCGCGCCCCCTCGCGTCAGGCGGTGCTTCCTACGCTGGCGGGGTACCTGTGCTTTGGCGGGTATCCTCAGGAGCGGTTCCCCGCCCTGCGCGTGGACGTGGTGACATATCCCACCCCGCGTGCGGGGGAACCGGGCGTAGCGGGGGAGCGCCTGTTGGATAGCGTGAAGGTGGAGGGGCCCCTCGGGCGCATGGTGGTGGGGGCCCTGGAAGCCATCGAGAGGAATCTGCCCCACCGGGCGGTCGTGGAGGGCCCCGGGCGCGTGGACGAGCCGCTTTATCCGGCTGCCGTCCTGCGCGAGGCGGTGGTAAACGCGCTGGGTCACCGTGACTATTCCCCGCTGGCCCGGGGCTCTGCCGTGCAGGTGAGGATCTTCCCTGACCGGCTGGAGGTCGAGAACCCCGGAGGCCTGTTTGGACCCGTCACTGTGGACAGGCTGGGTGAGGCGGGCGTGCAGGCGTCGCGCAACGGTTTCCTCATGAAGGTGCTCGAGGACCTCCCTCTGCCGGGAGGCCTGGGGGTGGCCTCCGAGAACCGGGGCACGGGGATCGTTGCCATGGTGGCCGCTCTGCGCCGGGTGGGGATGGCCCCGCCCATCTTCGATGACCGCCGCACCACCTTCCGGGTCACCCTGTTGCGGTACTTCCCGGTGGGTGTGTCCCGCGCCGACCCGGCGGCCAGGGTGCCAGTGTCGGACCTTCCCGGGTGGCCAGGGACCGGTCGGGTGGGCCGTCGCACACCTCGCGGCGACGAGCGGGAGTACATCCCGCGGCGGATCCGTGGCGATAGGCGGGAGGAGATCCTGCATATGCTGCGCGATCAGGGTCCCCTGTCGTGTGAAGATATCGCGCGCAGGCTGGGGCTCACTGAGGCGGCGGTCCACCGCTGGTTGCGTATCCTGCGCCAGGAGGGTCGGGTGGCTCCCACCACAGCCAGGGTCAAGAGCCCACACACTCGCTACACTGCTACCGCTCCCGACGACAGCTGAGGTTCGCCCCTATCGCCTCCGCCGGGCCGCGCCTGGGGTTCCCCGTGCAGCCCCGGGCACATGCTTCGGTCCAGGTTCCTCGTCTGTTTGGCGCTGGCCGTATCACCGGGCCGCAGCAGTCATCCGCAGTCATCATCGGGTGCGGAGAAGTCAGTGATGGAGGTGGGGGCAGTGGTCACGCGTTACTGCCCGTTCTGTGAGGCTGACACGGTTGCGGACGAGCGTGTCCGTGACGAGGTGTACACCGTGCGCGGTGAGAAGATCGGTGTCCGCGCTAGGGTACTGGTTTGCCGCCGTTGCGGTAACGACCTGTTCGATCTCGAGAGCGAAGAAGAAACGGCTCGCATGGTGTACCAGGAGTACCGCAGGCGCCGGGGGTTGCTCTCGCCTGAGGAAATCCGTCGTTTACGGGGCAGGTATGGTTTGTCCCAGCGGCAACTGGCCAGGCTCCTCGGGTGGGGGCTGGTAACGGTCCAGCGCTACGAGAAGGGAGCCCTGCAGGATGCGGCCCACGACCTGCTGCTGAGGCAGCTCGAAGATCCGGAGTTCGTCCTGCAGTTGGTAGCCTCCCCCCGCGCTGACCTGTCGCCGCGGGAACGTGAAGCTCTGCGAGCGCGAATTGCCGACGCACTGCATGACAAGCCCGTCAGCGTTCTCGCCGCAACTGTCGAACGCATGGTGCGCGCCGAGGCCCAGAGTGACCCGGCGCGCTCAGGATTCCGGACCTTCAGCTTGGACCGTTTCGGCCAAGCGGCGCAGGTCATACTGTCGCTACTCGGCGGCGACGCATTCAAAACCAGGTTGGCCAAGCCTTTGTGGTTAAGCGATTTCCTCCATTTCGCCGAAAACACCGTATCAATAACCGGGGCCGTGTACGCCCGGCTTCCCTACGGGCCGGCCCCCCATCACTTCCCTGCCATCCTGGCCTCGCTGGAGGAGTTGGGCATGATCGAGAGCCGGCCGCAGGAGGTAGGCGACTACGTGGGGGATGTAATCCGGGCGATCAATGTGCCCGTGGACTGGCCTTTCGATCCGCGGGAGTACGCCACTATCGAACGGGTGATGCGACGGTACGGGCACTTCTCTGGGTCGGCGCTGTCGGCGCTTTCCCACCAGGAACCTGCCTGGGTGGGGCGTCAAGATGGCGACATCATCCCTTATTCCGCCGCCCCTGACATGCAGGTCATTCGCGAACTGCGCTCCGCTCCTCCCCTGTGATGCCAGGCGCCGTGACGATGGGGCCCCCCTAATTGCGGGGGGACCCTGCGATATGTATGCTGTGGAGGGAGCGTCCCGTTGCAACAGGGATCGTGTTGCGCTGTCGAGCTGGGAGAATGCGGGGAGGGACGCCGGCTCGGGGAGTGAGTGGCGTGAGAGTCGGTAGGAAAGGTTTGGTGACGACCCGGGTTCTGGTCCTCGCGCTGATCGTGGTGCTGGTGCTCGCGGCGGGGATGGCCGTATCCTGGGGCGGGCCGGTGTCGGTGGCAGCGGCAGGGGCGGTCATCGACCCCGGGCTGCAGGCGGAGCTGGCGCAGGCGACCGATCCCGTGGAGGTCGTGGTCACGTTCTGGGGGGACGGACCCCCGACAACCGCTCAGGTCGATTTGCTCCGGCAGGTGGGGATCACCCAGGGTGTGACGTTCCGCTCCCTGCCCATGGCGGGGGTGCTGGCCACAGCCCCCCAGGTGGAAGCCCTGGCCTCTCGCCCGGAGGTGCGGTCGCTCTACTTCAACGCGCCCCTCCGGTACTTCAACTACGATGCCACGGCTCTCACCGGCGTTGACCGGGTGCGGGAAGATGCCACCATGACCGCCCGTAACGGCGGCATGCCAGTTTCGGGCCGGGGCGTGGGTGTGGTGGTCCACGACAGCGGTGTGGACGGCACGCACCGGGACATCGAGTTCGGCCGGCATCTCGAGCAGAATGTGCTGGCGTCCATCAACCTGCACGCGGTGTCCGACCTGCTGCCGGTGACATACGTGGAGAACGTGCCCAACACGGACAGCAACTCGGGGCACGGCACCCACGTGGCCGGGATCGTGGGGGGCACGGGCGCCATGTCCAACGGCAAATACGAAGGTGTGGCACCCGGCGCCACCCTGGTGGGTTACGGCTCGGGCGCGGCGCTGTTCATCCTGGATGCCATCGGGGGATTCGACTACGCCCTCACCCACCAGTTCGAATACGGCATCCGGGTCATCACCAACTCCTGGGGTACTTCGGGTAAGTTCGACCCCGAGAATCCCGTGAACATCGCCAGCTATCACGCATACAGGCGGAACATCGTGGTCACATTTGCCGCCGGCAACGAGGGCCCCGGCGAGGGTACCATGAACCCGTATGCCCTGGCGCCGTGGGTGATCGCGGTGGCGGCGGGAGACAAGCAGGGCAGGCTGGCGGAGTTCTCCTCGCGGGGAGTCAGGGATGAAAAGGGTACCTTTACCTTCGACGGGCGCACCTGGACCTGGGAGAACCGGCCCACCATCACCGCGCCCGGCGTGGACATCATCTCGACCCGAGTGCTGGCGCCCGTCTCCAGCCTGGGCGCCACCTCCGATGCGGAAATGATCGAACCGGCGTACCTTCCTTACTACACCGTCATGAGCGGGACCTCCATGGCCACACCCCACGTGGCCGGAATCGTGGCCCTGATGCTGGAGGTCAGTCCCGCCCTGGCACCGGACGACGTGAAGCAGATCCTGCAACTCACCGCCACCAACATGCCCGGGATGGAGCCCTGGGAGGTGGGCGCCGGGTATGTGAACGCCTACGCGGCGGTGGACCGCGCCTTCGCCGTGCGGGAATACGGCAGCACCGTCAACCTCTACCGCACGTTCAACAGCAGCGCCCTGGTGAAGGCGAACCGCACCCCCTTCACCGTCGACTACAACCCTGTGACCCTGGTGTCGGACAACGGGTTCGAGTTCGATGTGCCTGCCGGCCTCACCGAGCTGGTCGCCCGGGTGGACGCCCGCGGCGTGCTGGAGGCCACGGGCAACACCATCAATCTGGTGCTGATTGCCCCGGATGGCACGGAATACAGTTCGGGGGTGTATCTGCTGTTTCCGCTGTACACGGATCGCACCGTGTCGGTAACCTCTCCGCAGCCGGGCCGGTGGAGGCTGGAGCTGCGGGGTCTCCGGGGGACAACTGCCAACCCCAGCGACGGCGTGGCCCTGCCGGAGGAAGTGCACGGAGTGCTGGCCATGAAGACGGCCACCATCACCGGTGTGAATGACATCGCCGGGCACCCGGCGGAAGCTGCCATCAAGCTGGCGGTGGGAGAGCGTCTGGTGGATGGCTACCCCAACGGCACCTTCAAGCCCGACCAGGTCCTCATCCGCCGCGAGCTCGCCAGTTACCTGGTGATGGGGGCGGAGGTCCGGCAGTTCCTGCCCCTGGATGGCTCGCTGACGTTCAGCGACGTGAAGGACGAGGATGTCCCCTTTGCTGAGGCGGTAGCCGCGCGGGGCGCGGCCTTGCGTGACCGGTTCCAGAAATACCGCGGGGTGATGCTTCCCACCGGCCCCGGTACCTTCTCGCCCAAGGACCAGGTGCGCCGCGCCGACCTGGCTTACTCCCTCGTGCAGAGCCTGGGGCTGGAAGAAGAGGCGGTGGCGCGGAACGACGACCCGGTGACCGTGCAGTACGGGGAAAGCCGGCTGCCCATCGAGGACGCCGGAGACATCCCGGCCCCCTTGAGGGGATACGTGCAGCTCGCCCTTGACCTGAACATCCTGAACGCCTACTTCTACCTGACCCAGGGTCCCTACGACCTGGAGCCCGTGGTGCACGCCTGCTTCAAGCCCCTGCAGAAGATCACTCGCGGCGACTGCGCCGTGGCCATCACCCGCTTCTTCTCGGCCTACCTGGGCGACTGAACCCCGGCTCGCCTGTCTGGGGCGGCTGAGTGCCGGCTCCCTCGCGTCCCGGAGGGTGAGTGACCCCTCACCCCCCTAAACCGCGGGGGAGTCGCGATTATCTATAGGGAAAGCGTCCCAGGCAGAGAGGAGGGGAACGAATGAGATTCGCGACGATGCGGAGATGGCGCCCCGGCAGGATGATGGGGATGTTCCTGGTCCTGGTGCTGGCCGTCTCCGTGCTGCTGGGCACCATCCCGGGGCCGGTGCTGGCCGATGACGATGAGGACCAGGTCCGCGCCGGGGGTTCCGTCACGGTAGCCGGACGGCACGGGTTGCCCCCCGGGCTGGCCAAGAAGCTCGCCAAATGGAGCTTCGACGACGAGGACGAGGCGAGCTGGGGCCACGAATACATGGCCAAGATGCGGGCCAAGGAGCTGATCAAGGGGGTGGGCGGCAACCGCTTCGCCCCTGGCGCGAAGCTGACCTACGCCGAGGCCGCGACCATGGCGGTGCGGTTGATGGGGCTGGAGACCCAGGCCCAGGAGCGCACGACGGCCCAGCTCAGGTTCGCCAACGCGGCCCAGTTGCAACACCAGTATCCCTGGGCGTTGGGATACCTGGACGTGGCGGCCCGCAACGGTTTGCTCGACCGCCTCGTGGAGAATGGCCGGTTCCAGGCCAACAAGCCCGCCACCCGGCTGGATGTGGTGGTCCTGCTGGTGAAGGCCATGGGCCTTGAGGACGAGGCCCTGGCCGGCGCGGATGCGCAACTCGGGTTCCATGACCTGAGTGCGATACCTGCCGACCTGATCGGCTACGTGGCGGTGGCCTGCAAGTACGAGATCGTCAAGGGTTACGACGACCGTACGTTCAAGCCCAACAAGCCCGTCACGCGCCTGGAAATGGCAGCCCTGCTTGACCGCGCCGACTGGTGGCTGCCCCCGCGCTCGCCCTACCAGGTGGAGGGCAAGCTGGTGGCGGCCAGCGAGGCCAACAGCACCGTGACCCTGGAGGTGTATCAGCGCTGGTGGCCGCACATCCGCCCTGCGCTGGAGGGTAGCGCTGCTGTGAGCGGTCAGGCGGGCGCGGGTGCCGAGGCCACCGCCGCCGGCGTTACGGCCAGCGGCCAGTTCACCATCGAGGTGGACGCCCAGGGCAACGTGCGGGTGGTGCCGCCCATCGACGGGCCCGTGGTGACCCGCCAGGAGTACGAGGTCTCCGAGGACGCCCTCATCCTGCTGGACGGCAAGCCCGCCGGTCTGGGTGACCTGCCCGCCGGGGCCTGGACGCGCCTGGTGCTGAACACGGAGAAGGTGGCCGTGGTGGTGGATGCCCGCAGCACCGTGCGCGTACCGCCGCCTCCGCCGGCGGTAACCGAGCTGGAGGGTACGGTGACGGCCCTCGACACGGTGCAGAAAACCATCACCGTGCGCACGGAGGAGCAGAACCAGGTCACCGTGCGTCTCGCCGATCAGGTGCGGGTGCGCTACCGCGGTGAGGACGTGGCTCTGGGCGAAGTGAAGGTGGGCGACCAGGTCAACCTGCGCCTCGAGAACCACGTGGTGGTGCGCATCATCATCCAGGAGCGCGAGGAAGAAGAGGAGCTGCAGGAGTTCGCAGGCGCCATCACCGCCATCACCAAGGCGGCTGACGGCACCGTCACCCTCACCGTGTACGGCGACGATGATGAGACCCTCGTGGCCCGGGTGGCGGCCAACGCGGTGATCACCTACGAAGGCGAGCCGCTGCCAGTTGAGGACCTGCAGGTGGGCGACCGCGTCGAGCTGAAGCTGCAGGACGGGGTAATCGTCGAGATCAAGGTGGAGGAGCGCCCGGAGGCGACCCTCACCGCCCGGCTGAAGGCCATCACTGTCGCCGAGAACCGCTGGGTCATCACCTTGGAGGATGCGGCCGGCAACACCTTCACCTACCAACTCTCCTCCCGGGTCCAGATCCGCCTGCACGGGCAGGTGGTCGGGGTGACGGCGCTCAGGGTGGGTGACCAGGTCCAGGTCAGGGTAGCCGGCGGCCTGGTGTACCGCATCGAGATCCTGCGGTAGAGCTTAGGTCTTCCCGGCCCGCCGGTCCCTGTGAGAGGGCCGCTCCCCCGTCCCGGGACGGGTGGGGGCGGCCCTCGCGCACCCGTGCCGGGCTACGGCTCGCACCCCGTGCGGCTCCCGGTTGCCTGTGGCCGGGTTGCCGGGCACCAAATGTGGGACGGGACCCCCTAAAACCGAGAGCTGCTGCGAATACCTATATCAGCGTGGATAACTCCCGCACGCGCGGCTGCCGGTCCGCCGGTTCAAAAAGCCCGCTCCCGCCGGCTGGCAACCGGCAGCCCCGGACTCGGGCGCCTGACCTCAGGGCAGGCGCTCTTCTTTTTTCGGGCTCCCTTCTCTGGCTGCGACGTCTCGGCAGTGGGTGGTTCCTGGCGTGCAGCGACGAGGGATGCAGGCAGTGGGATGCAGGCAGTGGGATGCAGGCAGTGGGATGCAGGCAGGTTTGTCCTCGGGCGGCGCCGAACTGATAAACCAGGAGCGGTTGGAGATGAGTCGCCTGCGCAGGGGATTGGCCCTGCTTCTCATAACGGTGCTTGCGGCGGGAGCCGTTTCCCTGGCGCCCGCCGCGGGGGTCGCCCGGGCGGAAGCGCCGGGCGTACCCGCCCCATCTCTACCCGTCTTTGCCGACCTGGTGGGACACTGGGCCGAGCGCGACGCGACGCTGCTCTGGGCGCGGGGGGCAGCGGAGGCGGGGGTGGAGGGCCTGTTTCATCCCAATGTGGCCATCACCCGCGCGGAGTTTGCCCGCATGCTGGTGCTGGCCCTGGGCGAAGCCTCCCTCACCGAGAGGCTGCCGGCTCCCTTTGTGGACGTGGAACCGGAGCGCCCTGACGCCGTGTACATAGCCCACGCCGCCGAGCTCGGGCTGGTGAGGGGGTACGGGGATGGTACCTTTCACCCTGATGCACCCATCACCAGGGCGGAGATGGTGACCATCCTGGTGCGTGGGCTGGGCCGGACGGGGGGCGGGAATCCGCCAGCCCCTGACTTCCGCGATACGGACACCATTCCCTGGTGGGCGATCAGGCAGGTTGCGGAAGCGGTACGGCAGGGCCTGGTAGAGGGCTACGAGGATCATACTTTTCGCCCGTTCGCGCACACCTCGCGGGCCGAGGCGGCCGCCTTCATCGTCCGCATGTTGCAGGCGCGGGCCACACCCCTCGACTTCTTTGGCGTCTTCCTGGGGTGGGGCGAGGGCACGGTGCGGATCAGCCTGGGTCTCACCGACATGGCCGGTTCGGCCGCCTCTGCGGCGAGCGGCGAGCGCGGCGCCGCCGCTGGCGCGGGCAGCGGGCATATCGCGGACTTTCGACTGGCGCCGGGGGTGCAGACCTTCCGCAACGGTTTGCGCGCCCACCCGTCGGCCCTCCTTCCCGGGGACGAGGTCGGGGTGGTGCTGGATGCCCGCGGGCTGGTTGCGTTTGTGGATGCGCACCTGGTCGCCATGTCCGGGACCCTGGAAGCGGTGCGGTGGGCCGGGGCGGTGTACTCCCTCTCCATCAGCGGGCAGGAGGCGCCGGTGCCGGTGTTGCCGGGTGCTGCCGTCTTCCGCAATGGCAGGCCGGCGGCCCTGACCGAGCTGCAGCCGGGTGACCGGGTGTATGCGCTGCGCGCGTGGGCGTCCGGCTGGGTGCGCGCCCTGCTGGCGGTGCGGATAGACCTGCAGGGGGAGCTGAACGCGGGGGATGAGGGGGCCGTGGTGGTGGTTCCGCCGGAAGGGAAGCCGTCGCGGGTGGAGGTCGATCCGCGGGCGGCCATCTTCCTGGACGGCAGGGTTGCCACCCTGGCCGACCTGCAACCGGGAGATCAGGTGGGCCTGGCTCGCGACGGCAAGGGCAGGGCCGTCTACCTGGAAGCGTGGCGTCGTGTGCGCGGGCCGGCGGAGGCCGGCACGACCGGCGGTGCGGGGCGAGCCGCCGCCACCGCGGCGGCGCATCCGCTTCGCACGCCGGAGCAGGCGGGGGTGCCCGCGGCAGCAGCTAAACCGCGCCTGGCACGGGCAGCGACGGCCGCAGTGGAGGTGCCGCGGCCGGGACGGGTGGCGGCGGCGAGGGTGGAGGTGCCGCGGCCGGGGCAGCGCCCGGGACCGCTGGCGGACGAGAAGGAAGAGGCCCGGGTGAGCCTGGATCTGACCGTCCGGGGGCAGGAGGCCATCCGGCTGCAGGATTTCCTGGCCGGTTTCCCGCCCGCCGCGCGTCCGGACGGTACCGGCATCACCATAGCCATCATCGATACCGGGGTAGATCCCTCTCATCCCGACCTGCAGTCGTGCCCGGACGGGTCGCCCAAGCTGGTGGACTGGGTCGACTTCTCCGGGGAGGGACGGGTGGAGGTGACCGATGAAGGGCGCGGCGAAGGGGACCGCCTGGCTACGCCCCTGGGCACCTTCCACCTGGGAGACGTGCGCTCGGTGGGAGGCGTCTACCGCTGGGGCATCTTCCGCGAGGCAGAGGTGGACACGGGGGCGCCCCTGGAGCAGGACCTCAACCGCAACGGGCACAAGAGGGATGTCTTCCCCGTTTTCCTGGTGGACGCCGCGGTGGCGGGGCAGTACGACACGGTCCTGGTGGATACCGACCGCGATCAGGATCTGGGGGACGAGGTGGCCCTGGTGCCGGTGCGGGTCACGGCCGCCCGGGGTGAGATGCCGCCGGTGGCGTGGATCGGGGGCAAGGGCGGGGGCGTGCCCTTCGTGCTGGCCGACATCGATGCGGGCGGGGGCTGGGTCGACCTGGGATTTGACGGGCACGGGCATGGGACCCACGTGGCGGGCACCGCCGCTGCCTGGAATCCCGCGGGGCTCAAGGGGGTGGCGCCCGGAGCCCGGCTGATGGCGCTGAAGGCACTGAGGTCCTCGGGCGACGGGTCCTGGAGCACCATCGCCCGGGCCATGGTGTACGCTGCGGAGCACGGGGCCCAGGTGGTGGGGATCAGTGCAGGCGGCAAGGGGGATTCCAGCTGGCAGGGTTCCCCGGAGTCCGAGTTGATGTCCCAGCTGGCCGACCAGTATGGAATTACGTTCGTGGTGGCAGCGGGAAACAGCGGCCCCGGGCTGGGCACCTCCAGTCCCCCCGGGGACGGCCGCACGTCGCTCATCACGGGCGCGTACATGTCCCCGGCCATGTGGGAGGCGGAGTTCGGTTACCAGGTACCCCAGGAGGGGCTGTGGGACTTCAGCGGGGTGGGACCCCGCGCCGACGGTACCCTCGCGCCGGAGGTGGTGGCGCCGGGGAGTGCCACCTCGTGCGTGCCGCGCTGGCTGGCGGCCGGGGGATACCAGCCCATGGACGGGACCAGCGTGGCAGTGCCCTACCTGGCGGGGATGCTGGCTGTGATGCGTCAGGCGGCCGAGGCAGCCGGCTACCGGCTCGATCCTGCAGGCTGGCGAGAAGCTGTGATCGCGGGTGCGCGGCCTCTGCGCGGGTACACCCTCGTCGAGCAGGGGTACGGGGTGGTGGATGCCGTCCGCACCTGGGAGGAGGTGCGCCGCCTGGCGGGCCGTCCCGCCGTGCCTCCCGTTCGCATCTCGGCCTACCTCGATCCCGGCGTATGCGTGCTGGCCGACACTCCCCCGTACGCAGAGGTGGAGGGGGGGGTTTACGCGCGGCAGCTCCGGCCGGGCCGGGTGCAGGCCACCGCCGTGAACCAGGGTGAGGACGTGGTGGCCCTGGATCTCGTGAGCGACGCGGGCTGGGTGCAACCCACCCGGCAGTATCTTTTCCTGCATCCCCTGGAGGCGCGTAACTTCGGAATCGAGTACCGCATCCCGGACGTGCCTGGCCTGTACGCCGCCCGCCTGCACGGTTCCGATGGGCAGCAGGACCGGTTCGCCTTCCTGTCCACCCTGGTGGTGGCCGAGGCGCTGGGGGAGGACGGGGACGGTAACCCGGCTCCTTTGACCCGCGGGCAATCCGGGTCGCTGGCGGCGGGGGCGTGGAAGCGTTACTTCTTCCGGATACCAGCCGGCGCTGGCCTGCTCCGTCTGACCCTGGGTGTGCCCCGCGGGGATTGGGGATACCAGGGCCGGGTTCGCCTCCACCTGTACCGGCCCGATGGGGGTCGCCAGGCGGTGAGCGACTATGTGGGCGCGGGTGCCCCGGCACCTCAGGCCGATATCGAGGTGCCGTTCCCCCGGGCTGGCGTCTGGGAAGCCGTGGTGCAGAGCGCTCCCTCCCTGTCGTACTACGGCTCGGACCGCAGCCTGTATACCCTGCGGGCCGATCTGCAGGCGGTGCTCCTCAACCCGGGTGAGTTGCGGCTGTGGGTGCCGCCCGGACCGGAGACCGAGGTGCGCGTGCCGGTGGAAGCGGTCAACCAGTACAGCTCTTTCACGGGGCTTTTGCGGGGGATGGGTCTGGCCCGGGCGGGAGCGGCGACCGAGCAGGGACAGACCACGGCCCTCACCGCCAGCCGCGCCCAGCCGGCCGTATTCCCGCTGCCGGCTGTGCCGGACGACGCCGTCGAGATGTGGCTGCAGCTTTGCGACCTGGTGCCATCGGGAGCGGATCTGGACCTGTACCTGTACCGGCGCAATCCCGATTCAGGGGAGTGGGAGGAAGTGGCGTGCGCCATGTGCCCCGGGCTGGGGGAGGAGCGCATCACCCTGAACTTCCCCGCTCCCGGCGAGTACGTCGCCTACGTGGAAGTGCAGGACAGGGATGATCCCGTCAGCGTGCAGCTGTGCTACGGATTTCTCACCGATCAGGGCCAGGTTACCGTGGAAGACGAGCCCGCCCCCAGGGAACCGGGCCAGCCCTGGTCGGCTCAGCTGGTGGTCCGGGTTCCCGCCGAGGAGGGTTTCTACACGGGCCGGGTGGTGGTCTACGACACCGTGGCCGGGCGCGGCCTGGGTGCCGTTCCCCTCATAGTGCAGCGCGGCTATCCCACCCTCATTGCCCAGGCAGTACCGGGCGCCCTGCCCGTTTCCGGTGGCAGGGTGGCCATCCACGTGCGCGAGGCGGCCGGCCTGGGAAGGGTGGAGTTGAGGGCGTGGGTAAACGGTCGCGTGTATCAGGTGGTCGATGGTGAGGTGCTGGTGCCCGTCGCCGGTGAGCGGGACACGGTGCCGTTCGACGTTCGGCTGGAGAGTTGCTCCTATGCCCTGTGGGACGGAATCACGGTGCTCCCCGTGGTAGCGCCGGGCTACAGTTCCGGCGGGCCGGCGGGGTGGGACCGCCACCACCTCATCCTGCAGGATCTCCTGCGCATGGCTTTGCAGCCACGGTGAACGGAGGGATCGGAATGAAGCTTTTCCTGGACACGGCGGACGTGGAAGAAATCAGGAAGGGGGTGGCGCTGGGCGTGGTCTCGGGCGTGACCACCAACCCCACCCTGGTGGCGCGGGTGAAGCGGCCTCTTCCGGAGGTGGTGAAGGAGATATGCGCCCTGGTACCCGGCCCGGTATCGGCCGAGGTGCTGGCCCGTGACACCGCGGGGATGGTGGAAGAGGCCCGGCGCCTGGCCTCGCTTGCCCCCAACGTGGTGGTTAAGATCCCGGTCACAGAAGATGGTCTGCGGGCGGTGAAGATCCTCTCGGGGGAAGGGATTGCCACCAACGTCACCCTGGTGTTCTCTCCCAACCAGGCCCTGCTGGCCGCCCTGTCCGGCGCCACCTATGTGAGCCCCTTCGTGGGCAGGCTCGACGACGTGGGCGCCGACGGGATGGAGGTCGTGCGCACCACGGTATCCATATTCCGCCAGTATGGTTTCCCCACCCGGGTAATCGCTGCCAGCATCAGGCACCCCATGCACGTGGTGGCGGCCGCCCAGGCGGGAGCTCCCGTTGCCACCGTGCCGTACGGTGTGCTCATGCAGATGCTGCGTCACCCCCTCACCGACGCAGGCATAGAGCGCTTCCTGGCCGACTGGGCCAGGGTGCAGGCCGCCCTCGCCACCACTGGCCGCTGACGGCGATCGCCGCCTTTCTCCGGTGTCCCTCATGTTCGAATAATAGGGTGCATGGCCGGCTCGGGCGGCTGGCGATGGGTGCGGGGGGTAGATCCATGAACGCGGAGGTATCGCCCGAACTGGCCCAGCTGCTGGCGGATCTCATCACTGCCGCCACCGGGCACGAGGTCATTGTCTGCGCGGGCGAGGGAGTCATCATCGCTGCCACCCTGCGCGAGCGCATCGGGACCCGGCACGAGGGGGCCCGGCGCATCCTGGCCGGGGAGGTGGACGAGATCGCCATCACCCCCGAGGAGGAGAGACGCTGGCAGGGGGTGAGGCAGGGGTACAACTGCCCGGTGGAAATCGAAGGGCGGCGCGCATGCACGGTGGGCATCCGGGGCGACCCCCAGCTGGTGAAGCCCCTGGCCCGGGTGGCAGCTCGCATGATGGGGGCGGAGGTCGAGATCAGCCGCCAGGCCCAGGCGCTGCGGCAGGACATACTGGGACAGGTGAGGGAGGTGGTTACCGCTGCCCAGCAGATCGCGGTTGCCGCCCGCAGCCTGGAGTCCCTGGGGGGAGGGTTGCGCGATCAGGCGCGCATCGCCGGGGAGCACCTGGCCCAGACCAACCGGGTGCTGGAGTTCATCCGCACGGTGGCCGTGCGCACCAAGTTACTCGGGCTTAACGCCCTCATCGAGGCGGCCCACGCCGGCGAACAGGGGCGGGGATTCGCCGTGGTGGCGGAGGAGATCCGCAAGCTGGCGGACCACAGTGCCACCTCGGTGAAAGAGATCCTGGGCGTGCTGGAGAACATCGGCGGTACAGTGGAAGAGATGACCACGCGCATCGCCGAGGTGGCTGCCATTGCCACCCAGCAGTCGACCGCCACGGGGCAGATCGCCGAGCGCATGCGCCTGCTCGAGGAGGCGCTGGAGAGGCTCGCCGTCAGCCGCGCCCCGGCCGCGTCCCAGCCAGGCTCCGCGGCCGTTGACGGGGGCGGACCGGGGTGATAACATCGCCGTAAGAGAGACACGAGGAGAGGTACCGTGCAGCAGAGCGAAGGCGAATGGCTCACCGCCCGCCAGGCGGAGTTTCTGGAAGTGGTGCACGACCTGTCCCGCCGCGGCGAGGGGGTCCACTACAGCGAGGTGGCGGCCCGCCTGGGCGTGAGTCGCTGGACCGCGTACGACGTACTTTCCTACCTGGCGCGGAAGGGTTTTCTGCGGGTGGAAAGGGAGCAGCGCCCGGAGCCCTCCCTGGTCGGCCGCTGTCGGGTGCTTTTCCGTCCCGTGCCGGGGCAGGAGGCGGCCGGGGCCGCGGAGATGGGGGATTGGTGGGAGGACCGGCTGCTGCGGCTGCGGCAGGATATCCGCGAGAGGGGCGTGTGGGCCGTCCTGCAGGAGGTGGTGGGCGAGCTTACCCGGGCCACCCAGCCCGCGGTCTTCTGCGCTGCCCTTACCCTCTCCCTGGTGCTGGCGTTGCGCGCAGTGGTGCGCGGGGTGGAATCCTCCAGCGCCCTCAGTTCCCTCCTTTCCTGGCTCATGGGAGCCGATGCCGGCCTGGCCGTGTTTGCGGGTGCGGTGGCGGGGTTGCTGCTCCACCATGGTTTGCCGCGCGACCTGCATGGACAGTTGGTGGAAAGGTTGCCCACCTTCGAGCAGGAGGTGGGTGCCATGGGGCAGCAGGGCAAGGAAACCCTCCGTCATTTCACCCTGAGCGCCATACAGGAGGTGTGGGGCCAGGAGCTGTCCGCCCAGACACCTGGATAGCGGCATGTTTTTTGGGCGGGTTTTTGTGTTATAATGCCTTTGACCCGCGGCGTGCGGGCGTGTTTATGTGTGTTGAGAGGTGTGGTATGAAGCCCAAGATTCATCCCGAGTACCATGTGGCCACCATCACCTGTGCCTGTGGCGCCGTCTATCACGTCGGTTCCACCAGGAAGAGCATGAAGGTGGAAGTGTGCTCCCGGTGCCATCCCTTCTTCACGGGTGTCCACAAGCTGGTGGACACGGGTGGCAGGGTGGAGCGGTTCCTGCGCAAGTACGGGAAAACCGGAGGCCAGGGCGCCGGGACGGAGGATACGGCCGGGAAGGCCTAGTCCCCGAGCGCCAGGGCGGAAGACGCCGCCGGGAAAACGCAGGCCGGAGCGGCGCGCGAGGTCGGGCGGGGAGACCCTTGGAAAAGCCATCTTACGGCGGTCAGGCGGTCATAGAAGGCGTCATGATGCGGGGCCCGGGCCGAATAGCCGTGGCCCTGCGCCGTCCTGACGGGCAGGTGGGAGTGATAGCTCAGGATTTCGCGGGGTGGGCTCGGGGACGTCCGTACCTGAAGTGGCCCGTGGTGCGGGGAGCGATTGCCCTGGGCGAAGCTCTGGTGCTGGGGGTTTCCTCCCTGCTGCTCTCGGCGCAGGAGATGGCCGAGTCCGAGGGCCAGAAGGTCGGCAAGCTGGAGATGGCGGGGACCCTTGCCCTCAGCGTGGTGCTGGCGGTGGTGCTCTTCATCCTGGTGCCCACCTGGGCGGTGAGTCCCCTGACCCGGGCCGGGGCGCGGCCCTGGCTCCTCAACCTGGTGGAGGGCCTGGTGCGGGTGGTCATCCTGCTCGGGTACGTGGCCGGCATCTCCCGCATCGGGGAGATCCGCCGGGTGCTGGAGTATCACGGGGCAGAGCACAAGGTGATCTGGGCCTACGAATCAGGGGAGCCTTTGCTCGTGGAACGGGCCCGGTCCTGGCCCCGTCTTCATCCCCGTTGTGGTACGGCCTTCCTGCTGGTGGCGGTGGTGGTCAGTATCATCTGCTTTGCCTTCCTGGGATGGCCGGGCCTGTTGTGGCGGGTGACCTCGCGCCTTGCTCTGCTGCCGCTGGTGGCCGGGGTGGCGTACGAGGCCATCAAGTTCTCCGCCCGGCCGGGTGTTCTGGGGCGGGCCCTGGCCGCACCGGGGTTGTGGCTGCAGGGCTTCACCACCCGGGAGCCGGACGACAGCCAGATCGAGGTGGCCATCTCCGCCCTCCGGGCCGTGCTGGACGAAGACGGCCCCGCTGCCGGGGATGCGGGGATGGAGGAAGACGGGGAGCCAGGGCGGGCCGCATCTGATGGGGGCGACGGCGGTGACACGCTGGCAGGATAAACTCGCATCCGTAGAAGAGAGGTATGGCCAGCTGGAGGCTATGCTGGGCGACCCGGAGGTAATCCGCCGGGGGGACTGGCACCAGGTGGCGCGGGAGAGGGCGCGCCTCGAGCCTCTGGTGGAGAAATACCGGGAGTACCGCCGGGTGGAGGAGGAACGGGCTGGCCTGCAGGAGCTCCTGCGCACCGAGTCCGATCCCGAGCTGCGCCAGCTTGCCGGGTCCGAGCTGGAAGAGCTGGACAGGAGGCGAGAGGATCTCGACCAGGAGATCCGCATCCTGCTCCTGCCGCGCGACCCCAACGACGAGCGCAACGTGGTGGTGGAGATCCGGGCCGGCACGGGAGGGGAAGAGGCCGCCCTTTTTGCCGGCGACCTCTACCGCATGTACACCCGCTACGCCGAGGCCAGGGGGTGGCGGACCGAGATGCTCAGTGCCAGCCTCACCGACCTGGGCGGGTTCAAGGAAGCGGTGTTCGCGGTGGAAGGGAACGGCGCATACAGCCGGCTCAAGTACGAAAGCGGGGTCCACCGGGTGCAGCGTGTGCCGGTTACGGAGGCGGGCGGGCGCATCCATACCTCCACTGCCACCGTGGCCGTCCTCCCCGAGGCGGAAGAGGTGGACGTCCAGATCTCCCCCGAAGACCTGCACATCGATACCTTCTGTGCCGGCGGACCCGGCGGGCAGCACGTCAACAAGACCGAGTCGGCCGTGCGTATCATCCACCGGCCCACGGGGATTACGGTGACCTGCCAGGACGAGCGGTCCCAGCATAAGAACCGGGAGAAGGCCATGCGCGTGCTGCGGGCACGCCTGAAGGAGCTCTACCGCCAGCAGCAGGAGGAGGCGGTGGATGAGGAGAGGCGCGCTCAGGTGGGGACGGCGGAACGCTCCGAGCGCATCCGCACCTACAACTTCCCCCAGGCGCGGGTCACCGACCACCGTATCGGACTCACCCTGTACCGGCTGGGCGCCATCCTGGAAGGGAACCTGGACGAGATCATCGACGCCCTGGCCGCCCACTACCAGGCTGAGCGCCTGCGGGGCGAAGAGGCGGCGGCCGATGCCGGCCGGACGGCTACCCCCGCCGGCGGGGGGCGGTGACGCCGGCAGGTGGCGGAATCGGTGGGGGAGGCTCTGCCGGTGAGGGAAGCACTGGCCCGCAGTACGCAGCAGCTACGGGGCGCCGGGGTGCCGGAAGCGGCCCTGGATGCGGCAGTCCTCCTGGCCCGGGTCCTGGGGACTGACACCGCCGGAGTCTACGCCCGCCGCGACACGGAGCTGGGGTCCGCCCGGCTGGAGGAGTACTGGCGGCTGGTGGCCAGGCGGGCCGGGCGGGAGCCGCTTGCCTACATAACGGGGGAGCGCGAGTTCATGTCCCTGGCCTTCCTGGTCGACCGGCGGGTGCTCATTCCCCGGCCGGAGACGGAGATCCTGGTGGAGGAAGCCCTGGGCCGCCTGAGCACCCACGGGGCTCGCGTGCGGGTGGCCGACGTGGGAACCGGAAGCGGGGCCATCGCCGTTTCCATCGCCCGCTACCTGCCCGGCTGCGGGGTGGTCGCTTCGGACGTGTCGCCTGCTGCCCTGCAGGTGGCGGGGGAGAACGCGCGACGCCAGGGCGTGGCAGACCGGGTGAGGCTCGTCGCCGGGGAGGGTGCCGGACCTTTGCGGCCCTGGGCGCCTTATGGGGCCATCCTCTGCAACCCTCCCTATGTGGGAGAGGGGGAGGAGGTCGACCCCGAGGTCCGATACGAACCGCGCCAGGCGTGGTGCGCCGGTCCCGATCCGCTGGCCCCCTACCGCCGGCTGGCCCGGGAGGCGGCGGACCTCCTGGAGCCGGGTGGGTTTCTGGCGGTGGAAGTGGGGGCGGGGCGGGCGTCCGCCGTGGTGGAGATTCTCGGCCGTCACCTGGTGGACGTGACGGTGCGGCCCGACCTGTCCGGGATTCCGCGGGTGGTGATCGGCACGCGTGCGGGCTCACAGGCGAAGCACCGGGCGGAAGGGCGGGGGGGATGCCCGTGGCGACCGTAGTATTGCAGGTTGACCCCTTGCGGCCCGATCGTGCCCCGGTCGCCCGGGCGGCCCGGGTGATCAGGCGGGGCGGGCTGGTTGCGTTCCCTACCGAGACGGTGTACGGCCTGGGTGCCGATGGCCTGAATCCCGAGGCGGTGAAGAGGCTCTTTGCCGCCAAGGGCCGGCCGCAGGACAACCCCTTCATCCTGCACGTGGCCTCGGTGGAGCAGGCCTGGGTCCTGGTGGATTGGGAGCGGGGCCGGGGTGGGGCCCGGGAGGCGGCAGGCCAGCTGGCCGCCCGCTTTTGGCCCGGGCCCCTCACCCTGGTCCTGCCCGCGGCTCCCGTGGTTCCCCGCGAGGTCACCGCAGGGCTGGACACGGTGGCGATCCGCATGCCCGACCACGCGGTAGCCCTGGCCCTCATCGAGGAGGCCGGGTGCCCGCTGGCAGGTCCTTCCGCCAATGTCTCCGGGCGGCCCAGCCCCACGGCTGCCGAGCACGTCCTGGAGGACCTGGAAGGCCGTATCGAGATGATCCTGGACGCCGGTCCCACGGGCGTGGGGGTGGAATCCACCGTGCTGGATCTCACCCGGCGGCCGCCCGTCGTCCTGCGTCCGGGAGGGGTGACGGCGGAGACCCTGGCCGAGGTGGTGGGTGAGCTGAGGGAGCTGTCTCCCGGTGACATGGGGGAGGGGCCTGCGCCCTCACCGGGTACCAAGTACCGCCACTATGCCCCCCGCGCACCGCTCCTTC
The DNA here is from genome assembly GCA_030019365.1 of Bacillota bacterium. NCBI lineage: Bacteria > Bacillati > Bacillota > Bacillota bacterium. Next base: position 88,921 of record JASEFA010000003.1, read on the forward strand.
TGGCCACCCGGCTGCCGCCGGCAGGACTTGAACGCCTGCTGGCCGAGGGAAGGCGCCTGGAGGAGGCGGGCCGCCGGGTGGGAGTGCTGGTGGCCGACGAAGAGGCCCCCCTGATTCCGGCCGCCTGGCTGGTGCGCACGGTGGGGAGCCGGAACCACCCTCGCGAGGTGGCGGCGCGGTTGTTCGCTGCCATGCGCGACCTGGAAAGGCTGGGGGTGGACGTAATCCTGGCCTTGCCTTATGCTGAGGAGGGGTTGGGTAGGGCCATCATGAACCGGCTGCGCAAAGCGTCTTCGGGCCCGCTATAGACGCCCGACGCGCCCTCGGGGAAGGGCCTCCCCCAGGAAGGGCGGGAGCCGGGGGAGGCCACCCCACTTGCAGAAAGGAAGAGCTTCGCGGATGGAGACACTGCCCGACTGGCTGCAGGAACTGATGCGGCTACCGGAAGGGGAAGCGAGAAAGGCGATCGACGATCTCGTGGCCGAGAGGACTGCGGAGGCGGCCCAGCGGCTGCGGCTGGTGGAAGAGGCAGGGTCGCCGGCACTGCGCAAGGAGGCCCGGCGCGCCCTGTACCGGCTGCGGGCAGCCGGGGTGGAAATACCCCCGCCCCGGCCGGGTCAGGCGGCAGTTACCCCCACCCGGGCCCTGATCTCCTGGGTTGACCGGGATGGGTACCTCATGGTGGCCTGCGTGGTGGATCGCCCGTCCGGCGGGGCCCGGCTGGTCCAGGCGGTGGTGGGTGACGAGGGGATGGTGAGGGCCCAGGCGGGCGAGGTGAGTGCGGGCCAGTTGAGGCGGATCATGAGGGAGCTCCAGACCCGGCCGGGGATGGTGGAGTGCCCGGTGCCCTATGTGCAGCGGGTGGTGACCGAGGCAGCGTCACGGGGAATGCCCGACGATCCCGAGCAGCGGGCCCAGGCGGACGCGGTGGTGCGCACGGTGGGACGGCCGGCGGGCGAGGTTCCCCACCCGGCCTACGGGGTGCTGGACGCTCTGGCCGTCAAGTGGGATCCCGATCTCCTGGCCCAGACTCCCCGGTTGCTGGAGACCGAGGAGATGGCGGGATGGGCTCTGCCGGCGGAGGGCGTCGAAGGGTGGGGCAGGCGTTACGAAGAGACGGCCTCGAGCCCGCTGGTGCTCGATGCCGCCACCCAGCGGGCCAGGAACCGGGAGCTCATGCGGGATCTGGTGCGGGAGGTGTTCCCGCCCGAAGCCCTCCCGGCGTGGTGCCGGCGACTGGAAGACATGGCATACTACTTCTATCGGCGCCAGGAGGAGCGCAACGCCAGGCTGGCCCTGGCGGCCGCCCTGGCGCTGGGCGGAGGTCAGGACAGGCCCGCGGGGGAGGCGACCGACCATCCCTTTCTGCTTGCCCTGGCGGAAAAGACTCTGCGCGAGTGGCGCCAGCAGAAGGAAGCGGGGGAGGAAGGGGCGCGCATCGTCGTCCCCGGGAGGTGAGGTCGTGGCCGGGGAGGGAAAAGTCCTGTTCGTGTGCGCCGGAAACACCTGTCGCAGTCCCATGGCGGCGGCACTGTTCCGGCGTCTCATCGACGAGGAGTGGTCCGACCAGCTGGGGAAGCTCCAGGTGCTGTCGGCAGGGATATGTGCTCAGGAAGGGGACGCCGCTTCCCCCCAGGCCGTTTCCGTGATGGCCCGGCGGGGGCTGGATTTGACCTCCCATCGGGCCCGCAGGCTGCAGCCGGAGATGGTGCGGGAGGCAACCTGGGTACTCACCATGACCGGCGCGCAGCGGTACGAGCTGCTCAGGATGGTGCCGGAGGCGCGTGATCGCGTCTTCGTCCTGAAGTACTTCCCCCCCGGGGAAGACGAGCCCGGCCCCCAACACGATGTGGGCGACCCGGTGAGGAGGCCGGAAGAGGTTTACGAGGAGGTGGCCCGCGAGCTGGAACAGGCGCTGCGCCGGGTGGCCGGCTACCTGGCCGAGCAGGACTGCTGAAGCGGGAGTCCTTCGGGAGGCAAGGTGAGATCTTTGCGGGTGGCGGTCGGTGCTGACCACGGTGGGTTTCCCCTCAAGGGGATTCTGATTGAGGCTCTGCGGGAAGAAGGCGCGGAAGTCCTGGACTTCGGGACCGACTCGCCGGCGGCGTGCGATTACCCCGACCTGGCCCTGCCCGTGGCCCGGGCGGTGGCGGGGGGAGACGCCGACTGGGGCCTTCTCATATGCGGCACGGGCATCGGCATGTCCATGGCGGCCAACAAGGTGCGGGGGGTGCGGGCCGCCCTCTGCCACGATCCCTACTCTGCCCGCATGGCCCGCGAGCACAACGATGCCAACGTGCTCTGCCTGGGAGCGCGGGTGATAGGGCCGGGACTGGCCCGGGAGGTCCTGGGAGCGTTCATGGCGGCCCGGTTCGCCGGCAGCAGGCACGCCCGCCGGGTGGACAAGATCCGGGCCCTGGAAGGGGGCCAGGTGGCCCCGCCCGACAGCGGGAAGACAACCCCGGAGGATAGCGGACGGGCAGGCCGGGAGGAAAGTGGGGGGCGGGCAGGTGAGTGAGGAAAGCACTCTGGGATGGGAAGCAATCCGGGACAGCGTGGCCCGGGCTACCCTGGAACTGATCGAGGTGGCGGGGTTCGAGCCCGGATCCCTGCTGGTGGTAGGGTGCAGCACCAGCGAGGTACTGGGGTACCGCATCGGCAAGGGCTCCAGCCTGGAGGTGGGCCGGGTAATCGCCGGCACCCTCCTGGAGATCCTTCATCCCCGTGGCATGTACCTGGCCGCCCAGGGTTGCGAGCACATAAATCGGTCCCTGGTGGTGGAAAAAGAGTATCAGGAGAGGCACCACCTGGAAGAGGTCACGGTGTGGCCGGTGCCGCGGGCGGGCGGGGCCTTCGCCAGCGCCGCCATCGACCTCTTCCGGCACCCGGTCATGGTGCGGGCGGTGCAGGCCCAGGCGGGCATGGATATCGGCCACACTCTCATCGGGATGCACATCAAGCCGGTGGCGGTCCCGGTGCGGCTGGACGTCACCCATGTGGGGAAGGCCTGTCTGGTGCTGGCGCGCAGCCGTCCTCCCCTGGTGGGAGGAGAACGGGCCGTCTACCGGCGGCCGGGCACACCTGTGCCCCCTCCCGACAAGTAGGCCGGCGGTGCGGAACCGGGCGGCCGGGAGCGGAGTCTGTTATGTTGAGCGGGAAGTGATCGGTTGAGGAAGGAAGGGGAAGCCCCCTCCGGCGCCGAAGATATGGCCGGCACCCCGGACAGGCCCCCGGCTGTGAGGGACAGGCTCCCGCAGCGCCCGAGCTGGGACGAATACTTTATGCAGGTGGCCCGGGTGGTGGCGGGGCGGTCTACCTGCCTGCGGCGGCAGGTAGGGGCGGTGATCGTGCGGGACAAGCGCATCCTGGCCACGGGGTATAACGGTGCCCCCACCGGTCTGCCGCACTGCCTGGACATCGGGTGCCTGCGGGACCAGGTAGGAGCCCTGTCGGGGGAGCGCCAGGAGATCTGCCGCGCCTCCCATGCCGAGCAGAATGCCCTGGTGCAGGCGGCCCGGTACGGTATCGCGGTGGAAGGGGGCACCCTGTACTGCACGACCTTTCCCTGCTCCATCTGCGCCAAGATGCTGGTCAACGCCGGCATCCGGCGGGTGGTTTACGAAGAGGAATACCGGGATCCCCTGGCCCGGGAGATCCTGGACCTGGCGGGAGTGGAAGTGGTGCAACTTGAAGGTCCCCGCCTGCGAGACGAAGACCGTAGCCCTGCCCCGGCTGAATAACCTGCGTCCCACCCTGGAATCCACCGCCCTCAAGCTCATGGAGGAAGCGGGGGAGCTGGGGGCGGCCATCGGCAAGCTGCGGGGGATGAACGGAGAGCAGGTGACGGCCGCCGGGCCGACGGTGTACCGTGCCATCTGCCGGGAGCTTCTGGACGTGGCCCAGACCGCCATCACCATGATGTACGTGCTGGAGGAGCAACACGGGGTCGACATCGAACAGGCCCTGGCCGAGCACATCGAGAAGCTGCTGGCCAAGGGATACCTGAAGCTGTAACGGGGGGTCGGCATTGCGCACTGGGATGGTGTTCCTTTCCGCGCTGGTCCTTTGCCTGGTGTTGACACCTCTGGTAAGGAAGCTGGCCCTACACATGGGGGCGGTGGTCAAGCCCTCCGGGCGCAGCGTTCACCTCCGCCCCATACCCCACCTGGGCGGGGTGGCCATATACGTTTCCTTTGCCGTGGCTGTCCTTCTGGCGGGCGGCGCCGCCGCGCCGGTGGTGAGGGGGACGCTGCTCGCCGGCCTGTTCATCTGCCTCTGGGGGGTGTGGGACGATTTCTCCCCCATGCCGGCCTGGCGCAAGGTGCTAGGGCAGCTCCTGGCCGCCGGCATCCTGGTGGCCCACGGGCTCACCATCCCCTGGCTGGTCGGCCCGTGGGACCGGTACATCGACCTGGGCTGGCTGGAGATCCCCCTGACCGTGTTCTGGCTGGTGGCCATGATGAACGTGATCAACCTGGTGGACGGTCTGGACGGGCTGGCCGCAGGTATCAGCTGCATTGCCTCCTTCACCCTGTTCTTCGTGGCCCGGGGTCAGGGGGTACCGGAGGCCCTCCTCATGACCACCGCCCTGGCCGGGTGCACGGCAGGCTTCTTGCGTTACAACTTCAACCCCGCCCGCATCTTCATGGGTGATGCGGGGGCTCTCTTCCTGGGGCTCGCCCTGGGGTCGGTATCGGTGGCCGGTGCCATGAAGACGGCCACCGTCATCGCCGTCATCATCCCCCTGGTGGCCCTGGGTATCCCCGTCCTGGACACCGCCTTCGCCATCCTTCGCCGCCTGCGGGACGGCCGTCCCATCTACGAGGCGGACCGCGACCACCTGCACCACCGCCTGCTGGGGATGGGGCTCAGCCAGCGGCAGGCCGTGCTGGTGATGTACTTCCTCAGCCTGGTGTGCGGTGTGGTGGCGGTGAGCCTGAGCCGGGTGCGGGTTGAGCTGGGCCTGGGCATCGCGGCGGTCGCCGCCCTGGTCATTCTCCTGGGCGGGCGCTGGTTCGGTTTGCTCCACGCCCGAAACGGTCGCACCAGGCACTGATGGATGCCGTGCGGGTGATGGCGGTGTTCGGCACCCGGCCGGAGGCCATCAAGACGGCGCCGGTGGTCCTGGAGCTGCGCAAGGATGGCCGCTTTGCCGTGGAGGTGGCGGTCACCGCCCAGCACCGGGAGATGCTGGACCAGGTGCTGGAGCACTTCGGCATCGCGCCCGAATACGACCTGGACATCATGCTGCCCGGCCAGACCCTCACCCAGACCACCGTACGCGGCCTCGCCCGCCTGGAGAGGGTGCTGCGGCGGGCGCGTCCCGACCTGGTGCTGGTGCACGGGGACACGGTCACCACCATGGTGGGTGCGCTGGCGGCCTTCTACCAGCAGATCCCCGTCGGGCACGTGGAGGCCGGATTACGCACCCGTCACAAGTACGCTCCCTTCCCCGAGGAGATGTGCCGGCACCTCACCGGGGTGCTGGCCGATCTTCACTTCGCCCCCACCGCCCGTTCCCGGCAGAACCTGCTGGAAGAGGGGGTCCCCCCGCAGAGGATTTGCGTCACGGGCAATACCGTCATCGATGCCCTGTTGTGGACGGTGCGCCCCGATTACCGCTTCCGCCATCCCCGCCTTGCCGGGATGGACTTCCAGGGCGGGCGGGTGATCGCCGTGGACGTGCACCGGCGCGAGAACTTCGGGGCACCCATGCGCAGCATATTCCGGGGACTGCGCCGGCTGGTCCGGGAGCGCGCCGATGTCCTCCTGGTGGTCTCGGTGCACCGCAACCCCCAGGTGGTAGCGGTGGCCGAGGAGTTCCTGAGCGGAATCCCCCGCACCGAGCTCCTGGAGCCCCTGGATTACCCGGACTGGGCCAACCTGATGAACCGCTGCTACCTGGTCATCACCGACTCGGGTGGGTTGCAGGAAGAGGCACCGGCCCTGGGGAAGCCGGTGCTGGTGTTGCGCGAGGTGACCGAGCGCCCCGAGGCCCTGGAAGCCGGGACGGTGAAGCTGGTGGGCGCCGACGGCGACGCCCTTTTCCGGGAAGCGGTGCTGCTGCTGGATGACGCGGGAGCGTATGGCCGGATGGCAACCGCAAAGAACCCTTACGGGGACGGACGCGCGGCCTGGCGTATCGCCGCTGCGCTGAGGCATCATTTTCTGGGAGAAAATCCCCCGGTGGACTTCGTGTGACGGCAGGAGGAATCGGAGTCCGGGGGGAGAATAGAAGGGGAGGTTGTGCGCTACTCAGGGCTGGCATTATCGTTCGGCCTGCTCATGATCGTCCTGGCCGGACTGGGGTTCCTGGGGGGACAGGCTCTGGACAGGCGCCTGGGTACGTTCCCCCTGTTCGCCATCCTGGGGGTGCTGGCCGGCATAGGCCTGGCCTTTTACGACCTGTTGCGGGAGATCAGCATGGCAGACCGGCTGGAGAGACAGCGCCGGCGCGAACCCAAAGCCGGGAGGAAAGGTGACGGGCAGGAGGATGATTAGGTGACGGGGCTGGCAGCCATGGGGCCCTTCGCAGCGGACGTGGGGCAGGGTTTCGCCCTCTGCCTCACCGTGGCCGCTGTCTCCGATCTCATCCTGCTCCGCCGGTGGAGGCACCTCACCGGGCGTGCCGCTCGGCCGGGCGGCACGCGCCCACGTGCGGGCAGGCGCCCGGTGCAGTGGCGGGCCCTGATGGTCGTGAGCCTGGGGCGCCTGGCGGCGGACGCAGTCGGTCTCTTGCTGGTGTTCTTTCTCTTGCCCGGGGAATGGGCCCTCATCGGGGGTGCCCTGGGACTGGTGATCTGGCGGTTCCTCTGGGTCGCGCTGTCCACCCGCCGCCTGCCCCGCCCATCGGGTCTGGCGGTACCGGGGGGCGGCGAGCGGGGGACGGGCTGCGTTCCGGACTCCATGCCCGGCCGCCATGAGGAGGCAGTCAGTTGACCGCAGGCGATGCTGCCTGGTGGCTGGCCGAGGCGGAGCACGAGTCCGCAGCGGCCGCCGCCCACGGAGACACCCTGTTTCACATCGGTCCTCTTCCGGTGACTTCCGCCATCACCACGGCCTGGGCCATCATTGCCCTGCTGACACTCCTTTCTTACCTGGCCACCCGGCGCCTGGAAAAGGTGCCCGGTTCCCGCCTCCAGAACGCGCTTGAGGCGGTGGTCGAGTACCTGGAGGGACACTTCGGCTCCATCCTGGGGAAAGAGCGGGCCTGGCAGTACCTCCCCTTCCTCAGCACCTTCTTTCTGTTCATCATCATCTCCAACTACGCGGGCATCCTGCCCGGAGCCGGGCACCTGAAGGGGTTCGCCGCTCCCACCAGCCACCTGGGGTACAACGCGGGGATGGCGCTGGTGGTGTTCTTCTCGTACCACTATTTCGGGGTGCGCGCCCGGGGGATGGCCTACTTCAAGCACCTGGCCGATCCCCCCTACATGCTCCCCCTTAACCTGGTGGACGAGCTCGTGCGGCCGCTGTCGCTGTCCCTGCGTCTCTTTGGCAACATCTACGGGGGCGAGGCCGTGCTGGCCGTGATGCTCACCGTCCTTCCCTACTTCCTTCCCACTTTCATGATGGGGCTGGAGTTGATCTTCGGGTACATCCAGGCCCTCATTTTCACCACACTGGCTGCCATTTACATTGCCGGGGCCACCGAGCACCATGAGCTGGTGGCGGAGGACGAGCACCACCGTCACCGGGGCCCCGGTCCGCGCGCGCAGGGAAAGGAGGTGTTGCCGTGACTATCGGTGCGGGTCTTGTGGCTCTGGCCGCTGGCCTGGCGGTGGCCATCGCCGCCGTGGGGAGCGCCACCGCCCAGGGGAAGACGGCCGTGGCCGCTCTGGACGCCATCTGGAGGCAACCCGATGCGGCGGGTGATGTGCGGGGCGCCATGATGCTGGCCCTGGCCTTCCAGGAAGCGCTTACCATCTTCGTCATGCTGGTGGCGCTGATGCTGGCCCTCAAGGTGACGGCTTAACGCCGGCCCTGCAGGTTCCCGGAAGCTTGCTGGGCCGGCGCAGCCCGGGAGGTTCGTGGCGTGATCGAGTTTCGCTGGTACGAACTGGTCTGGGCGGTAATCAACTTCAGCATCCTCTTCTTCCTGCTCAGGAAGTTCCTCTTCGGACCGGTCATGGGCATGATGGAGAGGAGGCGGCAGGAGATTGCCGCCAACCTCAAGCAGGCCGAGGAGGCCCGCCAGGAGACCGCTCGTCTCCAGGCCGAGTACCGCGGGCAACTGGCGGCCGCCCAGCGGGAAGCCCAGGAGATCATGGACCGGGCGGTGCGGGCGGCGGATGAGGCCAGGGCCCGGCTGGTGAGCGAAGCCCAGACCGAGGCGGCCCGCCTGCGCGACCGGGCGGTGGAGGCCATCACCCAGGAGAAGGAGAGGGCCCTGGCCGAACTGCGGGACGAGGTGACCAGCCTGGCCATAGCCGCGGCCGGTCGCATCATCAGGCGGACCATGACCGAGGAAGACGAGCGTCGCCTGGTGGAGGAGTTCGCCCGCGAGATGGGTGAGTCGCGGTGACCGCAGGGCGGGTGCTGGCCCGCCGCTATGCCCGCGCCTTGTTCCTGGCCGCGCGGGCGGCGGGAAAGGTGGAAAAGGCAGAGGCCGACCTGGCGCAGGTACGGCAGGCGCTGGATCAGGTCCCCCAGCTCAGGCAGATCCTGGGGGGCGTGGCGGTGCCCCGCGCCCGCCAGCGAGAGCTCCTGCAGGGGATCTTCGCGGGCCGGGTGGACGGCCTGGTGATGAACCTGCTCCTCCTGCTTCTGGACGAGCGCCGGCTGCGGCTGCTCGACCAGATCGAGCGTGAGTTCCGCATCATGGCCGACGAGGCGCGGGGAATCACCCTGGTGGAGGTGATCTCCGCCCGGGCCCTGTCCGGTCCGGCCGAGGAAGCCCTGCGGCAGGGGCTGGAGCGGAAGCTGGGACGGCGGGTGCGTATGGAATGCACCGTGGATGCCGCCCTGGTGGGAGGGGTCCAGGTCAAGATCGGGGATACGCTCTATGACGGGAGCGTGCGTGGCCAGCTGGAGAGGTTGAAGGAGCGCATGGTGGCGCGCGCCTGACATGCGTGCGGGTCCGGCCGGTGCGGCGCCGCCGCGGGCAGGCGCAGCGCGAAGCGGGAGCGCGTTGGTGGGGGTGATGGGGCTTGAGCCTGGGAGCCGGAATCCGGCCGGAAGAGATAACGGCCATCATCAAGCAGCAGATCGAGGGATACCAGCCCGAAGTGGATGTGTCCCACGTGGGCCGGGTCATCTGGGTGGGGGACGGCATCGCCCGGGTGTGGGGCCTGGAGTCGGCCATGTACAACGAGCTCCTGGAGTTCCCGGGCGATACGTACGGGCTGGCCCTCAACCTGGAGCTGGACAACGTGGGGTGCGTCATCCTGGGACCCTACCGCCACATCAAGGAAGGGGACGAGGTACGGCGCACCGGGCGGATCGTGCAGGTGCCCGTGGGCGAGGCCCTGGTGGGCCGGGTGGTGAACGCCCTGGGTCAGCCGGTGGACGGTAAGGGACCCATCCAGACTCCCCACTTCCGGCCCGTGGAGCTCGTGGCCCCCGGTGTGGTCTTCCGGCAACCGGTTTCTCGGCCCGTGCAGACCGGGCTGAAGGCCATCGACTCCATGATCCCCATCGGGCGCGGGCAGCGCGAGCTCGTCATCGGCGACCGGCAGACGGGCAAAACCGCCCTGGCCGTGGATACCATCATCAATCAGAAGGGCGAGGGCGTCATCTGCATCTATGTGGCCATCGGCCAGAAGGCGTCCACGGTGGCGGGCGTGGTGCAGGCCCTTGAGGAGCACGGGGCTATGGACCACACCATCGTGGTGGCGGCCACGGCCTCGGAGCCGGCGCCGCTCCTTTACATCGCCCCGTACGCCGGCTGCGCCATGGGAGAGTACTTCACGTACACGGGCGGGGATGCCCTGCTGGTGTACGACGACCTCACCAAGCACGCCTGGGCCTATCGGGAGATGTCCCTGCTCCTGCGCCGCCCCCCCGGGCGCGAGGCATACCCCGGCGACGTGTTCTACCTCCACTCGCGCCTGCTGGAACGTGCCTGCTGCCTGGCACCCGAGCATGGAGGGGGTACCCTCACCGCCCTGCCCATCATCGAAACCCAGGCCGGCGACATCCATGCGTACATCCCCACCAACGTGATTTCCATTACCGATGGGCAGATTTTCCTGGAATCCGACCTCTTCTACGCCGGCGTGCGCCCGGCCATCGACGTGGGCCGGTCTGTTTCCCGGGTGGGGGGCAAGGCGCAGATCAAGGCCATGCGGCAGGTGGCGGGGAGCCTGCGCCTTGACCTGGCCCAGTACCGGGAGCTGGCGGCATTTGCCCAGTTCGGTTCCGAGCTGGACAAGGCCACCCAGGCCCGCCTGCGTCGCGGCGACCGGCTGGTGGAACTGCTCAAGCAGGGGCAGTACCAGCCCATGCCTGTCGAAGAGCAGGTGGTGGTAATCTACGCCGGGGTCAACGGGCATCTGGACGACCTCCCCGTAGAGAAGGCGCTGGCGTTCGAGGACGGCTTCCTCAAGTTCCTGCGCCGCGATCGGCCCCACATCCTGGGCGAGGTGCGGGAGAAGAAGGAGCTCAGCGACGAGACGGTGAGGCAACTCGAGGAGGCCATCTCCACCTTCAAAGAGGCCTTCACGGGCGAGCCCGGGGCCGCCGCTCCGGCTGTGGCACCGCCGGCGGCGGAGGCCTCCGCTTCGCAGGCACCGGCGGCCAGCGCCGGCTGAGCGGGGGCACCGGGCCGTTGTGGCGACCGACGTGGGACCGGGGACGGGGAGATAGATGGCAGGGATTCTGGAGATCCGCCGCCGGGTAAGGGCGGTGAACAATATCCAGCAGGTGACGCGTGCCATGCAGATGGTGGCTGCCGCCAAGCTGCGGCGCACCCAGGAGCGCCTGCTGGCGGCGCGGCCATACGCGGCTGCTCTGCAGGAGATCATCGCCGACCTGGCCCGCCGGGGACCGGTGCTGGATCATCCTTTCTTTCGGCCCCAGGGAGGCCCGGTGGCCTACCTGGTCGTGGGCGGGGATCGCGGTCTTTGCGGCGCGTACAACATGAACGTGGTGCGCCGAACCCTGGACGAGGTCACCGTACGGGGAGGCGACGCCATGGTGGTCACCGCCGGGCGCCGGGTCCGTGACTTCCTGCGCCGGCGGGGAGTTCCGGTGGAGGCAGAGTACGCCCCCCTGGGCGAGGAAATCGAGCTCAAGCTCGCCCGGGTGATGGCTGATCGCCTGGGTAGCGCCTTTGCGGACGGGCGCTGCCGGGAGTTGCGGGTCATCTTCACCCGCTACATCTCCACCGGCACCCAGCAGGTGGAGGAGCAGGTGCTGCTCCCCCTGGTGCCGCCGGGAGGCGAAGAGAAGAGGGCGGTGGTGGAGTACGACCTGGAGCCTTCCCCGCAGGTGGCGGCTCAGTTCCTCCTGCCCCGCTACCTGCAGGTGGAGGTGTACCGGCTGCTCCTGGAGGCCAAGACCTCCGAGCACGCCGCCCGCATGCGGGCCATGGCCAATGCCACCGACAATGCCGAGGAGATGATCACGGAGCTCACCATGGAGATGAACCGGGAGCGGCAGGCGGGCATTACCCGCGAGATCGCGGAAATCGTGGGCGGGGCCGAGGCGCTCAAGTGAGCCGGCCAGGCCGGCGCCTGCGGCCGAGGGCCTCAGGTGAGCCGGCCGGCCGCAGCGGGCCAGGCCCGCGCGCGGTGGCGGGCGAGGCGGGGGCACGAACTGGTAGGGGGATGGCTATGAACGAGGGACGCGTGGTGCAGGTCATCGGCGTGGTGGTGGACGTGGAGTTCCCGGAAGGAGAGCTTCCGCCCCTGTACAACGCCGTGCGCGTGGTGGGAGACTCCGAAAGCCAGGTCGACGTCATCATGGAGGTGGGCCAGCACCTGGGAGACAACGTGGTGCGGTGCGTCTCCATGCAACCGACGGACGGCCTCCGCCGCGGGATGCGGGCCGTGGACACGGGTGGTCCCATCACGGTGCCCGTGGGCCGGGAAGTGCTGGGCCGTATCTTCAACGTGCTGGGCCAGCCCGTGGACGGCGGGTCTCCCCCCGACGTGAAGGAGCGCTGGCCGATCCACCGTCCGCCCCCCGGGGTGGCAGCGGTTGACCCCGCCCGGATGATGCTGGAGACGGGTCTGAAAGTGGTCGACCTCCTGGAACCCTACCCCCGCGGCGGCAAGGTGGGGATGTTCGGCGGCGCCGGGGTGGGCAAGACAGTCATCCTTATGGAGCTCATCCACAACGTAGCCTACCAGCACGGGGGCTTTTCCGTATTCTCCGGGGTGGGTGAGCGTACCCGCGAGGGCAACGACCTCTGGCTGGAACTGAAGGAGTCGGGGGTACTGGACAAGACCGCGCTGGTCTTCGGCCAGATGAACGAGCCTCCCGGCGCGCGCCTGCGGGTCGGGCTGGCCGGCCTCACCATGGCCGAGTATTTCCGCGACGTGGAAGGCCAGGACATGCTCCTGTTCATCGACAACATCTTCCGCTTCACCCAGGCCGGGTCGGAAGTGTCGGCGCTGCTCGGGCGCATGCCCTCGGCGGTGGGATACCAGCCCACCCTGGCCACGGAGATGGGCCTGCTGCAGGAGCGCATCACCAGCACGCACAAGGGTTCCATCACTTCGGTGCAGGCCATCTACGTGCCCGCTGACGACTACACCGATCCCGCGCCCGTCACTACCTTCGCCCACCTGGACGCCGTCACCCGCCTGGAGCGCTGGATCGCGGAGATGGGCATCTACCCGGCCGTGGACCCGCTGGCTTCCACCTCCCGTCTCCTCGACCCGGCCGTGGTGGGCGAGGAACACTACCAGGTGGCCCGCGAGGTGCAGCGGGTGTTGCAGCGGTACAAGGACCTGCAGGACATCATCGCCATCCTGGGGATGGACGAGCTGTCGGAAGAGGACAAGATCGTCGTGCACCGGGCGCGGCGCATCCAGCGCTTCCTGTCCCAGCCCATGTTCGTCGCCGAGGCGTTCACGGGCCGGGCGGGCGTGTACGTCCCCGTCAAGGAGACGGTGCGCGGCTTCCGGGAGATCCTGGAAGGAAAGCACGATGATCTGCCCGAAGGGGCGTTCCACCTGGTGGGCACCATAGACGAGGCGGTGGAGAAGGGCCAGCGTATGCTGGCCGAGGCCCGCTGACCGCCGGTGCCGCGAGGCGGCTGGCCGAGGGGCTGCTGAGGAGGGCCGGGTGACGGCATGGCGGATAGGGTGGAAACCGGAGGTCCCGTAGTTCTGGAAGTGCTCACGCCCGCGCGGCGGGTGCTCAGGGATGCAGTGGAAGCGGTGGTCGTCCCCGGGCGCCAGGGCTTGCTGGGGGTCTTGCCCCGCCATTCGCCCATGCTGGTCATCCTGCGTGCCGGGGTGGTGCTTTTCCGGCGGGAAGGCAGGAAGGAGCGGTTGGCGGTGAGCGGGGGCGTGTGTCAGGTCCTGGAAGACCGGGTGCTGGTGCTGGCGGATGCCGCCGAACTGGCCCACGACATTGACGTGCTGCGGGCCCGCGCCGCCCGCGACCGGGCCCTGGCCCGGCTCCGTTCCCGTTCGGCCCAGGTCGACGAGGCGCGCGCGCGGGCTGCGTTCGAACGGGCCGTGGCCCGGCTGCGCGCGGCTGGCGCCGACAAATCGTAGCCAGTTTGCGAAGCATTTGAGCGAGTTGGGTTGCATACGCCCTTCGCCCCGACAGCCAAACTATGATAAGGAGATAGGCGGGGCGGAGGCAGGAAATGGAATCCAGGCTGGTAGTCAATGGGGGTAATCGGCTTTTCGGCGCGGTGCCCATAGAGGGGGCCAAGAACTCGGCCCTCCCCCTTCTGGCTGCGTCTTTGCTCGCCGAGGGCGGGGTGGTCCTGCACCAGGTGCCGCGGCTGGACGACGTCCGCACCATGGTGGAAGTGCTGCAGGTGTTGGGCGCCAGGGTGAGTGCCGACGGCCGCACGGTGATGGTCTCCGCAGGCCGGTTGGACGGTCATGAGGCCCCCTACGAGCAGGTGCGCAGGATGCGGGCCTCTCTCCTCGTCATGGGTCCCTTGCTGGCCCGGGTGGGCAAGGCCCGCATGGCCCTCCCCGGTGGATGCGCCATCGGTGTGCGACCCATCGACTTGCATATCAAGGGTCTCTCCGTGCTGGGGGCGCGCGTGGCGGCCCGGGCCGGGCAGGTGGACATCCGCGCCTCCGGCCTGCAGGGCGGGCGCGTGTACCTGGACTGGCCCTCCGTAGGTGCCACCGAGAACATCATGATGGCGGCAGTGCTCGCCCGGGGCACCACCTACATCGAAAATGCGGCCGAAGAGCCCGAGATCGTGGACCTCGCCAATTTCCTCAATGCCATGGGCGCGCGGGTGGTGGGGGCGGGGACCAACGTGATCAGGATAGATGGTGTGCCCCAGCTGGCCGGGGGCGAGCACACCATCATCCCCGACCGCATCGAGGCGGGCACCTACCTGGTGGCGGGCGCCATCACCGGGGGCGACGTGACGGTGGAAGGTGTGGTTCCCGAGCACCTCAAGGCGGTGGTGGCCAAGCTGCGGGAAGCGGGGGCGGTGGTGGAGGAGGACGCCACCCGCGTTCGCCTGCGGGCCCAGGGGCGGCCCCGTCCCACCGACGTGCGCACCATGCCCTACCCGGGTTTCCCCACTGACATGCAGGCTCAGATAATGGCGTTGCTTTCGGTGGCCGACGGATGCAGCGTGCTCACGGAGACGGTGTTCGAGAACCGCTTCATGCATGTGGAAGAGCTCAAGCGCATGGGGGCAAACATCAAGATCGAAGGCCGGAGCGCCGTGGTGAGGGGGGTGAAGAAGCTCACCGGGGCCCCGGTGAAGGCCAGCGACCTGCGGGCCGGTGCCGGGCTGGTGCTGGCCGCCCTGGCTGCAGACGGCGCTACTGAAGTGTCCGGCGTCAACCACCTGGATCGCGGTTACGTGGACCTGCACCTCAAGCTCCGTTCCCTGGGCGCCGCCGTAACCCGCACCGTGTAAGGCCGCCTGTGCCGGGCCTGCGTCGCGATCAAGGCGACGGCCATCCCTGCTCTGCAGCTGCGGCGGCATAGGCTCGCCAGAGCTGCCATAGAGTGGGCATTGGGTGGTGAGTTGAAGCGAGCTTTGCTTGCTCTGCTTGGCTTCCTGGTGCTGTTGCTGATTTTTCTTCCCGCCCTGCTGGTGGGCATAAAGCCGCGCCCCGTACCCCCCTCCGCCGGGTATGCCATCACGGTCAGGGTCCTGCGCCACGACAACGGACAGACCCTCGATCTGCCCCTGGAGGAATATGTGAAGGGTGTGGTGGCAGCCGAAATGCCGGCTGCCTTTCACCCCGAGGCCCTGAAGGCGCAGGCGGTACTGGCCCGAACTTACGTGGTGCGGCGGCTGCGGCTGTTCGGCGGACCAGGGGTGGCCGACGGGAGCGCCGATGTTTCCTCCGATCCCACGCAGGGACAGGCATGGTTGGACCAGCGGGCCCTGCGCCAGAAGTGGGGCCTGCTGGGCTACTACCGTTACTGGGGCAAAGTCTCCGCCGCAGTGGACACCACCAGCGGGCAGATCCTCACCTATCAGGGCGAGGTGGCCGACGGGCTTTACCACTCCACCTGTGGAGGGCACACGGAATCGGCCCGCGAGGTATGGGGAAACGACGTCCCCTACCTGACCGGAGTACCGTGCGATTACTGCCGCCAGTCGCCGCGCTACCGCACCCAGGTGTACGTCCCGCTGCGCACCCTCGGGCAGGCGGTGCCTTCCTCGGCGGGAGGGTCTTCTTCCGGGGCAAGCAAAACACCGGTACCTGAACTGCTGGAGTCCACCGTGACGGGGCGGGTCAGGTTGCTCCAGGTGGGGGGAGTGACCGTCAGGGGAACCGAGGCTCGTGAGCGCCTGGGCCTGCCCTCCACCTGGTTCTCCTGGCAGGTCGAAGGCGACCGCGTGCGTTTCGACGTCCGGGGCTGGGGGCACGGGGTGGGGATGTGCCAGTACGGCGCCGACGGCCAGGCCCGGCAGGGCCGCTCCTACCTGGAAATCCTGCAGTACTATTTCCCCGGCACCACCGTCCGCCTCATTTTCTCCGAATGACCGTCCCCGCAGGCGGTCGCACGCGCCATGCTCTGGCCCCCGGCAGTGGGGCGGCCGGCGCGTGCACGGGGGGCGTGGTCCTGTCGACGTGGGTCCGCCAGCGCCGGACGTGGACAGGCCTTCACCCAGGATATGCATAATCTGGTAGACCGCTGGAGAGCATACGGGTGGAGGTGAATTCGCCCTGACCCGTAACCTGAGCGGTGCGCCCCACGGCCATGGGCCCCACAGCGCACCGGATGCGGACAGACACGCGCAGCGCTCGCAACCTGCGGACAGGTCCCCGCTGCGCTCGCACCCGGCGGAGGAGTCGCCGCGC
Source organism: Bacillota bacterium (assembly GCA_030019365.1). Taxonomy (NCBI): domain Bacteria; kingdom Bacillati; phylum Bacillota; species Bacillota bacterium. The sequence continues at coordinate 105,342 of JASEFA010000003.1, forward strand.
CGCTGGCGCGTGAAGGGAGCCGCCAGAGGGCGGCGGAACGGTGCGGACCGAAGGTGGGCTGGCCTCAGCGGCCGCCAGTGGGCCTACCTGGCGGTGGGAGTGTTCATGCTGGCCTGTCTCACCGTTCCCGGCCTCATGTGGTTGCTTTCACCGCGTGCGGGCATCCCTGCCTTTCCAGTCCCCACCGGCACCCTCAGCGGGACCGCCCCGACCCCTTCGGCCCCGGGAGAGTCCTCGGCACCCTCCAGCGCCGCCACGGCTGCTGGTGGTGCCTCTGCACCCGCCGGTGGCGCCGCTTCGGGAGGTACCGGAATGGTACCCCCAGCCCCTAAGGGTCCTGAGACGCCGGCGGGAGGGACGCAGCCGTCAACCACGAAGCAGGTCGGGGATCGGACAACGACCGGGCAGGCCGGGGATCGGGCGGTGGTCGCCGCTGTGGCGCCGCCGGAAGCGGCCGGGCCCGCACCGGGAGAACTGGCCTGGCCCCTGCCGGGGAAGGTGACCGCCGATTACGGCTTCGCCTACTCGGAGGTCCACGGGGATTGGAGATTGCACGCCGGGATCGATCTGGAAGGAGAGGGGGGCCGCGCCGTCACTGCGGCTGCCGGAGGCGTGGTGAAGCTGGTATCCCGTAACCCGAGGGACGGATGCGTGGTGGAAATCGACCACGGGGGCGGCATCGTGACCGCCTACCTGCACCTGGGGAAGGCCCTGGTGCGCAAGGACGACAGGGTGAACCGGGGGCAGGTCGTCGGTCACCTGGGCGAGCCGGGTGAAGGCGAGCCGGGCGGACCGCACCTGCACTTTGAGGTGAGGATGGACGGGAGCACCCGGAACCCCCTAGACTGGCTGTCCCCGCGTTAGGCGCCGCCGCGGCCCACCCCGGGCCGGGGCCACGCAGAGGCCCGCCCCGGGCCGGGGCCACGCAGAGGCCCGCCCCGGGCCGGGACCACGCAGAGGCCCGCCCCGGGCCGGGACCGGACAGGTGGGCTAGTCTTTTCCCGCTGGCTCCCACATATGATGTACCGCAGGCCGGTGCGAGGGGGGCCAGAGGGTGAACGACTTCATCTGGAGGCGTGTCTTGGACGTTTCCCAGTACATTTACCGCACCGGAGCCACGGTGAGGGACGCGGCCCGCCAGTTCGGGGTATCGAAGAGCACCGTCCACAAGGATGTATCCGAAAGACTACCGCACATCAACGTGGAACTGGCCGATCAGGTAAGAAAGGTCCTGGAGTTCAACAAGGCCCAGCGGCACATCCGGGGAGGAGAGGCGACCAGGCGTAAGTATCAGACGGTCACGCGCTAGCGGGCCCCGAAGGAAATCGCCCCATCTCGTGGAAGAAGAGGAGGGAAGCAGGGAAGACCGGGGGGATCTGGCTTGGCGACTGACGTGGGGGTGGACCTGGGGACCGCCAGCGTGCTCATTTTCGTGCGCGGCAAGGGAGTGGTCCTGCGGGAGCCTTCCGTGGTGGCGGTAGCAGCCGACACCGGGAGAGTCCTGGCGGTGGGTGAGGAGGCTCGCCGCATGCTGGGGCGCACCCCGGGGACCATCGTGGCGGTGCGTCCCCTGCGAGAAGGTGTGATCGCCGACTTCGACCTCACCGAAGCCATGCTTCAGCATTTCCTGGCCCGGGTGCTGGGCAGGCGGGCGATCCTGCGTCCCTCCGTGGTGGTGTGTATCCCCTCGGCCTGTACGGCGGTGGAGCGGCGGGCGGTGATCGAAGCGGCCATGCGTGCCGGAGCCAGCCGGGCCCTGGTCATCCAGGAACCCCTGGCTGCCGCCCTGGGGGCGGGGCTGGACATCACCCAGGCGCGGGGGCACCTGGTGTGCGACATCGGCGGCGGCACCACCGATGTGGCGGTCATATCCCTGGGAGGGGTGGTGACCGCCGGCAGTGTCAGGGTGGGCGGGGACAAGTGCGACGAGGCCATCGTCCGCTACCTGCGGCAGCGGCACAACCTGGGGGTGGGTGATCGCACCGCCGAGGAGCTGAAGATCGGCATCGGCACCGCTGCGCCGGACCTGCGGCATGACGAGATGGAGGTGCGGGGGCGAGACCTCGTGAGCGGGTTGCCCCGCAGCTTCATGGTGACGTCGATCGACCTGGCCGAGGCCATGGCCGAGCCCCTGTCGGAGATCCTGCACCTTATTCGCGGGGTCCTGGAGCGTACCCCTCCCGAACTGGCCGCTGACATCGCCGACCAGGGTGTGGTGTTGACCGGCGGAGGGGCGCTGCTGCACGGCATGGACGTGTTCATCTCCCGAGAAACGGGCCTCGCCGTGCACATACCCGACGATCCCATTTCCTGCGTGGCCCGGGGGACGGGCCGGGCCCTGGACTTCCTCGCCTGCCATCCGGACCACGTGGAGTTCATGCGCAAGCTGAGCGTGGTGTGAGATCCCCGGGACGGTGGCAGCCCGCTGCCGCTGCCCGCAGCCCTGCCTGACGCTGCCTGCACCGGCCCGGGCCTGAAGGCGTGGCCCGCTCCCAGCGCACTTCTTAAGAAGGATTTTCCGGACTGGTGGCGAATTACCGATACAGTGAAATAGATCCTCGCGAAACGGCAAACCCGTCGAAAGGCGGGGGCGCAAAGCCACGGGTCTAAAGCCTCGCGGGTCATGATGGCCGGGCTGCCGAACGAGGTCCTTCTGGTTTGTGAGGGCCTGCCCGGCGGCAGGCCCTCCCGTTTGGTGAGGATAGGGGGGCGGGCAATGCTGAGGGGCATCTATGCGGCCGCAAGCGGCATGGCCGCGGGACTCGACCAGCTGGATGCAATTGCGGACAATGCGGCCAATGCTCAGACGCCCGGCTTCAAGGGGCGCGTCCCCGTGGTCACGGGCTTTCGTTCCCTGATCCTTTCCCGCATAAGGGATGGCCCTGTGGCGGAGGTCGGTCCTCTCTCAACCGGGGCCGGAGTGGAAGCCCTGGTCACGGATTTCGGTGCCGGTCCTCTGCGACCGGCAGAAGATCCCCTGGCCGTGGCCATCACCGGGCCGGGTTTCTTCGTCGTCCAGGCGCCCGGCGGGGAGGCCTACACCCGCAACGGCATGTTTCGTCTGGACAGCCAGGGAAGGCTGGTCACCGGTACGGGCCATCTCGTGCTGGGAGAACAGGGTCCCATCGAAGCCGGACCCGATGCCTCGATTCTGGCCACCGGCGAGGTGGTGAGCGGGGGCCGGGTGGTGGATCGCCTCAGGGTGGTCGATTTCGCCCGGCGGGATGCACTGCAGCGCATCGGGGACGGGCTCTTTGTTGCCGGGCCGCAGGCGGGACTGCCGCGAGCGGTCGAGGCAGCACTCACGCCGGGATTTGTGGAGAGCGCCAACGTCAATCCGGTGACCGAAATGGTGAGGCTGATCGCCGTGCTCCGGGCTTACGAAGCCTGTCAGAAGGCCCTCCGGGTGCAGGACGATACCCTCGGGCAGGCGGTGCGGGAAGTCGGCCGCGTCTGACGTGCAGCCGCAGCGGCCCGGCCGCTGGTCGCTGCGGGGGGGCTGCGGCCCGTTGGGGCGGGGTGGCTCCTGAGACGGCCGCCGGGTCAGGCGGTCAGGGGAAGGGGGAGGTCGAGATGCTGAGGGCGTTGTGGGCGGCGGCATCGGGAATGGTGGCCCAGCAGACGGCGGTGGATGTCATTTCCCACAACCTGGCCAACGTCAACAGCCCCGGTTTCAAAGCCACTCGGGTCGAGTTCGGAGACGTGGTGGCGACTACAAATCCACCTCCGCCCACCGGGGAATCTCCGGTGGGGGCGGGGGTGAGGGTGGTGGCGACCATGCCCTCTTTCCTCCCGGGCCAGCTGGAGGAAACCGGCCAGCCCCTCGACCTGGCCATCCACGGGCCCGGATTCTTCCAGGTGGAGCTGGAAAACGGGGACATCCTGTACACGAGGTCGGGTTCGTTCCACATGGGGTCTGACAGGCGGATATACAACTCCGATGGACACCAGCTGGTGGTTTCTTCGTGGGACACGCTGGAAGGAGTCGATGCCGGGTCCATCCACGTCGATACCGGTGGGCGCATCCAGGCCCAGGCGGGTGGAGCGTCCCACGAGCTGGGGCAAGTCACTCTGGTGACGTTCCCCAACCCAGCCGGATTGCAGGCCGTGGGAGGGGGGCTCTACCGCCAGACGGATGCTTCGGGCGAGGCGGAAACGGACAGTGCACCGGGAGAGATCTGGCAGGGCTTTCTGGAGAGGGCGAATGTGCAGGTCGTCGAAGAGATGGTGGGGCTGATCATGGCCCAGCGCGCGTACGAGATGAACAGCAAGGTGGTGCAGGCCGCCGATGACATGCTCGGCATGGCCAACAACCTGCGCCGTTAATCGGGGGGTGGTCCCCGCGGCCGCCACGGCGAGCGATGAGCGGCATGGTGGGCAATCCGCCGCTCTCAGAGAGGCATGCGAGGGATTTGCCGCCATCCTGTGGGAGGAAGTGCTCAAGACCGTTGAGCGCGCCATGCTTCCCGGTATGGCTCGCGTAGCCGGTGGTTCCGTGTACTCGGGTCTGGCCCTGCAGGGCATGGCGCGGGAGATGGCAGGTCAGGCCGGGCTGGCTGACTTCCTGTACCGGGCCCTGTCTCAGGGTTCGTTGCCAGGCCGCCAGCTCCCGGCGGAGGCACCGGGCGACCCCACGCCGGCGTGTAAGGGGGGCCGGGCAGGGGGAGCGGGGCCGGTGCCCGGAAGGAAACCGGCTTCACCTGAATACAATATGGGTGGTCAGAACACATAGCGGTGGTGACGCCCGGTGGCTTCCGGGTCACCGGGCGTTTCCCGGAGGCGGGCCTCAATACTCCCGGCCCAGGCTAGGGGCCCGCCTTCTTATTGCCCGGTGGCGGCAGCCGGCCGGCTGCACCTCGGCCACGGCGCGCTGGCGGCAGTCGGTTGCGGGCGCGCCTTCTTATTGACAGGAACCCCCTGGTTATGGTAGCGTTGATGCGCAACCGAATAGCGTGGCTCTTATCAAGAGTGGTGGAGGGACGGCCCCGATGAAGCCCGGCAACCGGCCCCGGCGAGGCAGCGGTGCCAAGCGCCGCAGATTCTTTCTGAGGGATGAGAGGCGCGCAACGCCCCAAGCCTCTTCGGAAAGAAGGGGTTTTGCGTTTCATGAGGGAGCAAATGCAGCCCGGAGAGATGATGGCGACAGGGATCGGCAGCCTGCCCCACCGGCGGGCGGAAGATGGGGTGCAGGCCGTGGTGTCCGCGTTCCCCGACCTGCCTTACTGGCCGCAGCTCCCCCGGCGCGCGCCGGAGGAAAACATGTACCGCCAGTTCCTCACCGGGATGCCCGGCCTGGCGGAGCGGGATGGCTCCCCCGCCGTGCCCGACTGGGATGCGTTCTGGAGCGAGCTGGGCGACCTGCTGGGCAGGTATACGGCTGGCGACGATTCGGCCGGAGTCATCCCCCGGGAACGGGCGGCCGGCCTGTGGGCCCTCGCCGACCGGGCGCAGGAAGTGAGACATTCTGCCGCCGTCAAGGGGCAGGTGACCGGCCCGGTGAGCCTGGGGCTCTCCCTGCCCGGACCGGACGGTAGGCCCGTCCTGTACGATGCCCGGGTGATGGAGGCATTGCTGTCCTTGCTCGAGCTGAAGGTGCGCTGGCAGGAGCGGTTCCTGCGGGAGATCCACCCGGTCACTTTGATCTTCCTGGACGAACCATACCTGGGTACGGTGGGATCGGCATTCTACGCCTACGATGCCGGCCAGGCGCGCGACTGGCTGCAAAAGGTGCTCGGGGGGGCCCGCGGGTTGACCGGTATCCACTGCTGTGCCAACACGGACTGGGGCATGCTCCTGGGACTGGACATCGACGTGATATCGTTCGACGCATACTCCTACTTCGAAAGCTTCGCCCTGTACGTGCCCGCCCTGCGGGCGTTCCTGGAGCGGGGCGGGTGCATCGCCTGGGGAATCGTTCCCGCCGACGGGGAAGCCATCCGCCGGGAGTCAGCCGCATCGCTGGTGAAGCGCCTCGAAGAGGAGATCGCGGCCCTGGTGGCGGCGGGGCTACCCCGAGAGCGGCTGTTGCATCAGGCCCTCGTCACACCCTCGTGCGGGCTGGGTTCCCTGACGGTGGAAGACGCGGAAGAGGTGCTGCGGGTATGCCGGGAAGTATCGCGTTCGGCCAGGAATCGCTTTGCCCTGCACGGTTGATGACACGCGGGTGAGGGAATGGGGTCGGCGTGGGTCGGCGGGTAACGCCGGGCAGCCCGGCGACGGCGGACAGTTACGGAACAGCGGAGGTCGGCGCAACAGCGCCTGGCAAGCAGGGAAGGGAGGTCCGAAGGTGCCTCAGGGTCGTTATCTGTTCACTTCGGAGTCGGTGACGGAGGGGCATCCCGACAAGATCGCAGACCAGGTTTCCGATGCCATCCTGGATGCCATCCTGGCAAAGGACCCGGACGCCCGGGTGGCCTGCGAGACGGCTGTGAAGACCGGCCTGGTGCTCGTGTTCGGGGAGATCTCCACCGTTTGTTACGTGGACATGCCCCACATCATCAGGGAGACGCTCCGCCAGATCGGATACACGCGGGCCAAGTACGGCTTCGACTGCGACACCTGTGCCGTGCTGACCGCCATCGAGGAGCAGTCGCCCGACATTGCCCTGGGCGTCGATCGCGCCCTGGAGGTGAAGCAGGGAGGTTCGGGGGACGAACTTGACCTCACCGGGGCGGGCGACCAGGGCATGATGGTGGGCTACGCCTGCCGCGAGACTCCCGAACTCATGCCCCTGGCCATCTCCCTGGCCCACAAGCTGGCCCAGAGGCTGGCGCGGGTGCGTAAGGAGCGGGAGATCCCCTACCTGAGGCCGGACGGCAAGACCCAGGTGACCATCGAGTACGAGGACGGCGTCCCCCTGCGGGCCGACTGCATCGTGGTGTCGGCCCAGCACAGACCCGACGTTCCCCTGGCGGCCCTCAAGGAGGATGTCATCGAGCACGTGGTGCGCCCGGTGGTGCCAGCGCGCCTCCTGGACGACCGCACGCGCATCCTGGTCAATCCCACGGGGAGGTTCGTGGTGGGTGGCCCCCAGGGCGATGCAGGCCTGACGGGGCGCAAGATCATAGTGGACACCTACGGTGGATATGCCCGCCACGGCGGCGGTTGCTTCTCGGGCAAAGACCCCACCAAGGTGGACAGGTCGGGGTCCTACTACGCCCGGTACGTGGCCAAGAACATAGTGGCCGCCGGCCTGGCCGACAGGTGCGAGCTGCAGGTGGCTTACGCCATCGGGGTGGCCAGGCCCGTATCGCTCATGATCGATACCTTCGGCACCGCTGCCGTCCCCGAGAGCCGCATCCTGGAGCTGGTCGAGCGCCACTTCGACTTCCGCCCGGCGGCCATCATCTCGCAGCTAGATCTGCGGCGTCCCATCTATCGGCAGGTGGCCGCATACGGTCACTTCGGCCGGCCCGAGCTGGACCTGCCCTGGGAGCGCACCGACCGGGCCGCCCTGCTGCAGGCGGCAGCCGGCATCGCCGAAACCGCGTCCCTCCACGCCGCCGCGGCCGCCTCTGCCTCTGCCCACCCCGCCAGGCGGTAGAGGCCCGCGCCGGCGACCCCGCCGCTCCGGCCCGTCCTGCCTCCGACTCCCTAGCGGCATCGCGGTCGGTCGATGAACCTCTGGCGCATATAATGGCGGGTGCCAGGGGGGAGCGGGCTTGGGGTGGCTGGTGGCCGCGGGACTGGCGGTTTTTTCTCTGGTGTTCTGGCAGGCACTGGCGGGCTGGTGGCAGGCGAGGGGGAGGTCTGGTTTTCGCCATCCCCTGCTCATGGTGTTGATCCGCGATCAGGCTGAGGTGGTCGAGGGGCTGCTCAGGATTCTGCTGCGCCTGCTGGCCTGGTCGCCTGCCACGCGGGCCTGGGAAGTTATGGTGCTGGACGCAGGGTCCGGCGATGAGACTCCGCACATAGCGCGACGGTTGCTGGCCGGGGCAGGCGTGTCCTTCGTGCAGGCGGGGCCGGAGTGGTGCCGCATCGTGGAAGACTTCGCCTGGGGAGGTCGGCCCGTCTTGCTGGTGCCGCTGCTGACTGCGCAGGGGTCATCCCACCTTCCGGACGGGGTGGTCTACTTTCTTGGTGGAAAGAGCAGGATGACGTTTCCTGATGGCGAATTACCCGATTAATGTAATGCGGGGAGTGGGAGGGGTTGACGGGCCGGGAGCCGGGTTATCGGGTCTACGCGTGGGTGGTCGGGTTGCTGGGCATCGCCGCTGCCCTGGTCCTGTCGGCCCGGGGGGCGCAGACCGACCTGCGACCGCTGCTTCTCTTTTGCGCCATGGGCACCGTGGCCGAGTTCCTGGACGTCCGCCTGCCCACCGGGATTCGGCTGAGCCTCAATTTCGCCACTGTATTGCCGGCCTTCCTGGTCCTGGGGACGGTGGAGGCAACCTGGGTCAGCATGGCGTCTTCGCTGCTGGGCAACACCCTTCCCCGGCGGCGGCCGCTTTTCGTGGGTGTTTTCAACATGGGGCAGTATGCCCTGGCGTGTCTCGCCGCGGGCTCGGTTTACCAGGCTGCAGGTAACGGCATGGGTCCCGGGGTCCTGTTGCTGGTTCTCACCTACTTCGTCGTCAATCATCTTCTGGTCACCTGGTATGCCGGCTGGAGAGATGCGGGCGACATCAGGCGGGCCCCCCGCAAGGCCATGGAGGTCGTGCGTGGTTCCGTCTCCTGGGACGGACTGAACTACCTGGTAAGCGTGCCCCTGGGCGTCAGCATCGCCTTCACCTTCCGGCAGCAGGGTCCGCTCTGGGCCCTCCTGGTATTCATTCCGGTGCTGGCGGTGGCTTACATCCTGAGGCTGCACCTGGAATTGCAGGCCGTTCACCGCCGCCTCAGCGTGATCCAGCAGGTGGGGCAGGAGCTCAATGCCGCGCTCGAGCGGGAGCGCGTGCTGGACATGCTGACGCAGGCCATCCGCAGGCTGGTCACGTGCGACGTGTGTGCCATCTTCCTGCGCGACGGCGAGGACGGGACCCTGCGTCTGGCCCGCCTGGACCATCCCTATCCGGCGGGGTTCCCCCTATCTGCTTTGCGGCCGGGGGAGGGGGTGCTGGGGCGCCTGGTGGCCGAGCGGCGGGCTGCGGTAACCGCAGATGCCCTGGCGGCGGGCTGGGTGCAGCCCGCTCCGGAAGATCCGGCTCCGCCGCGGGGGGCGGCCATGGTGCCGCTCCTGATGGACGGGGGCCTTCTGGGCGTGCTGTGGGTTTCGTCGGCCCAGCCGGGTGCCTGCTCGCCCCAGGAGCTACAGGCCCTGCAGGTGCTGGGCACCCAGGCGGCGGTAGCGGTACAGAATGCCACTCTGTACCGCAGGGCGGAAGAGCTGTCCGTGACCGACGACCTGACCGGGCTTTACAATCACAGGTACTTCACCAGGCAGTTGCAGTACACCATCGGCCAGTGCCGCGCCCGGCGCGACAGCGTGGCCCTGGTGTACGTGGACCTGGACGGCCTGGGGGAGTACAACAATAAATACGGCCACGTGGTGGGAGACGAGTTGCTGCGCGAGTTCGGGCAGGCGCTGCGGTCGGCCGTGCGGGAGATAGACGTCCCCACCCGGTACGGGGGCGACGAGTTCGCCGTCATCCTGGCCGGGGCCTCCCGGGAGGAGGCCCTGGTGGTGGCGGAACGCATCCGGGCCCGGCTGGAGTCTCACGCCTTTCGGGGACCGGAAGGCCCCCTGCGCATCACCGCCAGCGTCGGGGTGGCCGTGTTTCCCGACGATGCCCGGGAGGCCACCGACCTGGTGCGGGAGGCCGACCAGGCCATGTACCGGGCTAAGACCATGGGTGGCAACCGGGTGATGCGCGCCCAGTGTTCAGCCTGATGGGCGGGCAGGGATTCGTATGCCCCCTTGGGGGTGGGTCGGGGCCGGGCCATCTGGGCCGGGGTGGGTGGGCGCTGGATCGTTTCATCCCGGTCGGGAGGTACGTCCTGGAGGGCATTGATCGCCTGGTGTTTCCCCTTCCCGGGGGATGTCCGGTGTGTGGCCGGGAAGGCATTTTCCCCACATACGTGTGTACTTCCTGTCTCCGGGAATGGCGCCGCGAGTTGCAGCGGTCGTGCCCGCGTTGCGGTCGTCCCGGCGCAGGCGGCCTCTGCCCCGAATGCGAGCACGGGACCGTCCCGTGGGGGCGGGTGCGGCCCGCAGGAGTATACCGGGGGGCCCTCCGGGAGCTCATCTGCCGGTTCAAGTATGGTGGGGAACGCTGGCTGGGTGCTCCCCTGGGGGAGATCGTGGCGGGCGTGGGTCTGGCGACCCTTCCCCGTCCCGATTCTGTGGTACCGGTTCCTCTCACGGCCGGCCGGTACCGGCAGCGGGGGTTCAATCAGGCGGAGGATCTGGCCCGGGCGGTGGGGCGGCACTGGCACGTCCCCGTGATCAGGGCGCTGGGCCGCCGGCGAACCGGACGTCGTCAGGCCGGGCTCAACCGGGCGGCCAGGTGGGAGAACCTGGCGGGGACGTTTGTACCCCTTTTGGATCTGCGCGGAGCGACGATTATCCTTGTGGACGACGTGATGACCACCGGTGCTACCCTGGCCTACTGCACCCTGGCTCTGCGCCAGGCGGGGGCCGCCCGGGTGGACGGGCTGGTCCTGGCCACCGTACCCGGCGACGAAAGGTGTCCGGCAGATGCAGGAGATGCGTAACTGTCCCAGGTGTGATCGCGTCTTTGTCTTCCGGGGCAGGGAGATCTGTCCCTCCTGTGTGGCGGAAGAGGAGGAGCAGTTCGAGCGGGTACGCCTTTTCCTGCGGCAATCGCCCGGAGCCACCCTCGAGGAGGTGGAGGAGGCAACGGGCGCGCCCTCGGAGCTCATCCTGTCTTTCCTTCGACAGGGTCGCCTCATGGCCACGGACGGCCTTAAGGGCGCTGTCGTCTGCCAGCGTTGCGGTGCGCCCGTGGACGGAGGATACCTCTGTGCCAGCTGCTCCCGCGAGCTGGCGCAGGAGGTGGGCCGGGCGTCGCAGAGGCCGAAGCAGGAGCCCCAGGATGAGGGTGCCCCCGAGGCTCAGAAGCCGGGCTCATCGCGGGGACGCATGTACGTGGCCGATCTGGTTAAGCGGCACCGGGAAAACGACGATGAATGAAGATAGAGATCTCTGGGAGGGTATCTCATGAAGATTTCCAACCGCCAGATCCAGAGCGTGATTGAGGCATATCAGAAGCGGCTCGAGGCGGTGGACTCCGGTCAGCGGGCAGGGGTGGCGCGCAGGTCGGGTTCCCGCAGCGACAGGGTGGAGTTTTCCGCCGACGCTCAGGAACTGGCCCGTCTGGCGCAAATGGTCAGGCAGATGCCCGAGGTGCGGGAGGACGTGGTGCGGCAACTGGCGGAGACCCTGAAAGACGGCAGCTATCACGTGCCCGCCCGGGACGTGGCCGAGAAGATGGTGGTCAGGTATCTGGCCGACCACCTGCAGTAGCGCCGGAGGGGAAGTGGCCCGCAGTACGGGTGGCCGGCCCGCTGCAGCACGGCGGGGGCCGGGTGCTCCCGGCCGGCGGGCAGCAGTTGGCCGAGGGGGCGGGGCGCCATGGATCGGAGCCTCATTACCAGTCTCATCGGGGTACTGGAAGCTCACGAAGAAGTTTACGGTGACCTTCTCAGCCTGGGTCGGAGGCAGAAGGAACTGGTGATGAAGGGAGACCTGCCCGGGCTGGAGGCGCTTCTGGAAGTCCAGCAGGCCCTGGTGCATCGCGCCGGCCACCTGGAGGGTGAGCGGTCCCAGGTGACGGATGGCCTCGCCCGCAGTTGGGGAATCCCCGTTGAGTCCCTCAGCCTGACCCGTATCCAGGAGCGCTGCCAGGAGAACAGCTGGCCGGAGGCGGCCCGGCTGGGGGAGTTGAGGACCTCTCTAGAGCGGCTGGTGGTTGACCTGCATGAAGTCAACCAGGAGAACGAGCGCCTGCTCAAGCGGGCCCTGGCCCTGGTGAGGCACACCCTGGACCTGGTGCTGCCGATGGAGGCGAGCCCCGGTTACAGCTCCAAAGGCCACCGGCGCCGGGATGTCCCCCGTGCGGTGGACCGCCATGCCTGACAGGGGGTGAGGGGGGTGCCCTCCACCTTTGACGGAATACATATTGCACTCTCGGCGCTGCGGGCGCAGCAGAGGGCCCTGGAGGTGGCGGCCCACAACGTGGCCAATGCCAACACCCCCGGTTTTTCCCGCCAGCAGCCCATCCTCGAACCGGCCCGGCCCGCCCTGGCGCCCGTGCCCGGGGCTTCGTGGGGCACCTACCTGGGGCGGGGCGTCCAGCTGGCCGAGGTCCGGCGCGTGCGCGATCTCTTCCTGGACGCCCAGGTGCGCTCCGACATGCAGCTCCTGGGCCGCTGGGAGGCGCGCCGTGATGCCCTCGCCAAGGTTGAATCCATCTTCAACGAGCCCTCCGACGCCGGCCTGCGCACCGTGTTGGACGAGTTCTGGGCCAGCTGGCAGGAGCTGGCCAACAACCCCGAGAGCCTGGCCGCCCGCGCTCTGGTCCGCCAGAAGGGGCAGGCCCTGGCCGACGTCTTCCGTCATCTTTACCGGCAGTTGTGGGACCTCCAGGCTGATCTGGATCGCTCCATCGCCATCAAGGTGGACGATCTGAACGACCTGGCGCGACAGGTGGCCGGCCTCAACGAGCAGATTGCCCTGGCCTCCGCCAACCGCCAGGTCCCCAACGACTTGCTCGACCGCCGCGACCTGCTCGTCGAGCAGATGGCCCGCCTGGCCGACCTGCAGGTGCAGGTCGACGATCAGGGCGTGGCCACCGTGGCCATTGCGGGTATGGTGCTGGTCGACCGCTTCCGGGTAGGGCGCATGGAGGTCCGTCCGCAGCCGGGTTCTCCCAACCAGGGCCGGGTGGTATGGGCGGACACGGGGCTGGACGTCGACCCGGGAGGCGGGGAGCTGGGGGGGTACCTGGAGGCACGGGACCAGATCGCCCCCGGCCTGATGGCCGACCTGGACCGGCTGGCGACTTCCCTCCGCGACGAGGTCAACCGCATCCACCGCGAGGGCTACGGTTTGCTCCTGCCGGGGGAAGCGGTGCCGCCCCAGCCGCCCGGCTATAATTTCTTCGATCCCGGCGCCACGGCTGCCAACATGGGCCTGGCGTACGAGATAAGGCAGGACGTGCGCAAGATAGCCGCGTCCAGATACGGGGCGCCCGGTGACGGGGAAAACGCCCTCCGGATAGCGGGCCTGCAGCGGGAGAAGGTCGTCGACCAGGGAACCATAGATGACTTCTTCCGCTCGGTGATCGGTGCGGTGGGCGTGATGTCTCGGGAGGCAGTGCGCCTGAGCGAGAACCAGGGCGTCCTCCTGCAGCAGATCGATCACCAGCGCCAGTCGGTGATGGGTGTCTCGCTGGACGAAGAGGTGACCAACCTGGTCAGGTATCAGCACGCTTACGCGGCGGCGGCCCGGGTAATCACCACCCTGGACGAAATGCTGCGGACCCTCATCGAGGGCACCGGCCTGGCCGGCCGGTAGGCCCCCGCCGCCCTGCCGCCCCGGTGGGCGTGCCAGGGGCGCGGCGCGCGGGTGCGACGCAGTGCGTCGGGCGATGCGCAGCCGCGACGCGGCGGGCTCCGGCGAGGTGGGAAGGGGAGCGAGGGGGGAGTCAGAGGTGCGCGTAACCACGGGGATGATGATAGACGGGGTGCTGGCGGACCTGCGCAGCACCTGGTCCCGCCTGTCCCGGTACGAGCGTGAGCTGTCGTCGGGGAAGAGGCTGCTTCAACCTTCCGACGATCCGGTGGGCGTGGTGCGCTCCCTGGGCCTCCGCAGCGAGCTGAACCGGATCAACCGGTATCTGGCCAACGTGGACGATGCCCGCAGCTGGGTCGGCATGACCGATATGGCCCTGGGCCAGGCCGGCGACGTCGTCCAGAGGGTGCGCGAGCTGGCCATCTCCACTGCCGGTACCGTACCCGTATCCACCCTGCAGGCTGCCCGGGCCGAAGTTTCCCGGCTGCTCGAGCAGCTGGTTGCCATCGGCAACAGTCAGTGCGGCGACCGGTATATCTTCGCCGGCCAGCAAACCCTCACCCTGCCCTTCGCTCTCACGGGGGACCCAGGCAATCCCGTCGTCTACAGCGGTGATACGCGGCCGATATGGCGTGAGGCGGGACCTGCCACGGCCATCCAGGTGAACCGGCCCGGCAGCGGTGCGTTGCAGCAGGCGATGGTCGCGACGGCCAACTACCTGAACGCGCTCGATGCCGCCATAAGCACCGGGGACACCGTGGCAGTGGGCGTGGTCAATGACCTCGACCAGGCCCTGGACGCGATTCTGGAAGAGAGGGCCCATGTGGGTGCAGACGGACACCGGCTTGAGGCGACCCGCTCCCGATTGCAGGACAGCGTGTATGAGATCACCGCCCTGCTTTCGGAAACGGAAGACGCCGACATGGCAGAAGTCATCGTTCACCTCACCAGCACGGAGGCCGCCTACCGCGCCGCCCTCGGGGTAGGCGCCCGCATCATCCAGCCAAGCCTGCTCGATTTCCTGCGCTGACGGTTTCAGTGCAGGCAGTAGGTCGTCGCGCCCTGTACTCCGGGGCGGCAGTCCTATACGGATGAGGGAAGCGGCCCGATACAGATTGAGGATCGGTCGGCCCCCAAGCGGGGGGAGGCCCCCGCGCCGGCCGGACAGCAGCAGGATCGCTGGCTCCGTGGAGTGATTGTGGATGCGAGTGCTGACCCGGAGGTTCGGTATCCTGAAAGTCCCCGACGAACTGGTGTGGCGGTGGCCGGTGGCCATGCCCGGCTTCCCCCGCTCGCGGGAGTTTGTCCTCATCGACGACGAGAGGGTGCGCCCCTTTCTGTGGCTGCAGTCCCTCAACGAGCCCGAAGTTGCCTTCGTAGTCGTGGACACCACGATGGTCGCCCCCGGCTACGACCCGGCCCTGCCCGAGGGGGAGCTCACCTGCCTGCGCCTCAATCCTGGAGTCAGGCCGGTGCTATACGCCATAGTGACAGTGCCGGAAGACCCCCGGCAGGCGTGGGTTAACCTGCGGGCTCCCGTGGTACTCAACGCGGGTGCCCGCCTGGGGCGCCAGGTGGTTCTCTCCGACGAGCGCTATTCGTTCCGCCATCCCCTTTGGGAGGCGGTGGAAATCCTGTCCCGGCACGACCAGGGATGGTGCGACAGCCAGGGAGGGCGATTGCTGTGCTGGTCCTTGCCCGCAAGCTCCACCAGAGCATCCTTATCGGCGACACGATCCGCGTAACCGTCCTGGAAGTGCGCGACGGCCAGGTCCGCCTGGGCATCGACGCCCCCCGGGGCATCTCCGTCTTGCGCGAGGAGATCCTGCACGTCGCAGCCGCCAGCAACCGAGAGGCCTGCCTGGGGCAGGTGGGGCGGGTCGACGTGGCAGGCGACGTGGCGGAGCTCGTGCGGTGCTGCCTGTCCGGCGATCGGGAAGGGGCCGGCAGGGGGGGCGGACGCCCATGAGGGTCCTTGTGACGGGTGGCGCCGGCTTCATAGGATCGAACTTCATCCGGTACTGCCTGAGGGAGCACCCGGACTGGCAGTTGCTGAACTTCGACAAGCTGACGTATGCGGGAAACCTGGAGAACCTGGCAGGAATTGACGAGGCGCGTTACTCGTTCGTGCGGGGGGACATAGGCGATCCCGTAGCAGTCGAAGCCGTGTTCAGGCAGCGGTGCGATGCGGTGGTCAATTTCGCCGCTGAGTCACACGTCGACCGCAGCATTCTGGATTCTGCTCCGTTCATGTGCACCAACGTGCTGGGCACCCAGGTGCTGCTGGACGCGGCCCGGAATCACGGCGTCGGTGTTTTCGTTCAGATTTCTACCGACGAGGTTTACGGATCCCTCGTTGAGGGCGATCCGCCGTCTAGAGAAGACAGTCCCCTGGCGCCCAACAGCCCTTACGCGGCCAGCAAGGCTTCGGCCGACATGCTGGCCCGGGCGTGGTGGAAGACCTACCGCGTGCCGGTGATAGTTACCCGTTGCTGCAACAACTTCGGGCCCTACCAGTTCCCCGAGAAGCTCATTCCCCTCGTTATCACGAATGCCATCCAGGATCTCCCCATACCGGTCTACGGGGATGGTAGGAACATCCGGGACTGGCTCCATGTGGAGGACCATTGTGGGGCCATTGACGCCGTCATCCAGCGGGGCCGGCCGGGCGAGGTGTACAACATCGGAGCGGGGTGCGAGTTACGGAACATCGACCTGGTCCGCCAGATACTTGTCCTGCTCGGGAAGGCCGACTCTCTGGTACGATTCGTGCCCGACCGGCCCGGTCACGACCGCCGCTACGCCATCGATTTCTCCCGGATCAGGAAGGAGCTGGGATGGGTCCCCACCCGTCCCCTGGCGGAGACCCTGCGCGAGGTAATCGACTGGTACGTGGCCAACGAGGGCTGGTGGAGGCGGGTGCGGAGCGGGGCTTACCGCGATTACTACGAGGCGGTGTACGCCCGCCAGTGGGGAGGGAGGGCGAAGTGAAGGCGCTGGTCCTGGCAGGGGGAAGGGGCACGAGGTTGCGGCCACTCACCTACACCATGCCCAAGCAGCTGGTGCCGGTGGCCAACAAGCCCATCCTGCACTTCGTTATGGCCCAGGTGGCAGACGCCGGCCTCATCGATGTGGGTGTGATAATCGCACCGGAGACGGGGGATGCCATCAGGGCTTACCTCGGGGATGGTTCGCACTGGGGGCTGCGGATCGCCTACATAGTACAGGAGCGTCCCGCCGGCCTCGCCCACGCCGTCAAGACCGCGGCCCCGTTCCTTGGGACCGATCCCTTCCTCATGTTCCTGGGTGACAATCTCATCCAGGGCGGGGTGGGGGAGCTCGTGCAAGAGTTCGCAGGCGCGGAGGGAGATGCGGCCTTGCTGTTGAAAGAGGTGTCGGACCCGCGTGCCTTCGGGGTGGCGGTTGTGGACGGAAGTGGCCGGGTTACTCGCCTGGTGGAGAAGCCGCGCGACCCGCTCAGCAACCTGGCTCTGGTGGGGGTATATGCGTTTTCCGCCCGCATCCACGAGGCTGTATCCCGTATCGTACCTTCGTGGCGGGGGGAACTGGAGATCACCGATGCCATCCAGGAACTGATCGCCCTGGGTGGGAAGGTGCGGGCCCGGATGCTCGAAGGGTGGTGGCTGGACACGGGCAAGAAGGATGACCTCCTGGAGGCCAACCGGGTGGTGCTGGACCACTATGCCTCCCGGCGCATTGAGGGCGACGTGGACGCCGAAAGCCAGGTGGTGGGTCGGGTGGAGGTCGGGCAAGGAGCGTGCATCCGGCGCAGTGTGGTGAGGGGTCCGGCGGTCATAGGCCGGCAGGCGCAGGTCGAGGACTGTCTCGTGGGGCCATTCACCGCCATCGGTGACGGGAGCAAGCTCCGGGGCGTGTCCATAGAGCACTCGGTGGTCCTGGATTCGTGCGAGCTGGACGACGTGGGGCCCATCGAGGACAGTCTCATCGGCAGGAACGTGCGGGTGGTGCGGGCCAACAGCCGGCACCGCGCACTCCGGCTCTTTCTGGGCGATGAAGCTCATGTGGCTGTGTGAGGGAATCGGCGCGCCGGGTCCCGCCACGCCGCCGGGGCATCCAGCGGAGGGAAGGCGGAATGATAGCAGGGGTTAAGGTCAAGCACTTGATCCGTCACCCGGACGACCGCGGATTCTTCCAGGAGATAGTGCGGGCCGATGAAGATCTGCTGCCCCGATTTGGCCAGCTTTCCATGGCCAAGACGTACCCGGGGGTGATCAAGGCCTTCCACTATCATGAGAAGCAGGACGACGTCTGGTTCTTTCCCGTGGGCAATGCCCAGGTGGTGCTGCACGACATCAGGCAGAATTCAGAGACGTATCGGGAAACCAACGTCTTCTACATGGGAGAGGATAACCCCACCGTCCTGTTCATACCTGCTGGCGTGGCTCACGGATACCGGACCCTGGGTGAGGTGCCGGCTCTCATCATTTACGTGACCACCGAGCCATACGACCGTGGGGATCCGGACGAAAAGAGGATCGCGTACGACGACCCGCAAATCGGGTTCGACTGGTCGACCAGGATGAGGTAGGGATTGTGCTTGGATAGGGTGACGGTGACGGGCGCGGGCGGTATGCTCGGTCGGGCGGTGGTGGCCGCGTTCCACGATGCGGGCTTTGAGGTTATCCCGCTGGATCACGCTGCTCTCGACGTGACCGACGTTGGTGCTGTTCGAAGGGTAACCGCTGAAGTGAGACCGCGCCTGGTGATCAACTGTGCCGCCTACACCGACGTAGATCGAGCGGAATCGGAGCCCGAGAAGGCCATGACCGTAAATGCCCTTGGGCCGCAAAACCTGGCCACCGCCAGTCTGGATCTCGGTGTGGAGCTGGTTCACATCAGCACCGACTACGTTTTTTCGGGCAGCAAGGGAGAGCCGTATAATGTGCGGGACCCCTGTGACCCAATCAACGCGTATGGCAAGAGCAAGGCCTGCGGGGAAAACTACGTCCGATCTCTCCTCAAGTGTTCTTACATCGTGCGTACGAGCTGGCTCTTTGGCCCGGGCGGGCGCAACTTTGTTGATACCGTCCTGGAACTGGGCCGTGACCGGGAACTAATCCCCGTGGTGGACGACCAGCGGGGGTGCCCCACATTCACAGAGGACCTGGCCAGTGCCCTTGTGGAGCTGGTCCGCACCAGGGCTTACGGCACCTACCACATCACCAATTCGGGGTCCGCGACCTGGTACCAGCTGGCCTGCCTGGCCGTCCGCCTTGCCGGCCTCCGGGTCAAGGTGGTGCCGGCGTCAAGCGATGCGTTTTCCCGACCGGCTCGCAGGCCGCGCAACTCCGTGCTTGACCCGTTTCCGCTCAAGGAGACCGTTGGCCACCTGCTTCCCCGCTGGGAAGACGCCGTCAGCCGGTACCTCTTACGCCGGTTTGCGACCGGAGCGGTCGAGGGCTAACACCCTGTAACCCCAACTTTCGACCCGCCGACCCATGCGTTCCTCCCAGTTTTCTGTGAGGAAGATATCCGCGACTGGACCTGCCAGTTCCGGCCGGAGGAGAAAGGCATCCGGGCCCTTGACCGCACCGACGTAGGGGGCCAGGGTAAGGTTGGCCAGAAGCTCGACCAATAAGCCGCCGTCCACGCTGCCCGGCCTGCCCCAGAACAGGACTCCATCGCATGCGCTGGAGATCTTCGAGAGGGTGGCACCCAGATTCCTGGCGGGCGGACTCTCGTCGAGGACGATCAGCTTCATTTGCGGGAAATGCCCGCCGGCGACCTGGCCCCGATGGGTGTCCGCGGAGGCGGAGCCCGCGGGAACTACCACCGGGACCGCTCGCAAATGATCGATGGACTTGCTCAGAGTACCTTGGTGCTCTTCGTAGCGCACCACCAGGCCGTCTTCGACATAGATGCGAGTTTCGTCCGGGGGTATGCGACCGAGCCATCTCGAGTTCAGAATCTCGAGGTTCTCCCTCGACTTGCGGAATCGCTCCGGTCCGCTGATGGACTCGTGGTGGATGAGTTTGGCGCGGGGGGTATAGATCACCCGGTGGCCCTCTTGTCGGACCCGAAAGCAGAGGTCGACATCCTCGTAGCCGTTGTAGTATCGCTCATCGAAGCCACCCAGTTCGGAGAACAGGTCTTTCGGGATGAGGAGACAGGCTCCGGTTACCGCCTGCAGATCACGTTGCCTGTTTACCAGTGGATCCAGCCCGTCAAATCGATAGTAGAGGTGGTAGGGGTGGAGTTGCCCGGTTATGGGGTCTAGGCCTACCACGACTCCGGCATGCTGAACGGTATCATCGGGAAACAACAGCTTGCAGCCTACTGCTCCGATTTGTGGCTCCGCCGCAGCTACTGCGAGGAGGTTGTTCAGCCAGCCTGGCAGGGGTTCGGTATCGTTGTTCAGAAAAAGCAGCAACCTGCCCTGTGCTACTTCTGCGCCTGCGTTGCAGGCTCGGGCGAATCCCTGGTTGAGCGGGTTGAGGAGAAGCCTAACGTCGCCCTCCAGGCTCTTGAGGAAGCCACGCGTGGCGTCGGTCGATCCGTTATCCACGATAATTACCTCGTAGAGATCGCCCGGAGTGTATGTTGCCAACGCCTCAAGGCAGCGTCTGGTGTAGTTGACCTTGTTATAGGTAGGGATGATAATCGAGACCTCGTACTTCACGTGTTTCCCCTTGCACTATATCGTCTCCTACGCCCGGGCCGATACTGACAGGGGTGATAGATGGTGGAGGCTGCCTACTACGGGAGTAGCAGGCCGGAAGTACGAAGGTTGGTGCCCAGCCATGCCAGATGCATACTCGATGTGGGTTGCGGGTGGGGACGGGTGGGAGCCGAGTTGAAAGCGTCCGTTCCGGGCCGTGAGGTCACGGGCGTGGAAGTGGTTCCCCAGGTGGCGGAGGTCGCAGCCCAGGCACTGGACCGTGTTCTCGTGGGAGATGTGGAGGACGTGGTTGACCGGCTGCCCCGGCGGCATTTCGACTGTGTGATCCTGGCAGATATCCTCGAGCACCTGCGAGATCCCTGGCTAACCCTGAAAAGACTGGGTGAGGCTATGCAGCCGGGGGCGGCTTTTGTGGCAAGCGTACCCAACATATCCCACTGGTCGATAATCCGGGGGCTCATTGAGGGGGAATGGCATTACCAGGATGAAGGGCTTCTGGATCGCACCCATCTCCGGTTTTTCACAAAAAGCACGATCAGGGACATGTTCGAGCAGGCGGGATGGAGGGTGCTGCGCGTCGAGGCAGTTTCAAAACAGGAGGGCGGTGGCGTGCCGCCTTCCTGGGTGGAGGAACTGCAACGCGCTGGAGTGAGAGCTCACCGTTTGGTGCAGGAAGCCTACGACTACCAGTACCTGATCCTGGGTTGCTATCCTGGCGATGCTTCGTGTCCTCTGCCCCGCGAGCTGGCCAGCATCGTCTTGCCGTGTTGCAACGGGGTCGGCTACACCCGGGCCTGTATCGAAAGTATCTTCGCCCACACCGACTGGCCCTTTGAACTGATAGTGGTGGACAACGGATCCAGGGACGGAACCGCCCGCTACCTCTGCGACCTGGCTGCTACTTATGAGAATGTGCGGGTGGTGACGAACAAGGACAACCTGGGCTTCGGGGTCGGGTGTAACCAGGGCATGGCCCTTGCGCGGGGCGAGTACGCGGTGCTGTTGAACAACGATACGGTTGTGACAGAAGGCTGGTTGCCGCGGCTTATCGCCCATGCCCAGGCCGATTCCCAGACAGGCATAGTCGGGCCTCGCTCGAACTGGGTGGCGGGATTACAGCTTGTTGCCCGGACCTCTTACGGGTCCGATCTCGCCGGGCTGGCTGACTTTGCGCACAGGTGGCAGAGAACGAATTACGGTCGGCGGCGATACGTGGACAGGATTACCGGCCTGTGCATGCTCGTTAAGCGAGAGGTTCTCCAGAGGCTGGGCGGATTTGACCCGCGTTTCGGAATCGGTAACTTCGAGGACGACGACTACTGCTTGCGGGCCCGGATGGCCGGATACAGCGTCTCCATCGCGGATGACGTCTTCATCCACCACTTCGGGCATCAGACCTTCATCGGCCAGAGGGTGGATTACAGCGCGCTCATGCAGCGCAACTGGCAGCGTTTCTGCCGAAAGTGGGGAATCGACCCCGCCTCACCACCCGGATGCTGCGCGGACGAGATCCTGTCACGGGCCGATCAGGAACTCCTGTACGTTCCCCTGGATTTGAGGCAGGCCCTGAGGTCCAACGGAGAGCCCCTGCCCTTGTGGCCACGGGACGCCTTCAGCTTTCTGGTGTTCCCGGATTGGTCCGACCCCTCCTCGCGGTGGCCTGTGATCTTGCGCAGTTTCTGTCGTGCGTTTGCGCCGGAGGATCGCGTTTGTCTGGTGCTCCGGGCGGACCCGACCGAGGTAGAATCCATGAAGTCGGTCGTCCGGGCCGTAACCGAGGAGATAGAGCATGCGGGTTTTGAGCCCAACCAGATCGCCGACGTTGTCATTTGCGACGACGGGCTCGGGTGGGAAGACTTGTGCCGGGCGTTCCGGGCCGCCTCCGCGTACGTACCATCGGGGGAGCTGGAAGAGGGCCTGCACAGGTACCAGGCTGCGCTTTATGGACTGCCCGAACCGCCCGGCGTTTCCCCGGACGCGTTGCGGCAGATGATACCGCCCGAGCTCCTGTCTTGCGCTTAACCCAGCACGGTTTTCACCCGATCACTAACCTGGAGTGCGCACTACCTTCCGTGCCGGGCGGCCACCGGCCGGAGCTGGGAGCGGGCGCGGAGACAGGGAAGTCCCGCCAACATTCAGGGAGGACGCTGAGGACATGGGTCTGAGAATCAACAGCAACATCGAGGCCCTCAACGCCCACAGGCATCTGACCACCGTATCCGCTCGACTCGCGAAATCGATGGAGCGCCTGTCGTCGGGCATGCGCATCAACCGGGCCTCGGATGACGCCGCGGGGCTGGCCATCGCGGAGAAGGTCTTGAGCCAGGTGAACGGCCTTAACCAGGCCAGCAGGAACGCCCAGGACGCCATCTCGCTGGTGCAGACGGCTGAGGGTGCCCTACAGGAGTCGCACGGTATCCTGCAACGGATGCGAGAGCTCGCAGTACAGGCTGCCAATGACACGCTCACCGACAGCGACAGGCAGGCCATTCAGGAGGAGATCACCAACCTTCTGGCGGAAATCGACCGCATAGCCGGCACTACCGAGTTCAACACCAGGAAGCTGCTCAACGGGTCGGTGGCCACGACCGCCTTGAGTTTCCAGGTGGGCGCCAACGCCAACCAGATCGTCACACTCACGATCGCTACGGCCGACAGCGCCGCGATGACACTTACTGGCCTCGACGTGAGCACTGCAGAGAATGCAAGCCAGGCCATAGTGAGCCTGGACGATGCTATCGAGTTCGTGTCCAACGTGCGGGCCAACCTGGGTGCCATGCAGAACAGGCTGGAGCATACCATTGCCAACCTGGGCGTGGCTTCCGAGAACCTGCAGGCCGCCCACTCACGCATTCGCGACGTCGATATGGCGGCAGAGATGATGGACTACACCAAGTTGCAGATCCTGCAGCAGGCGGGTACGGCCATGCTGGCTCAGGCCAACCTGGCTCCTCAGGCGGTGCTGAAGCTGCTCGGTTAGCGTCTAGGGGTCGCGGTGGCCTGAGAGTCTGTCAGGTCCTGTGGTGGCCGGCCGGCACCGCCGGCCGGCCACAACTATGGGAGGGCGGGGCAGTGCGGGTAGCGTACCTTACGGAGAAGGATGCGGCGGAGGAGTCCCTGGGGTCCGTGGTACTTGCTCAGTGCGCCGTGCTCGCTGCCCGGGGGCATCAGGTCCTGGTGGTTACGATGGGTGGTCAGCCCGCGTGGGCTCCGCCCGGTGTGGAATGGCACAAAGTGGAACGCCTGGTCTCCGCGCCGGTCCTTGAGCTTCTCGCCGGGTGCGATGCCGTGGTTGCCACGCATCATTCGCATGTGGCCGTCGCAACTGACGTGGGGACCGCGGCGCCTTTCCTTTTCGTGTCCTTCGATGCTTCTCCGGTCAACGGGCTGGCCGCCCGGGCAAAGCTGATAGAAGCGCTGAGAGGCGCACCGGTGGCGGTGTTGACAACTTCGGGTCTGGTTGCCTCCTATATCGGAGGCGCAGGCGGGGGCGGCCCCGTGTACGTCTGCGCAGTGAATGGTGCAGGGGTGCACGGCGGTCCGTTGGAGCTTGACGGTGAGACACTTGAGCGGGCGCTTCTCCGGGGGCTTGCTTGGCACCGGAGCCGTGTTCCCCGGACTTCAACTCTGGGTTTGGCCATGATCGTCCGTGACGAGGAAGAGAATGTGCGCCAGTGCCTGGCGACCGTAAAGCCGGTCGTGGACGAGATGGTGGTGGTGGATACCGGTTCGCGCGACAACACGGTCGCCGTGGCGGAGCAGATGGGCGCCAAGGTGGTGAAGCAGGAGTGGCGGGACGACTTCGCGGAAGCCCGCAACGTTTCTCTAGAACACCTTTCGACGGATTGGGTGCTCGTGCTGGATGCCGATGAGCGGCTGGCGCAATCCTCTCAGTCGGCCATTCGCAGGGCGATTCTGAATCCGGTGGTAGATGCTTTCCTGGTGGACATCATTAACGTGACCGGGGAAGTCCTGATCTCGGGAGCTTTGGCCCACAGCTCCGCAAGGCTGTTCCGCCGGCGCCCTGAGTACAGGTATGAGGGGTACTTGCACGAGCAAATCGCCCCGTGTATCGCCAGAACTGGCGGTCACGTTAGGCCGTTGCCCGGGGCATCGATCCTCCACTACGGTTACTTGGGAGCCGTGGTGGCGGCCCGCGACAAGAGCGAGCGCAACATGGCCATCGTTCGCCGACAGGTGGAGGAAGACCCACGCAATGGCTTTGCTCACTTCAACTTGGGGATGGAATACGTACGCCGGGGTGACCGTCAGAGGGCGATCAAGGCGTTTCAGCGGTCATTCCGCCTCCTGCCTGGCCTTAACGTGTCGTATGCCCCTGTCTTGCTGAAAAACCTGGCGGCCTGCCTGTTGGAAGACCAAAGGCACGAGGAAGCCCTGGCTCTTCTGGAGTTGGGCGAGCAGGTTTATCCGGACTATGTTGACCTTGCTTTGCTGCGGGGTATCGGCCTCAACCGTAGCCGACGTTATCGGGAAGCTCTAACCGTCTTGGAGGCGTGCGTTGAGAAGGGAGAGGCTCCCGCTTTCTACATGACGCAGGTAGGTGCGGGGAGCTTTCTGGCTCGCATGGCGATGGTGGAAAGCTACCTGGGGTTGGGCCGGTTTGACGAGGCTGCCGAAAGCTACAGGCTGGCAGCCAGGGAAATGGTCGAGCGACTGGGAGGCGCCGTGGCCTCAGCTTTGGCTAAGCACGCACCTGGCGCAGCGGCTCTCTGGGAGACCGCCGAGCACAGGGTGGAAAATGGCGACATCGCGGGAGCCGTGAAAGCATACCGCCAGCTGATGGATCCCGAAGTCCGGCGAGAGTTGCTGCCGACCCAGCTGGTCCCTCTCTGGCAGCGCAAGACCCTCCTCGAGGTGCTGGCCGGTGACCTTGATGCGGCGTACGAAGACATCCGCCTGCTGCAGGGCATCAACGCCAATGCTGCGGAAGCATGTCGGCTGCTGGTCGATGTGGTGGCCGAGAGCGACTCAACCGGTGATAAAGTGCTGCCTTTAGCCGGTAACGGAGGGGGCGCCGCCGACCCCGCCCACCCGGGGCACGTTGGCAGCAGGCTCTCCTGGCATGACGTAGCTGTTCCGCTGACCACGTTGCTGGACGCGGGGCGGGAGATGTGGTTTGCCAGGGCGTGCGAGTGGCTGGCCTCGGGGCCTGTGGAGGAGGCCGAGTTGGATCTGGAACTGGGCAAGCTCCTATTTCAGCGGGGCTGGTACGATGCGGCCGCCCGGCATCTTCTGGCCAGTGTCCGTGCCGGAGCCACTGACGCTGTCGCGCTCGGGCAGATGGGGGAGCTGGCTGCCCGAGGGGGGTTGCCGGCGGATGCACGGGCCTTCTACCGGCAGGCCATCAGGCTATCACCGAAGGTGCCCCGATACTGGGTTTCCCTGGCCGCCTCCTATCACGCGGCGGGCAATGATCGCGCGGGACTGCGGGTGCTCGACCTGGCGCGCCGCTGCACCGGGGGCGAGATTATCGAGGCTACTCGCATGGCGTTGGAGATCAGCAGTCGCTTGCGTTCAGATGGCCAGCACGCGCGTGGCCCTGCGTGCGGGAGTTTTTCGGGGGGGTGGCATCCATGAGCGTTCCGATCTTCAGTGTGTCGGGGCTGGCGACGGGGCTTGATTGGCGGAAGATCATCGATGAGCTTATGGCCGTCGAGAGACGGCCGATCCAGGTCCTGGAGCAGCGGAGGAGCGGCCTGGAAACGGTTAAGAACGCCTGGAGCGACCTGAAGCTGGCTCTTCAGGCCGTCGATACCAAGCTGGACCCGCTCTTGCTGAGCAGCACCTTCCAGGCGCGGGTGGCGGTGTCATCCAGTGAGGCAGTGGTGAAGGGTACGGCCTCGTCAGGAGCCTCCCTGGGCACCTACGCCATAGGCGTCCAGACGCTCGCGCAGGCTCAGGTGGTGGCTTCGGCGGCGCAATCCCAGGGTGCCCTGAGCTTGGCCGGCGACATCTATATCAACGGCAAGACCATCTCAGTGGTGACGACGGACGGGGTGGCCAGCATCCGGGACAAAATCAACGCCACGGCTGGAGTGGGTGTCACCGCTTCCGTGGTAGACACCATTGTGAGCGGCGTCACCAAGAGTATCCTGGTGCTGAAGAGCAACACCACGGGCACAGCCGGGGCCATGACCCTGTCCGAGGATGCCAACCAGGTCTTGACCAACCTGGGTGTACTGGTCAGCGGCAGCCCCAATGTTCAGGTGGCGGCGCAGGATGCCGAGCTCACAGTGGATGGCGTGGCCATAACCAGCGGGAGCAATACGGTAACCACCGCCGTGCCGGGGGTCACGCTGGAGCTTAAGGGTACCGGCTCAGCCACGCTGGAAGTGAAGGCCGATGTGGACAGCATGGTGGGCAAGATCAAGGACTTCGTGAACGCATACAACGGCGCCCTGTCTAAGCTGCGGATGTACCTCGCGAACGAGCCCAAGAGCGCAGGCCCTTTGGGAGGAGACCCCACCGCCCAGGGGATGGAGCGCCAGTTGCGTCAGCTGGCGTATGACTCGGTTTCCGGATTGCCTGCCGATATGGACAGCCTGTACGACATCGGCATCTCCACCTCGGACAAAACGGGGGCTCTCGCCATCGACGAGACCAAGCTCGGTGAAGCCCTGTCTGCCCGCGCGGGCGACGTGGCGAACCTCTTCTACTCGTCCGATCAAGCAGTGAAGAGCGTGGCGGAGAGACTCCGCGATGCCTTCCGGTTGTGGGTGCAGGCCGGTACCGGGGTTATCCCCACCCGGGAGTCCGGCCTGGACGATCTCATCGAGGACATGGCGGATCGCATGGAGGTCCTCGAGGAGCGTCTCAAGTTGCGGGAGCAAAGCCTGGTAGACCGGTTCGTCAACCTGGAGCGGAGCATGGCCGTGTTGCAGAGCCAGTCGGCCTGGCTGGAGCAGAAGCTGGCCGCCCTGCAGCCGGTGGAGTGAGCGGGCCCGGTGAGGGCAGGGGCTCCGCGAGTCCGACGCCGGCGGGACTGATGGGATGGCGAGGTGCGTCGACTGACGGCGAGGGAGGGAGACCGGTGAGCGTTTCCACGGTGCAGGAGGGGAGCAGATACTACCGGCAGACGCAGGTGCAGACCGCGAGTCCGGCCAAGCTGGTGTGGCTGATGCTGGACGGGGCGGCCCGCTTCAGCGCCCAGGCCCAGAAAGCAGCGCAGGCGGGAGATCTGGAGGAAGCGCACCGCAATATAGTACGGGTCCAGGACATCGTGGACGAGCTGGACTGCTCGCTCGACATGCGCGCCGGCGAAGTGGCCCAGGCGCTGGAGCGGGTATACGCCTTCGCGCGGAGCCGACTGGTGGAGGCCAACCTGCGCAAAGATCCGGAGTTGCTGGGTGTCCTCCGGGGGATGTTCGAAGAGTTACGGGCCACCTGGGAGCGGGCCATGCGCGCTGCACCTGCTGCGACGGTGTAGCCGCTGCTCAGGCGGTTGGGACGGCGTCCGGCGGGAGGCGAGGTGAGAGAATTGCCCGTGATGCGCGGGGAGCTGGTGCGTTACCGGCGTCTGCTGGAACTGGCGCGGGCGCAGCGGGACGCCGTCCTGGGCGGGCGCTTCGCCGATCTTCCTCAGATCCTCGCTGAGAGGCAGTCTCTCCTGCATGACCTTTCCGCCGTGGGTCGGGCCAGGGGGGTCGCAGGGGCCGGCGAGGTCGAACCGGGCGAGGCAGGAGCGGCTGGAGAGGTCGGGCAGGCCGGGGACACCGGAGAACCGGGAGAGGCACGAGCGGGCGGAGAGACCGGCCAGGCCGGGGACGCCGGTGAGGCCGGGGAAGCCGGGGACGACGGGGTCGAGCTGCCAGAGGAAGCGCGCGAGCTTCTTCGGGCCGTTCTGGAAGTGGATCGGGAGTGCCACGGTCTGGTATTGGAACGGTTGAAGCATGTGGAAGGGGATCTGGCGACCACCCGGGCGGCCCTGCAGGGTAGCCGGGCGTACCGGCTGTCCCTGGAGGCGGGCCGGGTCTCCCGGATACTCGACGAGGTGAAGTGACAGTCGCCGGGGCGGGGTCCCGCAGGACGGGCCGGGAGGAATCGGGTACCGGCCCGCTAATACTACTTATTGAGGGTGGGCGGGAAAGGGGAACAGGCATGGAGATCACGGTACGGGGGAAGAACCTGGAGGTCACTCCGGCACTGCGCCAGTATGCAGAGAAGCGGATGTCCAAGATCGAGCGGTTCTTCGACGACGTCCCCGTCAGCGCACACGCGGTGATCAGCACGGAGAGGGGCCGGTACATCGTCGAAGTTACGCTCTCCGTGAATGGCATCCTCCTGCGGGGGGAAGAATCGACGGGTGACGCCTTCGCCTCCATGGATCTGGTCCTGGAGAAACTCGAGAAGCAGATCGAGAAGTTCAAGACGCGCATCACCAGGCGGCTGCGGATGGCCCGCAAGGCGGCCGTGCGGGAGGAGATGCCGGCGCCCGTAGCCGGACCCGCCGAGGAGGAAGGTGATCGGCCTCGGGTCGTTCGGGTGAAGCGGTTCTCGTTCAAGCCCATGAGCGTGGAAGAAGCCATCCTGCAGATGGACCTGCTCGGCCACGACTTCTTCGTCTTCACCAACGCGGAAACCGATCAGGTAAGCGTGGTCTACCGGCGTCGCGACGGTGACTACGGTTTGATAGAGCCGGAGTTCTGACGTGGGCCTCCTCCACCAGCCCGTCTCGGTGGTGATCTTCGAAGGGGGGCGCCCGCGCTCCTCCATCGAGGAGGAGATGGCTGCCGCCCGCACGGCGGTGGTCCTGGACACCATCGAGACGATCGGCCGGGCGGGCGAGATCGACCAGGTCATTCTGTGCACCAACTTCTCGGATCTGGCGCACGAGGCAGCGTCCCTGGGGGCGGTGGTGGATTTCAAGACCCGGAAGTTTCGCTTCGGACGCCGCCTCCTGGACATTGTTGAGCGGCACCGGTTGAGCAACGTGGTCTACCTGGGGGGCCCGGCCGCACCGCTTCTTGAAGAGGACGACTGGCGTTTTGTCGCCCGCCAGTTGCGCCAGCGCAAGAACGTGGTATTGCAGAACAACGTACAGTCGCCCGACATCATCGCTTTCACCCCCGCGCAGGCGCTGGCGGCCATCCCGGAACCGGAGTCGGACAATGAGATGGGGTTTGCTCTGAGAGACCTAGGCCTGGAGCGCATCCTGTTACCCAACTCCGCACGCGTGAACTTCGACCTGGACACCCCCACGGACATGCTCATCCTGCGTGTCACCCGCAAAGGGGGCCGGCGCACCATGCGGGTGCTGGACGGGCTGTCCTGGGATGACTCCCGCATACGCAGCGTCCAGCGGGTGATGGTCACCCCGGGCGCCGAGCTGGTGGTGGCAGGGCGCGTGGGCCCCTCGGTGGTTACCTACCTCAACATGAATATTCCCCTGCGCGTACGGCTTTTTTCCGAGGAGCGGGGCATGAAGGCGTTGGGACGGCAGCGGCGGGGCGAGGTGGTGTCCCTGCTGGGGTTCCTTTACGAGCGCGTGGGAGCCGGGGAGTTCTTTTCTCTCCTTGCCCGATGCGGTCAGGCGGTGCTGCTGGACTCCCGGGTGCTCTTTGCCCACTGGAAGAAGGACTTCAGCGACTGGGACAGGTTCCAGTCGGACCTGGGCAGGTATGATCTGGTGAAGGATGACGCCCTGGCGGAATTCACGCGCGGCGCCCTGGAGAGTCCCATCCCCGTGGTGCTGGGGGGGCATTGCCTTGTGTCAGGAGGACTCTGGCTTCTGGCCGAGACGCTGGTGGATGCACAGGCGGCCTGCCATGCTCGGGGAGCAGGTGACCTCTGGCAGACCGCAATGGGGGGTTGTGGGCATGATTGCAGTGGCCTGCCACACCCGGGGAGCGGGGGAGAAGTTCGTGGTCAGGAAAAAGAAGGAGAAGTGGCCCCCAAGGTCGAATGACGTAACCGCGGGCCAGGGTTCGGGAAGGTGGCCATGAACCCGAATTGCGAAGAACGCCGTCGGATCCTGGAGGGGTTCGTGCGGCAGCTACGCGATGTCGTGGCGGCTCGGGTTGAAATCGACGAGGCCGAGAAGGTCACCGCCATCCGGGTCCTGGCCAGGGCCGGACGGAATCCCCGCCAGATCGTGCGGGACGTCCAGTCGGCGTTGTTAGGCCGCTTCGACATGGAGGTGGGATCGGAAGCCGTATCGGTGGCTCAGTTGAGCGACGAACTGGAAGACGAGCTTTCCCCCACGCGGTTCGTCCTGCGCCGGACTGCGCGCAGCGTATCGGGTGGCGTCGGCACCGTCCAGGTGGAGATGTCTCTCGCCGATGAGGTGGTTGAGGCAGGCGCGTCGGCCTCGGCCAGCCCGGGAGCACAGGCACGTGCGGCAGCGCAGGCTGCCCTGCAGGCCGTACATACGTTGCTCGGAGCCGATCTCTTCCACCTGGTGGACGTCAGGATCGTGGAAATGGCGGGCGGCAGGCTGGCGGTTGCGGCCCTGGGGCTGCTGGGGGAGGAACAAAAGGTGTACGCGGGCTGCTGCCCCGTGCGCCTGGACGAAGCAGAAGCAGCCGCTCGTGCCACCCTGGGTGCGCTCAACCGCCATCTCACCTGGTACAGGCAGGGATAAGGTTTGCGAGGGACACCAGCACCGTACCGACTGACCTCAAG
The DNA here is from genome assembly GCA_030019365.1 of Bacillota bacterium. Taxonomy (NCBI): domain Bacteria; kingdom Bacillati; phylum Bacillota; species Bacillota bacterium. Next base: position 136,118 of record JASEFA010000003.1, read on the forward strand.
CCCAGTGCGCCCGATTGAGAGCCTGTTCGGGTGCACGGTCGCCGTGTTTGATAATGAGCCGCGTACTGAGGATCATCCTGGCGCTGGTCACGTTGATCTTCGCCGTCGGTTCGACCCACCAGTTTGGTTAAGGTGCCGGTGTCCCGCTATTTGTGTGCAGGGTGATGGTCCATGAATCTTGCCCGTACCTGTCCTAAGTTCTTCATATACGCCTGCGTGGTGTTTCTGGTGGGTGCCGTTTGCCTGGGGTACTGGGCGTTCTCCCTTACCGCCTCCGACTGGGTCCAGGTGCTGGTTTTCGCAGTTCTAGCGGCCACGGTGGAGTTGGTGCCTACCCAAATTCCGAGGGAACCGGCCACGGTCGCGCCCGGCTTCGCCGTCATCTACGCTGCACTAGTAGCGTGTGGCGTTCCCCATGCGGCTTGGGTGGCAGCCATTGGTACCCTGCGGCTCCGGGACCTCAAGGGCCAGGTGCCCTGGCCCACCGTGCTGTTCAATCGTGGGCAGCTGGCCGTGTCGGCGTGCGGAGCGGGCGTGGCCTTTATCGCGGCGGGGGGGAGCCCCGGGGCAGTGAGACTCTCCGCGGACATACCTGCGCTGTTGCTCGCAGGGTTGGTGTTCTATGTGATGAACGTGTCGTTCGTAGTGGGGGCGTCAGCCCTGTTCCGCAACGTGCGGTTCTGGGCGACGTGGAAAGCCAACTACCGCTGGGATGTCCCCAGCTTTCTGGGGCTGATACCGCTGGGCGCCGTGCTGGCAGTCCTGTACTTGCAGGTCGGGTGGATCAGCCTTGTGTTGGGCGTGCTACCGCTGATCGTGAGCAAGCAGTCGTTTCAGCGGTATGTGGATGTGCGGGAAGCGTACGTGCAGACCATGGCGGCGCTGACGTCGGCACTGGATGCGAAGGATGCGTACACGCGGGGGCACTGCGATCGGGTGTCGGAGCTGGCTATGGCCATCGGGCGGGAGCTGCACCTGCCCGAGGATAAGCTGGAGCTGCTGGCGCACGTGGGCAGGCTGCACGACGTGGGCAAGATCGGCATCAGGGACGCCGTGCTGAAGAAGCCGGGGATATTCACTCCGGGAGAGTACGGCGAGATGCAGATGCACGCGGTGCTGGGCGCGGATATCGTGGACCGGATCAGCTTGCTGGGCGAGGGGACCAAGTGGGTGATGCACCACCACGAGCGGTTTGACGGCGCCGGGTTTCCCGCCGGGTTGCAGGGAGAAGCGATTCCGCTGGGGGCACGCATCATAGCAGTGGCTGACGCCTACGATGCCCTCACCTCGGACCGGCCATACAAGAAGGCCCTTGGCCGGGAGGAGGCGCTGGCGGAGCTGCGCAGGTGTGCGGGGAGGCAGTTTGACCCGCAGCTGGTGGACGTGCTGGCGAAGGTGGTGGGGGTGGCGCCAGCCCATGCCCGCGAGGAGGCGGAGGCGCAGGCGGCGGCCACCCGGTCGGGAGGCGAGGGGCCTTGAGGTGTGCGGGCTGGTTCCGGCACCTCTGGACCATATACAGTTGGGGAGCGGTGGCAGCTTTCGGGGCTGCCACCGTCTGGCTCCGGCATGACCTCACCACGTCCCGGGTGGTGATGGTCCTTTTCCTCTCGCTCCTGGCGATGATTGCCCGCCAGTTGCCGGTGATGAAGTGGGGGCTGGTGGCCTCCGCGGAGTGGGTGGCTTACTTCGCAGGCGCTCTCTACCTGCCGCCGGTGGCGGCGGGATGGGTACCTTTTCTGACCATCTTCGGCCTGCAGGCCATCGTCGTCCTGCAGCGCCGCAACCGGTTGCCCGGCCAGGTGAGGACCCTTCTGCAGGAGGCCGCCTTTGCGGCCTCCCGCCAGGGGTTGGGATTCATGGTTGCAGTGGGGCTGCTGCGTGACGGGTGGGAGGTCCTGGCTGCGGGATGGTCCGGTGGGGCGTGGTTGGTGCTCGTCTGCTGGGCGGGCTGCGCGGGGGCGACGGGTGTGCTGGAAGCCCTCGCGGGCGCGTTGCGCTATCGGGTGAATCCGGCGCGCGAGATAACCCGGTACCTGACGGAGACAGGTCCGGCCTGGTTGCTGGCTCTACCCCTTGGCTTTGTGCTCTACGTGCTGCTGTACTTTTACGGCACCACCACGGTGGCGGCCACCCTGGTGGTGCTCCTGATCATGCTGCTACTTTATACCCTGCTGGTGTTTGCCGACGTGCAGGGGGCGTACTGGGATACCGTGCATACCCTGGTGCGGACCATGGAATCTCGCGACCAGCTCAGCCCGGGCGAGGGAGAGAGAGGAGCCTGCCTGGCCGCGGCCATGGGGCGAAAGCTCCACCTGCCGGAGGCGGACGTCCGTGCCATATACCTGGGGGCCTTGCTGCGGGACATCGGCCTGGTGGGCCTGGACGAGCGCCTGGCCGGCCACAACGGGGTCCTGCGGGCGGCCGACTACTTCCGGATGTGGGAGCACGCCCTGATCGGAGGGCAAATCCTCGATCGGCTCCCCCGCATGCAGGGGGCAGCGCTCGCCATCCGGCATCATCACGAGCGCTGGGACGGTTCCGGGTATCCCGATGGCCTGGTGGGGACGGATATCCCCCTGGAGGCCCGCCTGGTGGCCCTGGCCGATGCGTACGTGGCCATGACTTCCGACCGCCCCTTCCGGCGCGCCATGCCGGGGCCGGAGGCGTGGGAGCAGATCTCGCGCGGCGAGGGCGTTCAGTTCGATCCCCGCCTGGTGCGGCTGTTCCGGCGGGTGGTAGGGGAGGAGGCGTGCTGGGGGCGAAATGCTTTTAGGCGCCATTATATGCTCCTTTCTGGTAGCTGAGCTGCGGGGCGGACGCATCCGCAATCTGGCGCGGGCCGATTTCCGCCGGCTGGAGTGGGTGCTGGTGGCGGGGTTGATCCACGTCGGCCTGCAGGTGGCGGGAGGGCGGGGCTGGATAGCCCCGGCGTGGTGGACGGGACTCCTGAACGTCCTGGGGTACTTCCTGGCCATGTTCGCCCTGGCCTCCAACCTCCGGTTGCCGGGCATGCGACTGGTGGGGGTTGGCTTGCTCTTGAACCTGGCAGTCATAGCCGCCAACGGGGGCAGGATGCCCGTCTCGGCTGCCGCCTTGCAGGCGGTGGGGCTGGGTCGGCTTGTGCCCGCACTGGCCAGTGGGGACGTGCCCACCCATACCCTGATGGGGGACCATACCAGACTGGCTTTCCTGGGGGATGTCTTCCGCCTGCCTCCGCCCTACTGGCGCCCGTGCGCCTTCAGCCTGGGCGATGCCGTGCTGGCCGTGGGTGCATTCCTGCTCATCCAGGGTTTGATGGGTGCCGGCCGCCCCAACCGGCCCGCGTGAAGGCACCGCCCCTTCTCTTCTTTCCCGTTGATGGTATAGTGTAGGGTGGATTGTGAAGGCGCCCCCGGGTTCCGCGGCAAGGTACGGGGCGCGCCACGAGGAGGGTCACACGGGTTGCCCGGCATGAAGGTGGGTGGGCAATGGAAGGCGAGGGAGTGCGACTTACGCTTTTTCCGTGACCTCGTGATGACGGCTTTTCTGGTTGCCCCAGAGAGTGGCGAACCGTTAAGGTTTGGGTGCGGGGCGCGCGGCGCGCGGGTGGGTTGAGTTGGGGGCGGTGCGGTGCTAGAATCTGTGTGGTATGGTGAAATTCCTGACCGAACTGGTGACCGGAAATACGAACGAGCGGGAACTGCGCCGCCTTCGCCGCCTGGTCGACCGCATCAATGCTCTGGAACCGGAGGTGGAGCGTCTCAGCGACCCGGAGTTGGCCGGGCGGACGCCTGAGTTCAGGCAGCGCCTGGCCAACGGTGAGGGCCTGGATGACATCCTGCCTGAGGCCTTTGCCGTGGTGCGGGAAGCGGCGCGCCGAAGCCTGGGGCTGCGGCACTTCGACGTGCAGCTCATGGGAGGTATTGTCCTTCACGAAGGTAACATCGCCGAGATGAAGACGGGCGAGGGCAAGACCCTGGTGGCCACCCTGGCCGCCTATGTGAACGCCCTGCCCGGCGAGGGTGTGCACATCGTCACCGTCAACGACTACCTGGCCCGGCGCGACGCCGAGTGGATGGGTCCCATCTACCGCATGCTGGGTCTCACCGTGGGCGTGGTGGTGCACGGGCTGGACTTCGCCGAACGGCGGGCCGCCTACCTGGCCGACATCACGTACGGCACCAACAGCGAGTGCGGTTTCGACTACCTCCGCGACAACATGGCGCTCAGCCTCAACGAGGTGGTGCAGCGACCGCTCAACTACGCCATCGTGGACGAGGTGGACAGCATCCTCATCGACGAGGCGCGTACCCCCCTCATCATTTCCGGCCCCGGCCCCCGGCCTTCCGACCTGTACTACCGGTTCGCCCGCGTGGTCAGGTACCTCAGGGAGGGCGAGGACTACCAGGTGGACGAGAAGGCCCACTCGGTGGCCCCCACCGAGCAGGGGGTGGCCAAAGCCGAGAAGCTGGCCGGGGTTAAGAACCTGTACGCCGAGGGCACCGACCTCTCCCATTACCTGGTGAACGCCCTCAAGGCGCATGCCCTCATGAAGAGGGACCGGGACTATGTGGTCAAGGACGGCCAGGTCATCATCGTGGACGAGTTCACGGGACGCCTCATGTTCGGGCGCCGGTACTCCGACGGGCTCCACCAGGCCATCGAGGCCAAGGAAGGCCTGCGCATCCAGCGGGAAAACCAGACCATTGCCAGCATCACGCTGCAGAACTACTTCCGCATGTACCGCAAGCTGGCAGGCATGACGGGTACGGCGTTCACCGAGGCCGAGGAGTTCCGCAAGATCTACGGCATGGATGTGGTGGTCATCCCCACCCACAAGCCCATGATCCGCGCCGACCATGCCGACGTGGTGTACAAGACCGAGCGGGCCAAGTTCGAGGCGGTGGCCAACGAGATCGAGGAGTGCTACCGCGGCGGGCAGCCCGTGCTGGTGGGCACCATCTCCATCGAGAAGTCCGAGCGCCTGAGCGACATGCTCAAACGCAGAGGCATCCCCCATCAGGTGCTCAACGCCAAGCATCACGAGAAGGAAGCCCAAATCATCGCCCGGGCCGGCCACAAAGGGCAGGTCACCATCGCCACCAACATGGCCGGGCGCGGTGTGGACATCGTCCTGGGCGAAGGCGTGGTGGACCTGGGCGGCCTGCACATCGTCGGCACCGAGCGCCATGAGGCCCGCCGCATCGACAACCAGCTGCGCGGGCGCTCGGGACGGCAGGGGGATCCCGGTTCTTCGCGGTTCTACCTGTCGTTGGAGGACGACCTCATGCGTCTCTTCGGCGGCGAGATGATCTCGGGCATCATGGATCGACTGCGCATCCCCGAAGACGAGGCCATCGACCATCCTATGATTTCCCGGGCAATAGAGCGCGCCCAGAAGCGGGTGGAAGCCCACAACTTCGAAATCCGGCGCCGCGTGCTGCAGTACGACGACGTCATGAACAAGCAGCGGGAGATCATCTACCGGCAGCGGCGGCAGGTGCTGGAGGGTGTCGACCTGCGCGACCAGGTCATGGAGATGGTGGGCGAGGTCGTGGACGAGCTGGTCGGCACTTTCGTGCCGGAACGGGTGCATCCGGAGGAATGGGACCTGGAGGGCCTGGCCGCGCAACTGGCGTCCCGCCTGGGGCTGGCCGGCCTGGAGCTGGAGGGCCGTAGCCGGGAAGAGTTAGTGGATTACGTGCTCGGGGAAGCGGAGGCCCTTTACGCCCGCATCGAAGAGGCCGTGGCGACGGAGCGCATGCGGGAGTTCGAGCGGCTGGTCTTGCTGCGGGTGGTCGACTACCACTGGATGGACCACCTGGCGGCCATGGACGACCTGCGGGAGGGCATCGGCCTGCGCGCTTATGCCCAGAAGGATCCCCTCATCGAGTACCAGCTGGAAGCGTTCGAGATGTTCAATGGCATGATCCACAGCATCCGCTCCCAGGTGGTGAGTATCCTCTTCCGGGCTGGCCTGGAACAGGTGCAGGTAGCTCGGGCGGGGGCCGCAGCAGTGGGGGTTGCCGGTGCAGCTGCCGCAGGGGGTGGTGCGACGAGCGGCGGTAGGCGTGCCATGCAGGCGGCCGGAGCCGTGGCAGTGGGTGGCGCGGCGGCCGGCGGTAGATCTGCCGCCGGCAGCGGGCATGCCGCCACCGCCGGGTCCGTCGGAGGTGGGACGGCTCCCGTTCGGGGCGGGTCAGGGCGGGGAGGCTTGCCGCCCGGGAACCTGCCCAGCAAGGTGGGGCGGAACGATCCCTGCCCCTGTGGCAGCGGCAAGAAGTACAAGAAATGCTGCGGTCGCACTGCTTGAGTGCAGGCGGAACAGCAGACCCGGCGCTCAACATGAAGGGAGAGAAAAGGATGTTCGCGGAAACGGAAAAGGTGCTGGCACAAGTGAAGGAGAAGGTCGCGGAAATGGGGGATTCCCTTTGACCTGGCGGGTAAGAAGACCCGCATAGCCCAGATCCAGGAGAAGCTGGCTCAGCCCGAAGTGTGGGCTGCGCCCGAACAGGCCCAGAGCCTGGGGAGGGAACTGGGCAGCCTGCAGGGGGTGGTGGAGAGGTTCGAGGGGATGAGCCGGGAGTGCGATGACCTGGGCGAGTTGCTGGATCTGGCCGCGGCCGACGGGGACGAGGCCATGGCGCAGCAGCTCTACCGGGATGCCCTGGGACTGGCCGAGCGGGTGGATCAGCTTCAGCTGGAGCTGCTGCTGGCGGGGGCCTACGACGCCCGTAACGCCATCCTGTCCATACATGCGGGCGCCGGGGGCACCGATGCCCAGGACTGGGCCAGCATGCTCCTGCGCCTTTACACGCGGTGGGCGGAGAATCGCGGCTTCCGCCTGCAGGTGGTGGACGTTCTCCCCGGCGAAGAGGCGGGGATCAAGAACGCCACCATGGTGGTCAGCGGGCCCTTCGCATATGGTTATCTGAAGGCCGAGAAGGGTGTCCACCGGCTGGTGCGCCATTCGCCCTTCGATGCTAGCGCCCGCCGCCACACCTCCTTTGCCCTGGTGGAGGTGCTCCCCGAGATCGAGGCCGAGGAAGACGTGGAGATCGACCCGGCCGATCTCAGGATCGACACTTTCCGGTCGAGCGGGGCGGGGGGCCAGCACGTCAACAAGACGGACTCCGCGGTGCGTATCACCCACCTGCCCACGGGCATCGTGGTTACCTGCCAGAACGAGCGGTCGCAGCATGCGAACCGGCTGACCGCCATGCGGGTACTCAAGTCCAGGCTGCTTGCCCTGAAGGAACAGGAGAGGCAGAAGGAAATCGCCGTCCTCAAGGGCGCCCACCAGGAGATCGCCTGGGGCAACCAGATCCGGTCCTACGTGCTCGATCCCTATACCCTGGTCAAAGATCACCGCACCGGCCATGAGAAGGGCAACGTGCAGGCCGTCCTGGATGGAGAAATCGATGACTTCATCTACTCTTACCTCCTTCACAGCGCCCGCGCGGGCAGCAAGTTGCCGGTTGGCGGCCCTTGAGTGGTCGCCTGCAGGAGCCGTTGCCCCGTCCGGCGAAAGCGGCAGCCCGGTCCGGTAGCACCCGCGGGCGGAGCGGAGAGGCCGGCCCCTGCGTGGGCAATCTAACAGGAGAAAACCTGTGGGGAGGATTGCCATGCGCAGGATGATGCTGGCCGCGGTCGGAGCTCTGGCGGGGGTGCTGGTGCTGGGGCAGTTGCTGATACCCCTCTTTCTGGCGCGCCGGGTGGAGGCGGCCCTGGAAAGCAGCCTGGGTATGCAGGGACTTAGGGTACACGTGGAGGTTTTCCCTTTCCTCAAGCTCATGGCGGGAGGAATAGACGCCCTGCGGGTCGAAGGGGAGAACCTGGCTGCCGGCGATTTGAACCTGGACCGGCTGGAAGCTGCCGTGACCTCGCTCCGCCTGAATGTACCCAGGCTGTGGCGGACGGGCACCCTGGCCTGGAGTGATCCCGGCCAGGCCCGCATGCGGATGGAGGTTTCCGAGGACAGCGTGAACCGCTTTCTCCAGTCCCACCTGGGGTCCGGGGTCAGGGCGGTGGTGACGGAGGGCAGGATGGAGATCGTATCCGCCCTGCTGATCGGTGGGCAGGAGGCTCCTGTCTCGGTGGCGGGGGTGCCCGTGGTGAACCCGGATGGGAGTGTGGGATTCCGGGTGGAGGAAGTGAGCGTGGCCGGGCAAGCCGTGCCCCAGGCGGTGCGGGACATGGCCCTGCGCTTCCTGGGGTTCCCCGGAGCCCGCGTCGAGGTGGGGGAGTTGCCCTGGCCGGTCAAACCGGAACAGATCATCCTTAAGGACCGGAAAATAGTGCTGGTAGCCGGGGGAGGTACGCCGTGAAGCTGACCAGGATGGTGCTGGGGTTCCTCCTGGCGTTTTGCCTGCTGGCCGGGGCGGCGGGTGGGTATGCGTGGGGCAGGCAGGCGCGCGCCCAGGCCCCGGAGCCGGGCACCGAGCAGGACCCGCTGGTGACCAGGAGTTATGTGGATGACAAGCTGCAGGCCCTGGCCGACAAGGGCTACGTGGATCAGTTAGTGACAGCCAGGGTGCAGCCTCTGAACCTGCAGGTGGTGGAGCTGCCCAAAGGGAAGCAGTTGGTGGCGGAAGGGGGCACCGAGATCGTCGTGCGGGCCGGCAGGGCCACCGTGGTGGGCAGCAACCTGGGGGGCCTGGCCGACGTGACGGTGGGCAGGGATCTCGCCAAAGGGGAAGCGCCCCTCAACCACCTGCTGGTGGTTCCCCGCAGCGACGGGCGTGGGCTCAAGGCCATCACCGACTGTGTGGTGCTGGTCCGGGGTGGCTACAGCGTCCGGTGAGGCCCCCCAGCAAGCATCTGGGGCCACCGGGCGGGCGTCCGGGGTGCCTGAGCAGGCGTCCGGCCGCGGCAGGGAATGGTCTGGCACGGGATTGCAGGCCGGGTCCGCGAGAGCGGCCGGGCGGGTGAAGGTGCTGGGCGTGAGGGTAAGGGTGCTGGGCGTGGGGTTTGATCCTGTCTCGCCCGAGGATGCCTTCTCCCTGGCCTTGCACTGGCTGGGAGAAGGAGGCGGCCTGCACCTCGTGGTTACCGCCAATCCGGAAACCGTTATGAAGGCGCAGCGGCTGCCCGAGCTCGCCCGCGCCATCGAGCGGGCCGACCTGGTGGTGGCGGACGGGGTGGGGGTGGTGTGGGCTTCCCGCCGCCTGGGGCGGCCGCTGCCGGGCAGGGTGGCCGGCATCGAGCTGGCCGAGCGGCTGCTGGAGCACTGTGCTGGCACCGGGCAGCCCGTCTTCCTGCTGGGGGGGCGGCCGGCCTCCCCCGGACAACCAGCCCTTGCCGGGAGGCCGGCTTCCGCAGGGAGGCGGGCTGCTGCCGGGAGGCGGGCGGTGGCAGAGGCGGCCGCGGGGGCCCTGGCCCGGCGCTGGCCCGGCCTGAGGGTATCCGGCACCTGGCACGGGTATTTCACCCGGGAAGATGAGCCCACTGTGCTGCAGGCGGTGTCCGCGGCCCGGCCGGTGCTGCTCCTGTGCGGGATGGGGTCCCCCCGCCAGGAACTGTGGCTGGCCCGCCACGCCGCCTTCCTCCGGGAATGCGGGGTGCGGGTGGCCATCGGAGTGGGTGGGGCCCTGGACGTGTGGTCGGGGGACGTGGGGCGCGCCCCCCCCCTGCTGCGGTGGGCCGGGCTGGAGTGGCTGTGGCGCCTGGGCCAGAGCCCCCGCAGGTTGGGACGGCAGCTGCAGCTGGTGAGGTTTGTGCTGGAGGTTCTCAGACATGGAGACAACTGAAGCGGTCCAGGAGCGGGAGCTGGAGGGCATTGCCCGCCGGGTGAGACACCACATCGTGCGGATGGTCGCTGAGGCGGGATCGGGGCATCCGGGAGGCTCTCTCTCCTGCGCGGACATACTGGTGGCCCTGTACTTCCGCGTGCTCCACGTGGATCCCAACCGTCCGGAGTGGCCCGAGCGCGATCGCTTCGTGCTCTCCAAGGGGCACGCCTGTCCGGCCCTGTATGCGGTGCTGGCCGAGCGGGGCTTCTTTCCCATCGAGGATCTGCGGACGCTGCGCCGGCTGGGGTCTCACCTGCAGGGGCATCCGGACATGCGCAAGACGCCCGGGGTGGAAGCTTCCACCGGTTCCCTGGGGCAGGGGCTTTCCATCGGGCTGGGAATGGCCCTGGCGGCCCGCCTGGATGCGGCGGCTTGGCGGGTGTACGTCCTTTTGGGCGACGGGGAGATCCAGGAGGGCCAGGTGTGGGAGGCGGCTATGGCGGCGGCCCATTACCGGGCGGACGGCCTCACTGCCATCCTGGACTGGAACGGGCTGCAGATCGACGGCCCCAACGATGAGGTCATGAGCGTGCGGCCGGTGGCCGAGAAGTGGCGGGGCTTCGGCTGGGAGGTTAGGGAGATCGACGGGCACCGGTTCCCCGAGATCCTGGATGCCCTCGCCTGGGCGCGCACGGTGCGGGGGCGGCCGGCCATCATCCTGGCCCGCACGGTGAAGGGCAGGGGAGTCTCTTTCATGGAGGGGCAGGTCGACTGGCACGGGAAGGCACCGTCGCCGCCCCAGGCGGAGCAGGCACTGGCGGAACTGGGGGGAGAAGGGTGAGCCAGACGACGCGGGCAGCACCGACGGGGGGGGCGACGCGGGCGGCACCGGCAAGCGAGGCGACGCGGGCCGCGTACGGGCAGGCCCTGGTGGAGCTGGGGCACCAGGACCCCCGGGTGGTGGTCCTGGACGCCGATCTTTCCAAGTCCACCCACACGGCCCTGTTCGCCCGGGAGTTTCCCCACCGCCACTTCAACATGGGGATCGCGGAGCAGAACATGATGGGGGTGGCAGCCGGCCTGGCGTCGGCGGGCAAGATTCCCTTCGCCTCTACCTTCGCCGTTTTCGCCAGCGGGCGCTGCTTCGACCAGTTGCGGGTATCCATCTGCTATCCGGGATTGAACGTGAAGATCGGCGCGTCCCACGCCGGCATCACCGTGGGCGAGGACGGAGCCTCCCACCAGGCCATCGAAGACGTGGCCCTCATGTCGGCGCTGCCCGGCATGACCGTGGTGGTGCCGGCCGACGGGCCGGAGACCCGGCAGGCGGTGTTCAGCGCTGCTGCCCGGCCGGGTCCCTGGTACCTGCGGCTGGGACGACCGCCCGTGCCCGTGGTGACACCCCCCGGCTACCGCTTCCAGGTGGGCAGGGGGTGCGTCCTGCGCCAGGGTCACGACGTAGCCATCATCGCCTGCGGGGTGATGGTGGCGCAGGCGCTGGCGGCGGCCGAAGAGCTGGCCCGAGATGGCGTGGACGCCACCGTGGTGAACATGTCCACCATCAAGCCGCTGGATGCGGAGATGGTCGTCCAGGTGGCGCGGGAGTGCGGGGCGGTGGTGACTGCCGAGGAGCACAGTGTGATCGGGGGCCTGGGGGCAGCGGTGGCTGCGGTGCTGGGAGAAGTGTACCCGGTGCCCCTGGAGCGGGTGGGGATCCGGGACCGCTTCGGGCAGTCGGGCAAACCCGACGAGCTGATGGCCGAATACGGCCTCACCGCTGACGACGTGGTCCGCGCCGCCCGGAAAGCCCTCGACCGGAAAGGGTAGCACCTCCAGCGCCAGTGCGGCCAGGACCGAGGCACCGGCGGGAGAGGACGAGAGCCGGGGAGTCGTCCGGCTGACACATGTTGGCGACTGAAGGCGCTGGCGGCTGAGGATGTTGGTTTTTCCTTCCTGGGCTGTGGGGGAAAAGGAATTTGCGGCTTTTTGTCGAAGGCCTGTGTGAGACAGGCCTTTCTGTTGTCCGCGGGGCGCTTCAACGGGAACGGTGTCGGCGGTGATCGAGTTCTACGGGGTAAGCAAGACCTTCCCTAACCAGGTGACGGCCCTTCGGGACATCGACTTGCAGGTGGGGAACGGCGAATTCGTCTTCGTGGTCGGGCCCAGCGGGGCGGGGAAGTCCACGCTCGTAAAGCTGGTTTACCGCGAGGAGATCCCCACCCGGGGGCGACTTCTGGTAGGGGGGCGCGATGTCACCGCCCTGCGGCCGGCTCAGGTATGCTACCTGAGAAGGACCATTGGGGTGGTGTTTCAGGATTTCCGCCTGCTGCCCAACAAAACCGTATTCGACAACGTGGCCTTTGCCATGCGCGTGGTGGAGGCGGGGCCACGAGAAATCAGGCGCCGCGTACCCCAGGTGCTGGAGTTGGTCGGCCTCTCCGACCGGGCCCGCGCCTGTCCCGACGAGCTTTCCGGCGGTGAGCAGCAGCGGGTGGGATTGGCGCGCGCGATCGTGAACAACCCTTCCGTCCTTCTCGCAGATGAGCCCACGGGGAATCTGGATCCCCGTACTTCCCTGGAGATCCTGCGCCTGCTCATGGATATCAACCGCATGGGGACCACCGTGATCATGGCTACTCATGCCCGCCACCTGGTGAATGTGGCTCGCCGCCGGGTGGTGGAGCTCGACGCCGGCCGCCTGGTCCGCGACGAGCTGCGGGGTGGCTACGGGCATGAAGGTTAGGACCTGGGGGTACCTGGTCAAAGAGGCGTGGGGTGGGATCCGCACCGGCAGGCTGATGGCGGTGGCCTCGGTGAGCACGGTGGCGGTATCCCTCCTCGTCCTGGGGTTGTTCCTGGCCCTGGTGCTGAACCTGGGACGGCTCATGGCGCAGGTGGAGTCGGAAGTCCAGATCCGGGCCTTCCTGGTGGACGGCACGGGAACGCCGGCAGGCGGTCAGGGCGGTGCGGGCATGTGGGGGACTTCCCCCGGGGGTTCTCCCGGCGGTTCTCCGGGCGGTTCGGGGGGCGGCACCGGCTCCTCCGGAAGCGCGGAGGGGCAGGGGCAACCGGGGCGGCCCGATGTGGCCCAACTGGAGGGGCAGATCAAGCAGTTCGAGGGGGTCACCGCGGTCCGGTTCGTGAGCAAGGAAGAAGCGCTGGAGCGCATGCGCCAGTCCTTCGGCGAGCGAGCGCCCGTCCTGGAGGCGGTGGACGACATCAATCCCCTGCCCGATTCCTTTGAGGTACAGGTGGCCCGTCCGGAACTGGTGAGGCCGGTGGCCGAAGCCATCGCCGCCCTGCCCGGGGTGGCGCAGGTGGATTACAAGCACGACACGGTGGACCGGCTCTTTCGCCTGACGGCAGTGATACGTGGCCTGGGGCTTGCGGTGGCGGTCTTCCTGGTGCTGGGGTCCACGGTGGTCATCTCGAATGCCGTCAGGCTTACTGTGTTCGCGCGGCGCCGGGAGGTGGCCATCATGAAGCTGGTGGGTGCCACCGACTGGTTCATACGCTGGCCCTTCGTACTCGAGGGTCTGGCCCTGGGCGTGGCCGGAGCCGCGCTGGCGGTGGGGGCCCTGGCGGGGGCGTACTGGTGGGCGGCGGGCGTGGCGGCCCGCACGCTACCCTTCCTGCCTCTGATCGCCCCCGAAAAGGTGCTGCGGTCCCTGGCGTGGCCCGTGCTGGGCCTGGGGGCACTGGTGGGCAGCCTGGGGAGCGCGGTTTCCCTCCGCCGCTTCCTGCATGTTTGACCGGCGCGGCGGATCGGGGTGCGGGTACGGGCGTTCCGATGGGGAGAGACGGAGCGGTGATCGGAGTGATGTGGTTGCTGGTGAAGCGACGAATGGGATGGTCGAGATCGACCTTCGCCCGGCGGGCGCGGGGGTACATAGCGGGCTGCCTGGCGCTGTTGCTGCTGGGAAGCGTGTGGGCGGCCGGGTGGCCACCCCCTCGGGCGGCTGCCGCCAGCGAGGCAGAGCTGCAGAAGAAGGAAGCCGAACTGCAGCAGCGGCTGAAGGAGATCGAGCGGAAGATTGCCGAGTACGAGCGCCTGCTCACCCAGTCCCGGGGGCAGGAGAAGGCGGTGCGCAACGAGCTCCTGCGGCTCGAGCGGCAGCTCGACCAGACCCGCAAGGACCTGGCCTACCTGCAGAACCGGCTCAAGGTGACCGGCCAGCAACTCGACCAGACCCGGGCCGAGCTGGAACGGACCCAGAAGGAGCTGGAGTGGCGCACGGACTTGCTGGGACGGCGACTGCGGGCGCTCTATGAGTCGGGGCCCGTGAGTTACCTGGAGGTCCTGCTGGGCGCCACCAGCTTCTCCGATTTCCTCACGCGAGTACAGTTCCTGCAGTTGATCACGACCAGGGATGTGGAGGTCATGGTCAGCGTGCAGCAGCTCCGTGACCAGGTGGCGGCCAAGAAAGGACGCCTGGAGAACCTGCAGGCCCAGTTGCAGGACCTGCATGCCCGCACTCAGGAGAAGGAAGCCGCCGTGCGGGCCCAGAGCGCCAGCCGCCAGAAGCTGCTGGCGACCATCCAGAACCGGGCCGACGAGTACGAGCGCGCCCTGGACGAGCTGGAGGCCCTGTCTCGCCAGCTGGAAAAGGAGATCGCCGCCATCCAGGCCCAGTACGGGCTGGGCAAACGCGACCTGCACATGATCCGGCCCGTGGAGGGAAAGCTGACTTCCCGGTTCGGCAACCGGTTCCACCCGATCATCCGCAAGTGGAGGATGCACACCGGGATCGACATCGGGGCGCCCTCGGGACGCTCCATCGTGGCAGCGGAGTCGGGGCGGGTGATGACGGCGGGCTGGCTGGGGGGATATGGAAAGGCGGTGACCATCGACCACGGGGGCGGGATTTCCACCCTGTACGCCCACATGTCCGAGATCCTGGTTTCCCCGGGGCAGATGGTGAGCAAGGGGCAGGCGATCGGAAGGGTGGGGGACACGGGGCTGGCGACCGGACCGCACCTGCATTTCGAGGTGCGCGTTTCCGGTAAGCCCGCCGACCCCCTGCGCTGGGTGCGTTACTAGCGATCGGTCGCGGGTCTTCTCGCGTGTTGAGCACAGGTCGGTCATATGCTAAACTAGGGCCGGGTGCTACCGGCCCCATCTTTTTGTCCCCGCGAGGAGAGTGGCCCATGGAACACAGGGCGACGGTATCGCGACAGAAAATCGTGGAAGGGTTGGCCCGGCGGCGGCGGCGGCAGACCCAGCGGGTGCTGCTGGGCGCCATCCTCCTGGTCATCCTCTCCAGCCTGGTCACTTACGCCGTTTTCGGCTCCGGCACCCCCGGCCTGGCGTCCGGCGCCGATCCGCGCATAAGCAAGCTCTGGACCATTATCCGGCTCGTCCAGGAGCAGTACGTCGACGGGCCCGTTGACGTCGACAAACTGGTTGAAGGTGCTTACGAGGGCATAGTGCGGGCCCTCGGGGATCCTCACTCCAACTACCTGACCAAAGAAGCTTACGATGAGTGGATGATCGATATCGGGGGGCGGTACGCCGGGGTGGGCATGACCATCATCGACCGCGATGGCGTGGTGGAGGTGGTGCGTCCCTTCCCGGGCACGCCTGCTCACAAGGCCGGGCTGCGGCCTGGTGATCGCATCATCAAGGTCGACGACCGCGATACCGCCGGTCTCACCGCCGATGACGTGGCCAACCTGGTGCGCGGCCAACCCGGTACCCGCGTCAAGCTAACCGTCGAGAGAGACGCCGACGGTTCCGTGCAGGTGCTTGATTTCGATCTGGTGCGGGCCAGCATCCAGGTCCCGGCGGTGGAAGCGGCGGGGGTCCTGCCGGGGGGCATCGGGTACATTCAACTGACCAGCTTCAACGAGAACGCCTACGATCAGACCCTTGCCGCCCTGGACTCGCTGCAGAAGCAGGGTATGCGCGCCCTCATCCTGGACCTGCGCCACAACGGCGGGGGAGCGCTCGACCAGGCGGTGAAGATCTCGGGCCTGCTGGTACCGCGCGGTGTGGTGGTCTCGGTGGTGGGACGGGACGGTCGTAAGGAAGAGTACCGTACTGAGGGGCCCGGCCTGGGGAAGCCCCTGGTGCTGCTGGTCGACGGTTATACGGCCAGTGCTTCCGAGATCGTGGCGGGTGCCGTGCGGGACTACGGCGTGGGCAAGCTGGTGGGCACCAAGACCTTCGGCAAGGGTTCGGTGCAGCACCTGTTCCCCCTGCCCGACGGATCCGGGGTGCGGGTGACGGTGGCCAAATACTACACGCCCGGCGGCACCTCCATCCACAAAGTAGGCTTCAAGCCCGATATCGAGGTGGCCCTCCCCCAGGGCGAAATGCCCCTGGCGCCGCTGGAGGGCAACAAGGTCGATGCCCAGGTGGCAAAGGCTCTGGAAGTGCTGAAGGGCCTCCTGGGAGAGCGGTGAGGCGATGCAACCATTTGTGGACCTGGGGCTGGCCATCCTGCGGGCCCTGCCCTCTGCTCTGCTGGACCCCACGTACGCCATAGCTTTCTGGCTGGTGGTGCTGCTCGTGTTCTTCCAGTACCGGCGGGTGGCAGGGATGGAGGAGCGCCTGTACGGCTTTGTCAAGAACCAGCCCGGCCACCAGACTATCCTGGCGGCCGCCCAGGGACTGGTGGGCGGGCTCATCGGAAGCTTCATCCTGGTATTCGTGGGGGTGTCGCTTTCGGGGGCCGGCGTGCAGTACCTGCTGCCGGTGGCCCTGCTGCTTTACCTGGTCAGCCCCCGCCTTATGTGCTTCTCGTACGCGGGCGGGATAATCTCCGTGCTGTACCTCTTGTTTGGTGTCCCGCGCGTGAGTGTGGGGGGCATCATGGCCCTGGTGGCCATTCTTCACCTCACCGAAAGCCTTCTTATCAGGCTGAGCGGGTACACCTGTGCCACCCCGGTGACGATCCGGAACGAGCGCCGGGAACTGGTGGGGGCGTTCACCCTGCAGAAGTTCTGGCCCGTTCCCATCGTGGTTCTGGTGCTGCTGGCGATGCCCGACCCCTCCCAGCTGGGAGGACTGATACAGATGCCCGACTGGTGGCCGCTTCTGCGCGCCGACCGGTTGGTGAACCCGGAGACGGCCGTGTACGCCCTGCTCCCGGTAATGGCGGCGGTGGGGTATGCCGAGGTGGCCATCACGGACGCGCCCCGGCAGGTGAGCCGGCGCACGGCGGTGCGCCTGGCGGGGTACAGCCTGGCCCTGCTGGTGCTGGCGGTGGCGGCCTCCCGTGCCCCCTGGATGGAGTGGCCCGCTGCCCTCTTCGGTCCCCTCGGCCACGAGGCAGTGGTGCGCAGGTCTCTGCGCAGGGAGATGGCGGGGGAACCGTGGTTGCGGCCCTCGGGGACGGGGGTGCGTATCCTCGACGTGATGCCGGGGTCGCCGGCAGCCCACATGGGAGTGGGACCGGGGGACACCCTGGTGGCCATCAACGGGGAGCCGGTGCATGCGGCTCATCACGTCGAGGAGATCCTGGGGCAACCTTACCTGTGGCTGGAGCTGACGGTGAGGCGGCCGGACGGCCGGCTGGAACGCCTGGTGTGGCGGAAGCAGGTGCAGCGCCTGGGCATCATCCCCCTGCCGGGCCCCGGTGAAGCGGGCGAGCCCCAGGTGCGACCCATCCGCTCGCCCCTGGTGGCCTGGCTGGAGGCATGGTGGCGCCGCCGCCACAGCCCGCGCTGACCGCGCCGGTTACAGGGGGCGCGCAAAGGGGGATGGGCGTGGGGTTCCGTCTGGTGTCGGATTTCAGGCCGCGGGGCGACCAGCCGGAGGCGATCGAGCGGCTGGTGGATGCTCTGCACCGGGGGTGCCGTCACCAGACCCTGCTGGGGATCACCGGCAGCGGCAAGACCTACGTCGCTTCCCAGGTGATCGCCCGGGTGCAGCGTCCCACCCTGGTGATCTCCCACAACAAGATCCTGGCCGCCCAGCTGTGCTCCGAGTTCAAACAGTTCTTCCCGGAAAACGCCGTCGAGTACTTCGTCAGCTACTACGACTACTATCAGCCCGAGGCGTACATCCCCCAGAGCGACACCTACATCGAGAAGGACACCCTCATCAACGACGAGATCGACAAGCTCCGCCACGCCGCCACCACCGCCCTGTTCGAGCGGCGGGACGTGATCGTGGTGGCGTCGGTGTCTTGCATCTACGGTTTGGGCGACCCCTCCGACTACCGCGACCTCTGCCTTTCCCTGCGGGTGGGGCAGCGGCGGAGCCGCGACGAGATCCTGCGCAAGCTGGTGGACATCCAGTACGACCGCAACGACATCAACTTCGTGCGGGGCAAGTTCCGGGTGCGGGGGGACGTGGTGGAGGTGTTCCCCGCTTCGTACACGGAGCGGGCCGTGCGCATCGAGCTCTTCGGGGACGAGATCGAGCGCATCACCGAGGTGGACGTGCTCACCGGTGAGGTACTGGGCGAGCGCTATCACGTGGCCATCTTCCCCGCCAGCCACTACGTAACCACCGACGAAAAGATGGAGCGGGCCATCGCCTCCATCGAGGCCGAGCTGGCCGGGCGCCTGGAGTACTTCCGGTCACGCGGCAAGCTCCTGGAGGCCCAGCGGCTGGAGCAGCGCACCCGCTACGACCTGGAGATGCTGCGGGAGGTGGGGTACTGTCCCGGCATCGAGAACTACTCGCGCCACCTCACGGGCCGCAAGCCGGGCGAGCCCCCCTACACCCTGCTGGACTTCTTCCCCGAGGACTACCTCCTCATCATCGACGAATCCCACGTCACCGTACCGCAAGTGCGGGCCATGTACCACGGCGACCGCACCCGCAAGGACTCCCTGGTGGAGTACGGCTTCCGCCTACCATCAGCCTATGACAACCGCCCCCTCACCTTCGACGAATTCGAGAAGCGGGTGGGCCAGGTCATTTACATGTCCGCCACCCCCGGGCCCTACGAGCTGGAGAAGTCGGACCAGGTGGTGGAGCTGGTGGTGCGTCCCACCGGGCTGGTGGACCCGGAGGTGGAGGTGCGCCCCGTCCGGGGCCAGGTAGACGACCTGCTCGCGGAAATCCGCAAGCGCGCGACGAAAGACCAGCGGGTGCTGGTGACCACCCTCACCAAGCGCATGGCCGAGGACCTCTCCGACTACCTGCGGGAGATGGGGGTGCGGGTGCGGTACATGCACTCCGAGGTGGACACCCTGGAGCGCATGGAGATCGTCCGCGACCTGCGGCTGGGCGCCTTCGACGTGCTGGTGGGCATCAACCTCCTGCGGGAGGGGCTCGACCTGCCCGAGGTCTCCCTGGTGGCCATCCTGGACGCCGACCAGGAGGGGTTCCTGCGCTCCGATACGTCCCTCATCCAGACCATCGGGCGGGCGGCCCGCAATGCCGAAGGCCGGGTGCTCATGTACGCCGACACGGTCACCGACTCCATGCGCCGGGCCATCGAGGAGACGGAGCGGCGCCGGCGCAAGCAGATGGAGTACAACCGGCGGCACGGCATCACCCCGCAGACGGTGAAGAAGGCCGTGCGCCAGGTCATCGAGGCCACCCGGGTGGCCCAGAAGGGTCCCGAATACCTGGCGGACAAAGACCTGCGCGAAGTCGCCCCCCGCGACATCCCCGCCCTGGTGGAGCGCCTCCAGAAGGAAATGAAGGAGGCCGCCCGCAAGCTGGAGTTCGAGCACGCCGCCACCCTGCGCGACATGATCTTCGAACTCGAGCAGCGTGCTTCGTCAGGTGCCTTGTTCTTGCGCACCGCTCCCCAGGCTGGTGGTCGCTCTACCCGTGCTGGCCACGCGCAGCGTAACCCTGGCGGACGTGCGCGGGGCAACCGTTCGGGGGGCCGGCCGAACAGGTGAGGCCAACGGCAGCGTGTACGGGGGCGGGGTTACGTTGCCAGGAGTTGTTCGCACAGCCCCCTCGATCAGATGAGTAACATCCTCATGGGCTGCAAAGTCCGGCTGAAGGGGTTGAACACGAGGCCCAGGATCTCAAGGGTAACCACGCCCAAGAGGGCTTCGTCGTCCTTCTCTCCAAGAATAACCGGAGTGTGGCCTTCTCCCTGTTGGAGTGAGATGTGGCACTCGGACACGTACCTCTCCACACTGCTGCCATCGGCAAGAGTAAAGGTCATCTTGCGCTTGGGTCCGAGCTCGATGGACTGCCACACGGAGAGCGGCACCAGAGAGTACGTTGCCCCGCTGTCGACCAGGAATCTGACTTTCTCCTGCTTCCCTGTTGGACCCGTGACAATACCTTCCACGTACGTGATCCCCATGAACTCACCTCCGATCAGGCGGTCCCGTGGCAGAGTTCTTCCCGGGTAGTTTCCGGACCGGGTTGGCCTCAACAAGATGTTGCGATCGCTCGATGCGCCGCAACCGTGATGGGTCTTGTGGTATCCCATATATTGTACCATGTTCCGCCCGGCGTTGTTTGCCGCGGGGGACGTACGCGGGCGGCAGAAAAATCAGGTGCGGAGACGGGGGTCGAGGGCGTCGCGCAGGCCGTCACCGAACAGGTTGAAGCCGAGCACCACCACCATGATGGCCAGGCCGGGATAGGTGCACACATGGGGGTGGGTGGTCAGGAAGCGACGGCCGTCGGCCAGCATGAGACCCCATTCCGGCTGGGGACGCTGGGCCCCCAATCCGAGGAATCCCAGCGCCGCCGCCTCCAGGATGGCGCTGCCCACGCCCAGGGTGGCCTGCACGATGAGGGGGGCCAGGGTGTTGGGGAGCACGTGGCGGGCCAGCACGCGTGGCTCCCGATTGCCCACCGCGCGAGCCGCCTGTACGTACTCTGTTTCCTTGATGGCCAGGATGGAGCCCCGCACCAGGCGTGCATAGGTGGGAACGCCGACGATGCCTACGGCGATCATGCAGTTGACCAGGCCGGGTCCCATCATGGCCATGATGGCGATGGCGAGCAGGATACTGGGGAAGGCCAGCATGACGTCCATGATGCGCATGATGATGGAGTCGGCCCGGCCCCCGTAGAACCCGGCGACGGAGCCCAGCACCATTCCGATGCCCAGGCCGATGCCCACGGCTATCACGCCCACCTGCAGGGTGATGCGCGTGCCGTAGATGATGCGGCTCAGGATGTCGCGACCCAGGTCGTCGGTCCCCAGCAGATGGCGGGAGCTGGGTCCCTGGAGCTGTTCGGGCATGTTCCCCGCCGTGGGAGAGTAAGGTGCCAGCCAGGGTGCGAATATGGCGGTGACGATAAGCAGGATGGCGATCCCCAGGCCGGCCATGGCGGCGCGGTTCCGGCGCAGTCTCCTCCACACGTCCGAACCGCGCTTTACCCTCCCCGGCGGCAGGCCGTCTCCCGCGTGGGCGGCGGTGCTGCCGGAAGGCAGGCCTGCTCCCGCATGGGCGGGGGTGCTGCCGGAGGGCAGGCCGGCGCCGCTATTGATACCGGATGCGGGGGTCGAGGAAGACATAGATCACATCCACCAGCAGATTCACCAGCACGAAGCCGGCAGCGATGAGCAGGACCACCCCCTGCACCTGGGGATAGTCGCGGGCGTAGATGGCGTCCACGGCGAACTTGCCCAGGCCGGGCCACGAAAAGATGGTTTCCGTCAGTACCGCGCCGCCCAGGAGCCGGCCCACGGTGAGACCCACCACGGTCACCACGGGGATGAGGGCGTTCTTGAGGGCGTGCTTGTAGATGACCACGCGCTCCGCCAGGCCCTTGGACCGGGCGGTGCGGATGTAATCCTGCCTGATTACCTCCAGCATGCTGGAACGGGTCATGCGGGCGATGATGGCCATCTGGATGGCCCCCAGGGCCACGCTGGGGAGCACCAGGTGCCGGAGGGCATCCCAGAAGGCGGCCGCGTTGCCGGTGAGAAGGGCGTCCACAAGGTGCAGTCCGGTGATGCGGGCGAGGTGGACCTCCACGGACAGGCGTGCCGAGATGGGCAGCCAGGTTAGAGCCACCCCGAAGAGGAAGATGAGCATGAGCCCCAGCCAGAACACGGGCATGGATACCCCGGCTACCGCCACCACCATGCTGAGGTTGTCCCATACCGAATACTGGCGTACGGCGGCGATTACACCGAACAGCACCCCCGTTGCCACGGCCAGGAACAGGGCGCACATGGTGAGCTCCAGGGTGGCGGGGAAGCGCACCGCTATCTCCCGCGTGACCATCTCCTGGGTGCGGATGGACCGTCCCAGGTCGCCCTGGAGCGCGCGTAGCAGGAAGCGACCGTACTGCACGTGCAGGGGGTCGTAGAGCCCGAGGGCCCGGCGCAGTTCCTCCGCCCGTTCGGGAGAAGCCTTTTCCCCCAGCATGACCAGCACGGGGTCACCCGGGATGAGGTGCATGATGAGGAAGACTATGATGGATATCCCCAGCAAAACGGGGAGTATGGCGACCAGGCGGCGTGCGATGTAACTCGTCATTTCCAGCCCCGTGGTTTGGGAGGGGGCCGGACCTCCCCGGCCCGGCCCCCCGTCCCCTTACTGCGGCAGCGCTACGTCCTTGAGGAAGAACAACGTGAGCGGGCTCTGGGTGAAGCCGGTCACGCCCTTGCGGAGCACCACCATGTCCTGGGTGTGGGTGATGAACACCCAGGGGGCGTCCTTCACGATCAGGTCCACCGCCTGGCGGTACAGGTCGGCACGGGCGGCTTCGTCCGTGGTCTTCTGGGCCTTGAGCAGCAGATCGTCCACCTGCGCGTTGGAGTAGCGGGCCCGGTTGCCGCCCGGGATGTTGTCCGTGGAGAGCAGGGCGTACAGGAAGTTGTCTACGTCGCCGTTGTCACCCATCCAGCCGAGGAAGAAGGGCCCGTCGAAGCCCTTCTCCGACTTGCTCTGGGCCAGATACGAGGTCCACTCCATGGTCTGGATGGTGCAGGTGATGCCCACCTTCTCCAGGTCGGCGGCCACCGCTTCGGCCAGCTTGGCTCCCACCGGGTTGTAGGCGCGCGGGTTGGGGTAGCACCACAGGCTCATCTTCATACCCTTGGCGAAGCCGGCCTGCTTGAGGAGCTCCTTTGCCTTCTCGGGATCGTAGGGATAGCCGGGCACGTCGTAGTCCAGGATAGTCTTGGGCACCGGGCCGGTGGCGACTATGGCGGCCGCCTTATACAGGTAGTTGACGATGTTCTCCTTGTTGATGGCGTAGGAGATGGCCTGACGCACCCTGACGTCCGAGAACGGCTTGAGCCGGGTGGGGAAGCAGAGGTAGTTGATGTTGAGGCCGGGCTGCTTCATGAGGGCGAGGTTGGTGTCCTTCTCCACGGTGGCGATGTCGTTGGGGTCCAGGCCGTCCATCAGGTGGATGTTGCCCGCCTGCAGCTCGGCCAGGCGCACCGAGTTCTCCGGGATCACCCGGAAGATGACCTGGTCCACCTTGGGGGCCCCGCCCCAGTACTCCTTGTTGGCCTCCAGCACGATCTGGCTGTCGCGGTCCCACTTCACGAACTTGAAAGGACCGGTCCCCACCGGGTTCTTGAAGAAGTCGTCGCCGAACTTCTCCAAGGCGGCCGGGCTGACGATGGCGTTGCAGAACATGGCGATGTTACGCAGGAAGGGACCGAAGGGGTGATTGAGGACGAACTTCACCGTGTACTCGTCGACCTTGACGACCTCCTTGACCACCCCCAGGGTCATCTCGGCGTATTCCATGTCCTCATAGTAGTACTTGTGGTTATTGTCCATCTGGCGCTGGAAGGAAAAGAGCACGGCGTCGGCGTTGAACGGGGTGCCATCGTGGAACTTCACCCCCTGGCGCAGGTGGAAGGTCCACTCCGTCCCGTCGGCGGAGGGCTCGTACTTCTCCGCCAGGGCGGGCTCCACGTCCGTGCTTCCGGGCTTGAACTGGACCAGGGTGTCGAAGATGTTGAGGGTGATCTTGACCGACTCGCCGCTGGTGGTGCGGGCGGGGTCGAGGCGATCGGCATCGGCTCCGCGTCCGAACACCAGGATGACGGGCTTCTTCTCCTCGGCAGCAGGCTTCTGCTGCTGCGCACAGGCGGCCAGACTCGCCAGCATGAGGCAGGCCAACACCAGCGCAATCCACTTTGCCTTCTGTCTCACCGGTAACCCCCTCCTTTCCTGACGCTTATTCGCGGTCGTATGGGAAACTTCCTCCAATCCTGCCAACATAATGAATGGCGGAGAGCTTTGGTGGGAGGGCCGGGCTGGTGTGCTATAATCCCCCCAGGAGGGGAGGGCGTACTGGCCACGTCACCCGCGCGGCAGGCGGGGCGAGCCCGGGGGCCGGGGCGCTGCAGCTTGAAGGATGCGTGAGATTTCCAGGGGGCGCGACACCATCCTGGTGCGCGGCGCCCGCGAGCACAACCTGAAGGATATCGACGTCGAGATCCCCCGCAACCAGCTGGTGGTGATCACGGGGGTGTCGGGGAGCGGCAAGAGCAGCCTGGCCATCGACACCCTGTTCGCCGAGGGGCAGCGGCGGTATGTGGAGTCGCTGTCGGCGTATGCCCGCCAGTTCCTGGGGCAACTGAACAAGCCCGACGTAGACCTCATCGAGGGGCTGTCGCCGGCCATCTGCATCGACCAGAAGGCGGCCAGCCGCAACCCCCGCTCCACGGTGGGGACGGTCACCGAAGTGTACGACTACCTCCGCCTGCTCTTTGCCCGCATTGGCAAGCCCCACTGCCCCCGCTGTGGGCGGCCCATCACCTCCATGACCGTGGATCAGATGGTGGACAGGGTGCTGGCCCAGCCCGAGGGTACCCGGCTGCTGGTACTGGCACCCATGGTGCGGGGGCGCAAGGGTGAGCACCAGAAGGTACTGGAGGACCTGCGCCGGGCCGGGTACGTAAGGGTACGGGTGGATGGCGAGGTTAGGGAACTCTCCGAGGACATCCAGCTCGAGAAGTACAAGCGGCACACCATTGAGGCGGTGGTGGACCGCATCGTGGTCCGTCCGGACGTGGGCAGCCGCCTGGCGGATTCCCTGGAGAAGGCGGTGGAGCTTTCCGGCGGGCTGGCCGTGGTACAGGTGGTGGACGGGGAGGAGATGCTCTTCTCCCAGGAGATGGCCTGCCCCGACTGCGGCATTTCCCTGGGTGAGCTGCAGCCCCGCCTGTTCTCCTTTAACAGCCCTTATGGGGCGTGCCCCGAGTGCGACGGGCTGGGCACCAGCATGGAGATCGACCCCGACCTGGTGCTGGATCGCTCCCGTTCTCTTTCCGAGGGTGCGGTGGTGGCCTGGTTCCGGGGCAACGGTACGTACTACCCGCAGTTGCTGGAGGCGGTGGCCGAGCACTTCGGTATCGACACGGAGGTGCCGGTGGCCGACCTGCCCGAGCGCCATGTACACATCATCCTCTACGGGGCGCCGGGGGAGCGCGTCCGGTTCCGCTACGTCAACCCCTACGGGCGGGTGCGGGTGCATGACATCCACTTCGACGGGGTGATCGCCAACCTGGAGCGTCGCCACAGGGAGGCTCAGACCGACGCCCAGCGCATGGAGATCGAGGAGTTCATGTCCAGCCGTCCCTGTTCCGCCTGCAAGGGGGCTCGCCTGCGCCCGGAGGCTCTGGCGGTAAAGGTGGGGGGACTGTCCGTGGCCGAGGTGACCGCCATGTCGGTCGCGCGGGCGCGGGAGTTCTTCTCCCGCCTGGAACTCACCCCGCGCGAGCACCTCATCGCCGACCGCATCCTCAAGGAGATCGGGGCCCGGCTGGGCTTCATGGTGAACGTGGGGCTGGAATACCTCACCCTGGACCGGCCCACGGGGACGCTGGCCGGGGGTGAGGCCCAGCGCATCCGCCTGGCCACCCAGATC
This sequence comes from Bacillota bacterium, assembly GCA_030019365.1. Classification (NCBI taxonomy): domain Bacteria; kingdom Bacillati; phylum Bacillota; species Bacillota bacterium. The sequence continues at coordinate 161,555 of JASEFA010000003.1, forward strand.
GGCTCCGGACTCATGGGGGTGCTGTACATCCTGGATGAGCCCAGCATCGGCCTGCACCAGCGGGACAACGCCCGCCTCATCGCCACCCTCAAGCGGTTGCGCGGCCTGGGCAACACCGTCCTGGTGGTGGAGCACGATGAGGAAATGATGCGGGCAGCGGACTGGGTCATCGACATGGGCCCCGGTGCCGGTGCCCACGGCGGTGAGGTGGTGGTGGCCGGCACCGTGGACGAGGTGGCCTCCTGCCCGCGTTCCCTCACCGGGAAGTACCTCTCTGGGGAGGCGGCCATCGCCGTACCCCTGGCGCGCCGCCCGGGCCACAGTAGGACCCTCGCCGTGCGGGGGGCACGGGAGCACAACCTGAAGGACATCGACATCTCGTTCCCCCTGGGTGCCTTCGTGTGCGTCACCGGGGTGTCGGGCTCGGGCAAGAGCACCCTGGTGAACGAGATCCTCTACCGCCGACTGGCGGTGGAGTTGCACGGTGCCCGGCTCCGGGCCGGTGAGCATCGGGGGATCGAGGGCGTCGAACACCTGGACAAGGTGATCGAGATCGACCAGTCGCCCATCGGCCGGACGCCCCGTTCCAACCCGGCCACCTACATTGGGGCCTTCGACTTCGTGCGCGAGGCGTTTGCGGCCACGCCGGAGGCGCGCATGCGGGGTTACCGCCCGGGTCGCTTCAGCTTCAACGTGCGGGGCGGCCGCTGCGAGGCGTGTCGCGGCGACGGCATCATCAAGATCGAGATGCACTTCTTGCCGGATATCTACGTGCCCTGTGAGGTATGCAAAGGCAAGCGCTACAACCGGGAGACCCTGGAGGTCCGCTACCGGGGGCGCAGCATCGCCGAAGTTCTGGACATGACCGTGGAGGAGGCCCTGGAGTTCTTCTCTGCTCTGCCCCGCCTGCGCCGCAAGCTGGAGACCCTGTACGACGTGGGGCTGGGCTACATCAAGCTGGGGCAGCCCGCCACCACCCTGTCGGGCGGCGAAGCCCAGCGGGTGAAGCTGGCGGCGGAGCTCTCGCGGCGGGCCACGGGGCGCACCATGTACATCCTGGACGAGCCCACCACCGGGCTGCACTTCGATGACGTCAGGAAGCTGCTCTCCGTCCTGCACCGGCTGGTGGATGCGGGCAACACCGTGGTGGTCATCGAGCACAACATGGACGTGGTCAAGACCGCCGACTGGATCATCGACCTGGGTCCGGAGGGCGGCGACGCCGGTGGCCGGGTGGTGGCCGAGGGCACTCCCGAGGAAGTTGCCCGTACCGACACCCACACCGGTCGCTTCCTCCGCCGCTGGCTGGCATCCCGCGGCGGCCCCGCGGCCGACACGAGAGTTGCGCCCGAGCCCCTCTCACGCGCCCGTACGGTGGCCGCGGAGGCCGCGTCGGGAGCACGTGCGGCCGATGGCGGGGGATAGAGGGGCCGGCGACCTTCCGTGGAGCAGGAACACTGGCGTGAATTGCTCAAGGGTTTACCCGATCGGCCGGGGGTGTACCTGTTCAAGGACGCGGCCGGGCAGGTGGTCTACGTGGGCAAGGCCCTCTCCCTGCGTAACCGGGTGCGCTCGTACTTCCACTCCTCGGCGGGATTGAACCAGCGCACCATGGCCATGCTCAGTCGGGCGGCGGGCCTGGACTGGATCGTCACCGATACCGAGCTGGAAGCACTCACCCTGGAGTCCAACCTGGTGAAGCGGCACCGGCCCCGGTACAACGTGATGCTCAAGGACGACAAGCATTACCCCTACCTGCGGGTCACCACCGAGGACCGCTGGCCCCGGCTGGTGGTCGCCCGGCGGGCGCGCCGGGATGGTTCCCGCTACTTCGGGCCCTATTACCCGGCGTCCGTGGTGCACGAGACCATGCGTCTGTGCCGGCGCCTCTTCCCCCTGCGCACCTGTTCGGACCGGGCGCTGGGGAACACCGAGCGGCCCTGTCTCAACTACCACATCGGCCGCTGCCTGGGCCCGTGCACGGGCCAGGTGGACGCGGACGAGTACCGCCAGGTGGTGCGGGACCTGTGCCTGTTCCTGGGCGGGCGGGGCGAGGAGGTGCGCCAGCGCCTGCGGGCCCGTATGGAGGAAGCCGCCGGGCGCCTGGAGTTCGAGAAGGCGGCCCGCCTGCGCGACCAGATCCAGGCCCTGGACCGCCTCATCGAGGAGCAGAAGATGGTGTCCACCGGCCTGGAGGACCAGGACGTGGTGGGACTGGCCCGGGCGGGAGGGGACGTGTGCTTGCAGGTGTTCTTCATGCGCGCGGGTAAGGTGGTGGGCCGCCGCCACTACTTCCTCCCCGCGGCGTCGCTCGCCCTCGCCCCCGGTGCCTCCGAGGGCACTGGCGCCGGCACTGCCCACGACGCTCCTGGGGGCGGGAATGGGAGGGTCCAGGACGCCGAGATCCTGGCTGCTTTTCTGAAACAGCACTACGCGGATACCGAGGATATCCCCGCGCAAATCCTGCTTCCTTCGGCGCCGGAGGAGTCAGACCTCATCGGGGAGTGGCTCACCCGCCAGGCTGGCCACCGCGTGTCCCTGGTGGTTCCCAGGAAGGGCGAGAAGAGGCGGCTGGTGGAACTGGTCACCGAGAACGCCAGGCAGGTACTCAACGAGATCAAACCGGAGGAAGAGCGCCGGCGTGAGATGGGGCGGGAAGCGGCCCGGGTGCTGGGGGAACTGGCCGGACTGGTCGGTCCCGTACACCGGCTGGAGGGCTACGACATCTCCAACCTGCAGGGTCGTCAGGCGGTAGGGTCGCTGGTGGTGTTCGAAGATGGCGTACCCCGGAAGGAGCATTACCGGCTGTTCCGCCTGCGCACTCCCGGACCCGACGACTACGCCATGATGCAGGAAGTGCTGTTCCGCCGTTTCCGGCGGGGGCTGCAGGAGGCGGGGAGCGGATCGTCCTGGGCCACCATGCCCGACCTGGTGCTGGTGGACGGCGGCCGCGGCCAGCTCAATGCCGCGCTGGAAGTGCTGCGCGCCCTCGACCTCGAGCGTATCCCCGCCATGGGGCTGGCCAAGGAGCAGGAACTCCTCTTCCTGCCCGACAGGCCCGAGGCGGTGGAGTTGCCGCGGGACTCGGCGGCCCTGCACCTGGTGCAGTGGCTGCGTGACGAGGCCCACCGCTTCGCCCTCGGTCACCACCGCCGGGCCCGCAAACGGGAAGGCCTGCGTTCCCTGCTGGATGAGGTGCCCGGGATCGGTCCCCGTCGCAAGAAGGAACTGCTCCGCCACTTCGGCTCCCTGGAGAAGCTGGTCGCCGCCTCGGTGGAAGAGCTGGCTGCCGTGCCCGGCATGAACCGGGCCGCCGCCCGCCGCCTCAAAGAGTATCTCGGGGAAGCCTAGGTCAGGCTCGCCGCATCGGTGCCCGGGGACGACGGGAGATTCTCCTGGGCGGCAGGTGACCCGCCGGCCAGAGTTTTTCTGGGTAGGGGCTGGCCTTCAGGTCGAGTTGCCAGCAGCGGCCGGCGGGAGTTTTACTTGACGCCTTGACATCGTCAAGGTTCTCCCTTATACTTCCCCAAGGGAGGGATCTGCAGTGGAGGAGCGTGTGGTACCGGGCCGGTGCCCCGTGTGCGGTGAGCCCTTGCGGGCCGTGCGCCTTTACTGCCCGTCCTGCACCACGGCCATGGAGGGGCGGTTCCGGCTGTGTCGCTTCTGCCTGCTCACCCAGGAGCAGCGGGACTTCGTGGAGGTGTTCCTGCGCGCCCGCGGCAACCTGCGGGAGGTCGAGCGGGAACTGGGGATCTCCTATCCCACCGTAAGGGGGCGCCTGGAAGCGGTGCTTGCCGCCCTGGGCCTGGCCCCGTCGCGCGGCGCGGACGAGGAGGAACAGGCCGAGCGGGCCCGTCGGCGGCAGGAAGTGCTGGATGCCCTGGACAAGGGCAAGATCACCGCGGCCGAGGCGGCGCGGCTGCTGGCCTCCCTCTGATCCGTAGAGCGACTGGGCCATCTCATCGCAAGGTAGCGGGGGCGAGATCCACAGAGGACTCGGACTGGGGGCAGGCACCGGTGGCGGCCAAGGCGTGCAGGCGGCGGCTACCGGCGGCGGGCGTCAGGTAGGCGCCGAAGGCTGGTGGATTCAGCGCGGGGATCGAGGGAGGGAAGGGTGATGGGGGAAGAAGAGCGGCGTTTGATCCTCCAGATGGTGGCGGAGGGGAGAGTCACCCCCGAGGAGGCCGTGCGCCTGCTGGAGGCCCTTGAGGGAGCGGCTGGGCAAGGCGAACGCCCGGTCACGGTGGGGAAGGCGGGGGATCGGCCCCCGTCGCCAGCTAGAGCGGAGCCCCAGGATACAGGGGAGGGGGAACGCCAGGGGCGGGGGGCCCGCCGCGCCCCTGGCAGTGAGTCAGGCGAGAGGGTGGCGGGCGGGGCAGCGGAGCCGGGGGCGAACGCGGCCGGCGTGGGGCCCGAGCTCGGCGAGGGAATGGCGCGCATGGGAGCGGAACTCGGGGACAGGATGGCGCGCATGGGGTCGGAGATGGGGGAGAAAATGGCCGACATGGGCTCCGGCATCGCCGAAGGGGTGATGAAGCTCCTGGAGATATTCCCGTGGGCCGGAGCCGAGTTCAGGGATCACCTGAGCCGTGAGGGGGAATTCCTGGGGGATGAGCCGCGGCAAGTGAGTGTGGAACTCGCCAACGGCCGCCTGATCGTGGAGGGATGGGACGGCCCCGGCTGGCGGCTCGAGGTGGACACCCAGGCGCGGGGGCGCCAGGCCCACAAGGCCGCCGACCTGGTGACCGTGGAGGCGGACGAGAAATCGCTCAAGGTGCGCTCGGCGCGGTTTTTCGGGGGAAACTACTCGGTTTCGGGAGTGCTCAGGCTGCCCCCGGGTGAGTATCACCTGCGGGGTGCGACCTCCAACGGACGTATCAGCGCGCGGGGCTTGTGCTGCCGGGTCCTGGACCTGGAGACGTCCAACGGGCGCATCGAGGTGGAGGACATTGAGGGCGACCGGGTGGAGCTGGATACCTCCAACGGTGCCATCGTGGCCTGGCTCTCGGCCCGGAGGCTCCAGGCCACCACGTCCAACGGCAGCATCAGGGTCGAGGCCCGGGCGATCAGGCAGGACACATACGAACTGAGGACCTCCAACGGCAGCATCAGGCTGATCTGTCCCGATCCCGAAGCCGGCTACCGCGTGGATGCCAGCACATCCCTGGGTGGCATTGTGGTGGACCTGCCCGGGATGCCCCGCCAGTCGGCCAAAGGAGCTGCGGCCCGTGCCCAGCTCCAGGTGGCCACGCCTGGCTTCGAGGGTAAGGAATGCCGCCTTGATGCCAGGTTACGTACGTCCTGCGGCTCCATAACGGTATCGACACAGGAGGAATGAGGCCGTGCGGCGGGGACTCTGGACCTACTGGGGCCTCGTCCAGGCCGGCTATTCCGTGATGGGAGCGGTGGTCATCCCCTACCTGCGCACCCTGGGCCTGGACCCGGGACGGATCGGGCTGTACCAGTCCGTGACCGGGGTGGCGGGGGCGGCGGGATCCCTGGGCGGGGGAGTGGTGGGCGACCGCTGGGGGCGACGGGAAGCCATCATGCTGGCCCGGCTCCTGCATCTGACCTCGGTCCTCGTGCTGCTGGTAGCCAGGCGCTGGGAGGCAGTGCTGGCGGTGGCGGTCCTGAGCGGCCTCGCCCAGATGGCCGGGCCGGCGTTCTCGGCCCTGGTGGCGGGGGAGAGTGGCGGCTCCTCCCGAGCCACCTTCTTCGGGGGGCTGCAGACGGTGGCCTGGGTGATGGGTGCTGCTTTACCCCTGGCGGGCGGTTTCCTGGCGGACCGCTGGGGGGCCCGGGTAACCATCGCGGTTTCGCTGCCCTTCTTCGTGGCGGCCCTGGCCGTGGCCGCTGCGCTGGGTAAACCCCGCCCTGCGGGTGCTCCGAACGCTACGGTGCCTGCACCGGGCGCCCTCTCCGGTGCTGCGCCCGCTGAGAGGGTGTGGGCAGTCGCGCCGGGCTCCCCGGAGCCGCGGGGGGCGGCGCGGTGGCGGGCGGCCTGGGAGGGTATGTGGGTTCCCGGCATGCGCTCCACCGTGGTGGGCCTCACCGCTGGCCAGCTGGTCAACGCGGTCGCCAACGGCATCATCAACCTGGCCCTGCCCCTGTGGGTGCAGGATTACCTGGGGGGAGGGTATGCGGAGATCGCCGGGGCGAGCAGTGCGGTGGCCGTGGGGTCGGCCGTCACCATCTACCTGGGGGGCAGGCTGGCCGATCGATACGGCCGCAAGAGGATGGGGACCTTCTGCCTGCTCTGGGCCGGCCTGGTATTCGCCGCCGCCCCCCTGGTCAGGACCGTCTGGCATCTTTACGTCCTGCTGTTCCTGCTCTGTCTGGTTGCCAACGCGGTTGGCCCCGCCCTGAGCGCGGTCAGCGCGGAGTGTGTCCGTCTGTCCGTGCGCGCCACCTTCTCCGGTCTGCTCCAGGGTCTCTGGTGGGGTGGCCTGGCCGCGGGCAGTGCCTTGGGCGGCCTCCTTTACACCCGCGGTTCCGCCTGGGTGTGGATGGCGATCATGGTGGGTGGAGTGCTGCAAGTCCTGATCTGGCAGGTGCTGGTCCGGGAAACACTGGGACGCGAAGTGCCCGAACCCGAGGCGGTGGCCCCGGCGGCGGCACTCGCGCCCGCGAGGGGGACAGAATCATGAGCGAGGAAAAACTGCGCATCCTGCGCATGCTGCAGGAGGGAAAGATCACCGCGGACGAGGCGGCGCGGCTACTGGCCGCGCTGGGAACGCCGGGGAAGGAGGAAGCACCGGGTGCCGCCGGAGCGACCGCGGCTCGCGGCAGGACTCCCTGGTTACGCATCAAGGTCTCCAACCGGGAGACCGGCCGGACCATGGTCAATGTCAACCTGCCCCTCAGTCTCCTCAGCGTGGGACTGGGCATCGCCAAGCGGTTCGCCGGCATCCCCGAACTGGAGAAGATCGATCTGGATGAAATCCTGGCTGCGGTCAGGGAAGGAAGCCCTGGCAAGATCATAGAAGTCGAAGACGAAGACGACGAGGAGAGGGTGGAGATCTCCATCGAGTAGGGCCCGTTGGGCCGCGTGCCGCGGGTTGTCTGCGCCGGGACGTGGGGTGTCCCTCGCAGGCCAGGGGCTGGCGCGGCGGGTGAAGGAGGGAGGAGGTTGAAGTCGTTGCTGAGGCGGTGGCTGATCAACGCCCTGGGATTGCTCATCCTGCCCTACATCGTGACGGGCATCGTGGTGCGGGGCGTATGGGCGGCGCTACTGGCGGCCCTGGTGCTGGGCCTGGCCAACGCCCTCATCCGTCCCTTTCTCCTGCTGGTGTTCCTCCCCCTCAACCTGCTCACCCTGGGGCTCTTCACCCTGGTGGTCAACGCCCTGCTGCTCTGGTTGGTGGCGGCCCTGGTGCCCGGTTTCAGCGTGGCCGGGTTCCTGGCGGCGCTGGCGGGTGCCCTGGTGCTCACGCTGGTAAGCGGGCTGACCTCGTGGCTGATCACCCGCTGACACCGCGGCCTCCCTCGTCGGCCGTCCGGGTGAGACTCCCGGGGCGAGGTCCCCTGTTGCCTGCCCCTGAGGGCAAATACAGGTCCGGAAGGAGGCCGAATCCTGGTCTGGGGACCGATCTACCCGAAGGTGGAATCGGGTGGATTTCTTGAACCAGGTCTCGAAGTGGGAGAAGTGAATCTGGAGAACACAGGCCTGCCCGTGCGGCTTGAGGATGGCGTGCGGCTGCTCTTCGCCGAGGGGTTGCCCCCAGCGGAGCCGTCCCTGCGACCCTGGGAGGAACTGCACCCGGTCCTGAAGGACGCGGCGAGGTCCCCCCGGGGCACCGCCTATCTGATGTACCGGGACATCTGCTGGCCGCAACACCGGGGATCCCTGAAGGAGCACCGGCTGCGTTACGACCTCACTGTGATACCGGCGGCGCGGGCGGGGAGGGAGCCGGTGCGCACCCACGGCCACTACCACGCCACGGTACCAGGGAGCGACCTCACCTATCCAGAGCTGTATCACGTGGTGTACGGGAACGCCTGGTTCCTGCTGCAGAGGCCAGGCCCGACGGGGGCGCGGGAGGTGGTGGTGCTGCGCGGGCGGCCGGGCCAGTACGTGCTGGTGCCGCCTGGTTACGGTCACGTGACCGTCAATGTGGGGAAGTCCACCCTGGTGATCGCCAACTGGGTGGAGCGACACTTCCCTTCCTCCTTCTCCGAGATGCGGGCCCAGGGAGGGGCGGCATATCACGTGCTGGACGGGCCCGCGGGCCTGGAACTGGTCCCCAACCCTGCCTACGGCGAGCCGGTACCCGCCCGCGTGCGCGACGCTTTCCCCCTGCGTGCCCTGGGCCTGGCGGAGGGGCAGCCCTCCTACCCGGTGGGTGTGCGCGAGCCGGGGCGACTCGGGTTTCTGGTGGACCCGGGGTCGTGGCAGGAGGTCCTCAGCAGGGCCTGGCAGGAGGGTGGCCTCGCTTGAGCCACGGGTCACGGGACGGTTTTGCGGGCACGGGGGTTGCGCGGGAGGGTTGGCCGGGCGACCTGGCATCATGGGATGGTTGGCGCCTGGCAGCCGACTACCACACCCACACCCGGTTCAGTCACGGACGGGGGAGCATCGCCGACAATGTGGCGGCAGCCGCCCGCGCCGGACTGGCCGAGGTGGGGATATGCGACCACGGACCGGCCCTGCTGCTCATCGGCCTGCGGTCCGAAGAACGGCTGGCCGAGATGCGCCGCCAGGTGGAGGAGGCGCAGGCTCACTTTCCCTCGGTCCGGGTCCTCCTGGGCGTGGAGGCCAACGTCATCTCCCCGGACGGTGACCTGGACATTTCCGCAGAGGCCATCGCCGCCCTGGATCTCCTGCTGGTAGGGCTTCATCCCCAGATTCGGCCGTCGCTGTGGCAGGGGGCCTGGCCGCTGGTGTGGAAGAATGCACGGGCGCGGTTGGGCCGGACGCTGGGGAAGGCGCGGGCGGCGGCGGAGGCGCGGCGGCTCAACACGACGGCCCTGGTGCGGGCGGTCGAGCGCTATCGGGTGCTGGCCGTCACCCACGCCGGTCTGAAGATGCATGTGGACACGGAGGAGCTGGCGGCGGTGTGCGCCCGGCGGGGCACGGCCATCGAGATCAACAGCCTGCACGGGTACCCGCGCGAGGACGATCTGGCGGTGGCGCTGCGGTGTGGCGCCCGGTTCATCGTCTCGTCGGATGCCCACCATCCCGCCCGGGTGGGGTGGCTCGACGCCGGGCGGGAGCGGGCGCAGCGGGCGGGCATCCCTCCCCACCTGGTCCTGAACGCGCGGAAGGAGCAGGCGCCATTCCCCGGTTCTGAGTAGACAGGGAGCGGGTATCGCTCACCGGCGCTTTCCGAGCGAGCAGGTCGGGCCCGGCGGCGGGCCCGTGAGAGGGGGCGGACCGGATCGCGACCGAAGAGCGGGACGGCCGGCTGGTGATCATCACCGGGCTCTCCGGGGCGGGCAAGTCGCTGGCCGTGCGGGCCCTGGAAGACCTGGGCTTCTTCTGCGTCGACAACCTGCCGCCCGAGCTGATCCCCAAGTTCGCCGAGCTGTGCCAGCAGGGCAGGATCCAGCGGGTGGCCCTGGTGGTGGACATCCGGGGAGGGGAGTTCTTCGGCGAGGTATTCTCCGCGCTCGAGCACCTGGAGTCGGTGGGCTTCCCCTATCAGATCCTCTTCCTGGAGGCGTCGGACGAGGTCCTCGTGCGGCGCTACAAGGAAACCCGGCGGCTGCATCCCCTGGCCCCGCACGGCGGCGTGCTGGAGGGTATCCAGGAGGAGCGCAGGCGCCTGCAGGAACTGCGCGGCAAGGCCCATATCGTGCTGGACACGTCGGACCTGTCTCCTCAGAAGCTCCGCGAAGAGATCACCCATCTATTTACGGGGAGGCGGCGGGGTCTTATCGTGGTGATCCGCACCTTCGGCTACAAGCACGGCGTGCCCCGCGATGCCGACCTGGTGTTTGATGTGCGCTTCCTGCCCAATCCCAACTACGTGGAAGACCTGCGCCCCCTGGATGGCGCCGACCCCCGGGTACGGGACTATGTGCTGCGCTGGCCTGTCTCGCGGCGCTTTCTGCGGCTCCTGGGGGGCCTCCTCCGCTTCCTTTTGCCCCAGTACGTGGCGGAAGGCAAGACCCAACTCACGCTGGCGGTGGGGTGTACGGGGGGCCGGCACCGCTCCGTGGTGGTGGCCGAGTACCTGGCCGACTTCATCCGCCGGCTGGGGCATACCGTGCTTACGGAACACCGCGACATCGAGGAGGAGTGAAGTTTGCCTCTCGGTCGCCGGCCGCGCATCGTGGCCATAGGCGGAGGTACGGGGCTGTCCACGCTCCTGCGCGGTCTCAAGGCGTATCCGGCGGACATAACCGCCATCGTCACGGTCTCCGACGACGGGGGCAGCTCCGGGCGGCTGCGCGGGCAACTGGGGGTTCCGCCCCCGGGAGACGTGCGCAACTGCCTGGTGGCGCTGGCGGAAGCAGAGCCCCTCATGCAGCAGCTTTTCCAGTATCGGTTCCCCTCCGGTTCCGAACTGGAGGGACACAGCCTGGGGAACCTCCTGCTGGCCGCCCTGACCCAGTTGACGGGAGATTTCGAGCAGGCGGTGGCCCTGTGCAGCGGTGTCCTGAAAATCAGGGGACAGGTGCTCCCTGCCACCCGTGACCCCGTGGTCCTGGGTGCGGTACTCGATGACGGCACCGTGGTGCGCGGAGAGACCGCGGTGACCGCCTGCGGACCGCGGGCGCGCCGCCTGTTCCTGGAGCCGCCCGACCCCGAGGCGCTTCCGCAGGCGCTGGAGGCGCTGGAGCAGGCGGACGCCGTCGTCATGGGGCCGGGCAGCCTGTACACCAGCGTGATCCCGCCCCTGCTGGTGCCGGGTGTGCGCCGGCACGTGTGCCAGGGCCGCAACCTGCGCATTTACGTGTGCAACCTGATGACCCAGCCGGGGGAAACGGACGGCTACACCGCCTCGCGCCACGTGGAGGTGCTCTTCGACCAGCTGGAAGCCCGTATGGTGGACGCGGCCGTGGTGAACTCGCAACTCCCCCGTCCCGGTGTGCTGGCCCGCTACCGGGAACAGGGTGCCGAGCCCGTGCTCCCCGATCTCGAGCGCCTGCGTGCCGTGAAGGTTAGGGTGGTGAAGCGTCGGCTGCTGGACCGGGGCGCCTGGGTGCGGCACCACCCCGGGCTCCTGGCCCGCGTGGTGATGGACCTGGTGGACCCCACCTGCCGCGTCCCGCCCACTCCCGCTGGCACGGGCTAGCGCTGAGACCGGCCCGACTCCCCACGACCCCTGCTGTGGATGTCTGCCCTGTTCGACGAACCGTACCCATGCTCCGCAGCAAGGGCGATCGTGACCGGCCTACGAGATCTGAATATAGCTGGCTTTGCGGAAGTACCTGGGTTATGCACCTGCAGGTATTGCACACCATCCTGCCTGGCTGCGGCCCGGGGCAGGGTGCCACGGTGCCCCCGCGGATGAGCGTCCTTCAGAAAACCGCGGACGCGGTCCGATGAAAAATGACGGAACGCCCCCCATCATGAAAAGCGGGAAGCGCCTGCACTCGGTCTGCTGGCTTACGGTGCTGTCCGTGCCAGGATCAGGCCATTGTCGTCCCCCGCGCGGGGTGCTAAACTCAAGAAAGGTGGGTGCGCGGGGGGCCTGGATTGTCCTTCACTGTTGAGGTCAAGGAAGAGCTGGCGCGCGTGATGCCGCCCCGTCCCTGCTGCCGGCGGGCGGAATTGCTGGCCCTGTGGTGGTACGGTCGCCGCCAGGGTTCCTGGCTGGTGGAGAGTGCGGCCACCGCGCGCAAGGTGGTGCGGCTGAGCCGGGGAGCGCTGGGCAAGCCGCCTCGCGTGGAAGCGGTGCGGGCGGGAGGGCACTACCGCTTCCTGGTGGCCCCTCCAGTGGGATTGCCGGCTCCCGGGGAGGCGGATGGGGAACCGGGCAACGGCTGCTGCCGGCGCTCTTTCCTGCGCGGAGTGTTCCTGGCCTCCGGCTGGGTGGCCGACCCCGGCCGGGGACACCACCTGGAGCTGGCGCTGCCTTCCCGGGAGGCGGCGGAGGAAGTGCTCGCCCTGCTGCGGAGCGAGGAGTTGCCCGCCCGGCTGGCCCGGCGGCAGGATACGTACCTGGTGTACCTGAAGAACGGCGAGCAGGTGTCCCGTTTCCTCATCATGGCCGGCGCCCACGGCTCGGTCATGCGCTTTGAGAACGTGCGCGCCCTGAAGGAAGTCAAGAACCTGGTGAACCGGCTGGTGAATGCGGAAACGGCCAACCTGGGCAAGGTGGTGGACGCATCCTGGCGCCAGGTGGAGGACGTGCGCGTCATCCTGGCGGCCGGGGTGTGGGAGCAGCTGCCCCGGGCCCTGCAGGAGGTGGCCCTGGCCCGGCTGCGTCACCCCGATGTAAGCCTGAGGGAACTGGGTGAGACACTGCAACCCCCGGTGGGGAAATCGGGGGTGAACCATCGCCTGCGCCGCCTGCACCGGTGGGCGGAACGGGCCCGGGCAGCAGGAGTTGGCGAAGGTGTATGGAAATGATACGGGGTGTTGCAAATACCTTGAGGGGGGCTAATTTTTTCCCTGCTTTTGTTACCAAAGGAACAATCCCCGGGTCCGGTGCGCGGGGCCGGGGCGGGGAGGGAGGCCGAGAGGGTGAGCAAGGCCGTACTGCATCTGAGCGAGGGGATGGAGCCGGGGTTCTTGCGTGAGGTAGAAGTAGAGGCGGGAACGAGGGTATCACTCTGCTATCAGTGCGGCAAGTGTGCGGCATCCTGTCCGGTGTCGTTCGTGATGGACCTGGAGCCGTACCAGGTGATGAGGCTGGTGCAACTGGGCGCCCGCGACGAGGTGCTGCGCTCCCGGACCATCTGGCTGTGTGCCTCCTGCACGGCCTGCAGCGAGCGCTGCCCCCGTGAGGTGGACGTGGCCGCCACCATGGACGCCCTGCGGGTGCTGGCCCGGCGGGCCGGCTACCGGCCCGCGGAGGGGCAGATCGCCCTGTTCCACGGCATCTTCCTGGACAACGTGCGGGATGCGGGCCGGCTGCACGAGCTCGGGCTCATGGTCCGCTACAAGCTGAAGAGCGGGGGCCTCTTCTCCGACCTGGATGTGGGATTGCCCATGATGCGCCACGGTAAGCTGAAGCCCGTGCCCCACCGCATCCGGGGGACGGATCAGATGAGGGCGCTCTTCGCCCGCGTGCGCGCCCGCGAGGCCGCGGCGAAGGGAGGGGAGGGGCGGTGAAGTACGCTTATTTCCCCGGATGCTCTCTCTCGGGTACCGCCCGCGAGTACGACCGTTCCACCCGGGCGGTGGCCCGGGTGCTGGGCCTCGAGCTGGAGGAGATCCCCGACTGGTCCTGCTGCGGGGCGACTTCGGCCCACGCTACTGAGAAGCTGCTTAGCCTGGCCCTGCCCGCCCGCAGCCTGGCGCGGGCCGACGAGATGGGCCTGGACGTGGTGGCACCGTGTGCGGCCTGCTTCAACCGGCTACGCACCACCGTCCACGCCGTGCGATCGGACTGGAAGGTACGGCAGGAGGTGGGGGAGGTCCTGGGCCAGGAGTACGCGGCCCGCTCCGACGCCTACGCGCTGCCGGACGTGATCGTCAACCGGTACGGCCTGGACAATATCGTCCCCCACCTGAAGAGGAGCCTGGACGGCCTGAAGGTGGCCTGTTATTACGGCTGCCTGCTGGTGCGGCCGTCGGCCATCACCGCCTCTGACGACCCCGAGGATCCCCAGACCCTGGACCGTCTGGTGCGGGCCCTGGGTGGGGAGCCGGTGGTGTGGCCCGCCAAGACCGAGTGCTGCGGCGCCTCCCTCAGCATCACCCGCACCCGGGTGGTGTGGCAGCTGGCCGCCCAGATCCTCACCGCCGCTCAGAGGGCGGGGGCCGAGGCCATCGCGGTGGCTTGCCCCTTCTGCCAGTCCAACCTGGACATGCGCCAGGTGCAGGCCCAGAAGTGGAGCGGCCGGCGCTGGAACATCCCCGTGTACTACTTCACCCAGCTACTGGGGGTGGCCCTGGGGCTGCCTCCCGGCGAACTCGGACTGGAGAGCCATTTCGTGGACCCGCTGGGGGTCCTGCGCCAGAAGGCACTGGTATAAGGGGGGCGGGGCATGAAGCGCATCGGCGTATTCCTCTGTCACTGTGGCTCCAACATTGCCGGCACCGTGGACATCGACCGCGTCGCGGAAGCGGTGCGCAAGATGCCGGGCGTGGTGTACGCGGAGCAGAACAAGTACACCTGCTCGGAGCCCGGCCAGGAGCAGATCCGCAAGGGGATCAAGGAGCAGGGCCTGGATCGGGTGGTGGTGGCGGCCTGCTCGCCCCGCATGCACGAGAACACCTTCCGGCGCACGGTGGAGTCGGCCGGCCTGAACCCCTACCTGCTGGAGATCGCCAACGTGAGGGAGCACTGCTCCTGGGTGCACAAGGACCGGGAGGAGGCCACCGCCAAGGCCATCGATCTGGTGCGGCGGGCGGTGGCCAAGGTGGTGTTCAACCGGCCCCTCCAGAAAGCGTCCATCCCGGTGGAGAAGCGGGCCCTGGTCATCGGGGGCGGCATCGCCGGCATCCAGGCCGCCCTGGACATCGCGGACGCCGGCCACGAGGTGTGGCTGGTCGAGAAGGAGCCCTCCATCGGCGGGCGCATGGCGCAACTGGACAAGACCTTCCCCACCCTGGACTGCTCCCTGTGCATCCTCACCCCCAAGATGGTGGACGTGGCCCAGCACCCCAACATCCGGTTGCTCACCTACTCCCGGGTGGAGAACGTGAGCGGGTACGTGGGTAACTTCGAGGTGACGGTACGCAAGCGGGCCCGCTCCGTGGACGAGTCCAAATGCACGGGGTGCGGCACCTGCTGGGCCAAGTGCCCCCACAAGGTGCCCTCGCAGTTCGACCTGGGCCTGGGGCAGCGCAAGGTGATCTACGTACCCTTCCCCCAGGCGGTGCCCAACAAGCCGGTCATCGACCGCGATCGCTGCGTCTACTTCAAGACGGGTAAGTGCCGGGTGTGCGAGCGCTTCTGCCCGGCGGGCGCCATCGACTTCACCCAGGAGGACGAGCTCATCACCGAGCGGTTCGGGGCCATCGTGGCCGCCACGGGGTTCGACCTCTTCGACCACGGCCGCTACGGTGAGTACGGGGCGGGGCAGGACCCCGACGTCATCAGCGGGCTGCACTTCGAGCGGCTGGTGAACGCCTCCGGTCCTACCGAGGGTAAGATCAAGCGGCCGTCGGACGGCAGGGTGCCCCGCAGCGTGGCCTTCGTCACCTGCGTGGGCTCCCGCGACGACAAGAAGGGGATCAGCTACTGCTCCCGGGTGTGCTGCATGTACACGGCCAAGCACGCCATCCTGCTCGCGGAGAAGGTGCCCGGCTGCAGGAGCTACGTGTTCTACATGGACATGCGCACCCCGGGCAAGGGGTACGAGGAGTTTTACAAGCGCTCCCAGGAGATGGGCACCCAGTACGTGCGCGGGCGGGTGGCGCGCATCTTCCGCGAAGGTGACCACCTGGTGGTGCAGGGCGAGGACACCCTGCTCGGGCGCAAGGTGGTGGTGGAGGCGGACATGGTGGTGCTGGCCACCGGCATCACCCCCCGGCAGGACGCCGGGGAGCTGGCCCGCACCCTGGGCATCTCGTACGACCAGTACGCCTTCTTCAACGAGGCCCATCCCAAGCTGCGCCCGGTGGAGACCAACACGGCGGGCATCTACCTGGCGGGCGCCTGCCAGGGTCCCAAGGACATCCCCGACGCCGTGGCCCAGGCCAGCGGGGCGGCGGCCAAGGTGTCGGCCATGTTCTCCAGGGACACCCTCACCGCCGATCCCCTCATCGCCACCGTCAACGAGGCCATCTGCTCGGGGTGCCTGTGGTGCAAGCCCATCTGCCCCTACCGGGCCATCGACGAGAAGATCATCACCGAGCGGGTGCGCGGGCGCACGGTCAGCCGGCGGGTGGCCACGGTGAACGCCGGGCTCTGCCAGGGCTGCGGCGCCTGCACGGTGGCCTGCCGGGACGGGGCCATGAACCTGCTCGGGTTCTCCAATGAACAGGTGCTGGCGGAGGTGGAAGCGCTATGCCGGTGAACTGGGAGCCGCGCATCATCGGGTTCTGCTGCAACTGGTGTTCCTACGCGGGGGCCGACCTGGCCGGCACCAGCCGCCTGGAGTACCCGCCCACCGTGCGGGTCATCCGCGTGCCCTGCTCGGGCCGGGTCAACCCCCAGTTCATCGTGCGAGCCTTCCAGAAGGGGGCGGACGGCGTGCTGGTGGCGGGATGTCACCCCGGCGACTGCCACTACTCGACCGGCAACTACTTCACCCGCCGGCGCCTGCAGGTGGCCCGCCGCTTCCTGGAGTACCTGGGGATCGACCCCCGCCGCCTGCGCATCACCTGGGTATCGGCCTCCGAGGGCCAGAAGTTCGCGGACACGGTGCGGGAGATGACCGAGGAAATCAGGGTCCTGGGGCCCAACCGCGTGATGAGGGATGAGCTATGGGCGGCGAACTGAGGGCTCAAGATGCTGCAGTGGGCGTGGGCGGGCAGGCCGGGACGGGCGCCATGAGCGCCGTCGGGCACGAGCTGGCCGAGAAGGTGGGCGGGCTGCTGGCGGGCGGCGAGGTGAGGATGTTCCTGGGGTACGGGGCCGGGCGCACGGCCCTGCGGGTGAGGCCCCGGCATGTGCTGCGGCCCGAGGGGGCTGCCGGCCTGGTGTGGAACGAGTTCTGCGCTCCCTCCCTGGCCAAGTATCTCCTGGACGAGCAGGAGGAAGAAGGCCGGGTGGGGGTGCTGGTCAAGACCTGCGACCTGCGGGCAATGAAGCGCCTGGTGGCGGACCGGCGGGTGGATCGCGGGCGCGTCCTCCTCGTGGGGGTGGGCTGTGCGGGGGTGGTGGACGCCGGTAAGGTGGAAGCCCTGCTGGTGGAGCCCGTGGTGGAAGCTGGAGTGCAGGACGGTAAGCTGGTCCTCCAGACCCGCTCCGGCGTGCGCGAGCTTCCCCGCGAGGAGTACCTGCTGGAACGCTGCCTGCACTGCGAGGATCCCAACCCCCGTGAGGTGGACCTCCTGGTGGGCCCGGAGGTCGCGCCCTGGGCGGCACGGCCTCGCGACTATGCCGAGGTGGCCGAGGTGACGGCCATGGGGGCGGCCGGGCGGGCGGCGTACTGGGACCGCCAGTTCGCCCGGTGCCTGCGCTGCTTTGCCTGCCGCAACGTGTGCCCGGCCTGCAGCTGCCGGGAGTGCTCCCTGGAGGTGTGGGAGCCCATGTGGCTGCCCCGCGAGGTGAGCGTCTCCGAGCAGTACATGTTCCACTTCACCCGCGCCTTCCACGTGGCGGGCCGGTGCGTGGACTGCGGCGAATGTGAGCGGGTGTGCCCGGTGAGCATCCCCCTCATGAAGCTCAACCGGGCGCTGCAGAAGGAAATCCAGGAACTCTTCGGGGTCGAGCGGCCCTGGGAGCCGGAGGAGAAGGAGCCCCTGGCCATGTACACCCCGGACGATCCCGACTTCCATTGAGGGAGGTGGTTTCGTGAGGCGCCTCGAACGCAAGGACATGCGTGCCTTCCTGGATAAGCTGGCCTCCGCCGCCTCCCTGGTGGCCCCGGTGCGGGAGGACGGGGTGGTGGTGTTCCGGCCGGTGTCGTCGGGCGAGCAGGTGGTGCTTGACTACGTGAACCCGGTACGCTCGGCCAAGGAACTCTTCTTCCCCCAGACCGAGGTCATGTTCCGGTTCCTGCCCTCCCCGGTGGCGGGCATCACCCCCGTGCAGCCCGACCGGCAGACCGTCCTGTTCGGCATCCGGCCCTGCGACCTGGCCGCCCTCTCCCTGCTGGACGAGGTGTTCCTGGGGGGCGATTACCGGGATGCCTGCTGGGCCAGACGGCGGGAGCTCACCACCCTGGTGGGCATGGCCTGCGAGCAGCCGGACGAATCTTCCTGCTTCTGCACTGCCTTCGGCATCACCCCGGGGACGGCGGACGGCGCCGACATCATGCTTTACCCGGCCGGCGAGTGGCTGGGGGTGGAGGTGCTCACCCCGCGGGGCCAGGCCCTCCTCGACCGGGTGCTGTCGGACGGCGCTGTCGCGCTGGGGGAGATCGGCCCGCCGGGGGCGGCGAGTCAGGCGGGCGCGGGTGGCGGGGCCGGTGAGGCGGGGGATCGTCTGCAGCAGGAATACCTCAAGCGGCCTGTGCGCCTGGGGGACCGGTTGCGGGTAGGCGACCTGGCGAAGGAGCTCGACGACCGCTTCGACGATCCTTACTGGGAGGAAGCGTCCCGGCGCTGCCTGGGCTGCGGCATCTGCACCTACCTGTGCCCCACCTGCCACTGCTTCCTGGTCACTGACGTGCCCAAGCGGGACGACGGGGTCAGGCTGCGCTGCTGGGATAGCTGCCAGTTCAAGGACTTCCTGCTCATGGCCGGGGGCCATAACCCCCGTCCCACCAAGAAGGAGCGCACCCGACAGCGCTTTATGCACAAGCTGAACTACTTCGTGCACCGGTACGGCCGTTACCTGTGTACGGGATGCGGGCGGTGCGTGCAGCACTGCCCGGTGGGCCTGGACATGGCCACCGTGATCGCCGACCTGCGGGGGGTGAGCGAGCATGTTTGACCTGGTTTCTCCGGGCGCGCCGCGAGCGGGTGCCGCGGGAGCCAGTGGCGCGGGTGTACGCGGAGCGGGTGTCACGGCGACGGTAGCGAGCGCCGTGGATCCCATGATGCCCCATCTGGCCCGGATCGAGGAGATCGTGGCCGAGACCGCTTCCGGGGACGTGAAGACCTTCCGGGTGCAGTTCCTCGACCCTGAGACTTCCTTCTCGCACCTGCCCGGCCAGTGTGCCATGGTCTCGGTGCTGGGCGTGGGCGAGGCCATGATCTCCATCAGCTCCAGCCCCACCCGGCCCCGCCCCCTGGAGCTGGCCGTGAAGCAGGTGGGACGCCTGACCGCGCGGCTGCACGAGATGGAGCCGGGGGACGTGATCGGCGTGCGCGGACCGTACGGCAACCACTTCCCCTTCGAGGACATGAAGGGGAAGGACCTCCTCTTCATCGGCGGTGGCATCGGCCTGGCACCCCTGCGCTCTCTCATCAACTACGTGCTGGACAACCGGGGGGATTACGGTAAAATAGACATCATTTACGGGGCGCGCTCCCCCGGTGACCTGTGCTTCAAGCGGGAGCTGTACGATGTGTGGCCCTTGGCGCCCGACACCAGGGTGCTGCTCACCGTGGACCGGGGGGACGAGGAGTGGAAGGGCGCGGTGGCCCTGGTCCCCCACTTCCTCGAGCAGGTGCATCCCGAGCCGGAAGGGAAACTTGCCATTACCTGCGGGCCGCCCATCATGATAAAATTCACCCTGGAGTCCCTGAAGAAGTTGGGCTTTGCGGATGAGCAGATCGTCACCACGCTGGAACTCAAGATGCAGTGCGGGATCGGCAAGTGCGGCCGATGCAACATCGGCTCCCGGTACGTGTGCCTGGACGGGCCCGTGTTTACCCTGGCCCAGCTCGAGACGATGCCCGCAGAGTACTGAAGGTGGGTGAAACAGTGGAAGCCGCCGCTGGCACGGGGGCTGCCCTCGCTCTCCCGCGCACGGCATCGTGCGTGCCTTTCCGGGGGGCCCGCTGGGCGTTTCTCGCCCGGGACATGGAGGGGGTACGGGACTGGATCCGCGTCACCCTGGGAACCCCCGGCGGGTTGCTGGGGGAGGCGGGGAGGCATCTTCTGCGGGGGACGGGCAAGCACCTGCGCCCCGGCCTGGTACTCCTGTGCGCCCGGCTGGGTGATTACCGCCCCGAGCAGGTGATCCCGGTGGCTGCGGCGGTGGAAATGGTGCACATGGCCACCCTGGTGCACGACGACGTCATCGACGGTTCCCCCCAGCGCCGGGGGTGGCCCACCGTGAACGTGAGCTGGAACGAGCGGGTGGCGGTGCTGCTCGGGGATTACCTCTTCTCCCGCGCCCTCACCCTGGGTTCGCGCTACGGTGGCCAGCAGGTGGTGGATTTGCTGGCGGGCGCGGTGGAGGAGATGTGCAAGGGCGAGATGGACCAGGAGGCTCACCGCTTCGATCCCGATCAGACGGAGGAGCAGTACCTGGCCCGCATCGGCCGCAAGACGGCTCGCTTCATCGCCGACTGCTGCCGCACAGGGGCACTCCTGGCCGGGGCGCCGGCCCCCTCCGTGGAGGCACTGGGAGACTATGGGTACAGCCTGGGCCTGGCCTTCCAGATTATGGACGACGTCCTGGACTTCACGGGGTCCCGCGCGGAGATGGGCAAGCCACCGGGGAGCGACCTGGGAGAAGGCGTACTCACCCTGCCGGTGATACTGGCCCTTCACGGTGACAGGGCGCCCTGGATCAGGGAGGTGATTTCCCGCCGCCAGCTCGGAGAGGAAGAATTGCATCGGTTAAGAAATATCCTTCAGGAAGATGGTTACCTGGAGAGGGCCCGCGACCTGGCCCGTTCCCTGAAGGAAGAGGCCCTGCAGGCGCTTTCCTGCCTGCCCCCCGGGCGGGTTGCCGCCCTCCTGGGGGAAGCGGCCCAATTCGTGGTGGAGCGGAGGTTCTAGGAAGATGAGTAACAGATCCGTCGACCTGCGCATCCCGGACGCCGCCATCAGGCGGCTCCCGGTGTATCTGAGGGTGCTGGAGGAGCTGGCCGAGGACGGGGTGGACGTGGTTTCTTCGGCCGAACTGGCCGTCCGCGTAGGTGTCACTCCCGAGCAGATCCGCAAGGACCTGGCCTACTTCGGGGCTTTCGGCACCCGCGGGGTGGGGTACGACCCCGGCCTGCTGGGCCGCAAGATCAAGCGCATCCTGGGCCTGACCGGCGAGGTGCCGGTGGCCCTGGTGGGGGCCGGGAACCTGGGTACGGCCCTGGCCCGCCACAATCTGGCTCGCCATAAGGAAGTGCGGATCACGGCCGTCTTCGACCGCGACTGGGACAAGGTGGGCAAGTCCATCGGAGGCGTGGAGATCCTGCCCCTGGAGGATCTGGAGAGGGAAGTCCGGGCCCAGGGGATCAAGATGGCCATCATCGCCGTGCCTCCCGGCGAGGCGCAGGCGGTGGCGGATCGACTGATGGACGCCGGCATCGAGGCCATCCTGAATTTCTCGCCCGCCAAGCTGCAGCCCCGGCCGGGGACATACATCCAGAACATTGACCTCATGACCGAACTCCAGGCCCTCGCCTATTACACCACCCTGCGCAAGGTAGTGGAAGGGTGACACCCGGTGGGATCTCCCCTCTGGCTGGTATCGGCCTCCTGGGTAGACTGGCTGCGGTACCTGGTGGACATCGCGGCCGTGGCTCTCATCTTCTACTGGGTATTCCGGCTGGTCCGGGGCACCCGGGCCGTTCAACTCATCAAGGGTATCGTGGTGTTGTTCGTAGCGGGCGCAGTGTCCGACTGGCTCGAACTCACCACGCTGAAGTGGCTGTTCGACCAGGCCCAGATTGCCCTCCTGGTCGCGTTGCCCGTGGTCTTCCAGCCCGAACTGCGCCGGGTCCTGGAGCAGCTGGGCCGGGGGAGGTTATTCGGACGGGACTGGTTTCTTCGTTCTTACAGCAGCCGCGCCCTCGACGAGGTATCCAAGGCGGTAGGCATTCTGTCCCGGGAAAAGGTGGGTGCGCTTCTCGTGCTGGAACGGGCCACCCGGCTGGGGGAATACGTGGAGACGGGCATCCGCCTGGATGCGGCGGTATCGTCCGAGCTGCTGGTCAACCTGTTCATTCCCAACACTCCGCTCCACGACGGGGCGGTAATCGTCTCCGGAGACCGCGTCCTGGCCGCCGCCTGCTTCCTGCCCCTGGCGGAGGCCACCCGGCTGGGAACCGAACTGGGAGCCCGTCACCGGGCGGCAGTGGGCATAAGCGAGCGTTCTGACGCGGTGGCGGTGGTGGTGTCCGAGGAAACCGGTCAGGTGGCGGTGGCCTCCGAGGGCAAGCTGGTGCGAAATGTAGATCCGACGGCTTTGCGGGAGATGCTGGACGGCTTCTTCCCGTCCGAGCCCCGCGTCTTCCGGCGGGGATAGGGCCGGGCGCGGTGCCGGTTGCTCAACCGGTGGCGGCCTCCGCCCGGTGTACGGAAGGGGCGCCACGGTGACAGACGGCGGGTGCTGGTAGGTGGACGTGCTGGATCGCTGGCTGGAGAAGGACCTGACCCTCAAAATCCTGGCGGTGGTGCTGGCCATCGTGCTGTGGCTGCGTGTGGGTTCCGGCCAGAGCCCGGTGGTTTCCGTTACCATGTCCGGGGTGACCCTGCAGGCGGTGGGTCTGCCGTCCGAGCTGGCGGTGGCGGAAATACGCCCGCAAAAGGTGGACGCGACCGTGCGCGCTCCCCGCAGCGTGCTCGATCGTCTGAGTCCCGATACCGTGCGGGCGGAGGTTGACTTGAGTGGGGCCGGCGCGGGGCAATTCTCCCTGCCCGTGGCGGCAAAGGCCCCCCGGGGAGTGCAGGTGGTGGAGGTGTCACCCACCTACGCCCGGGTGACCGTGGACTATCTGGCGGAACGCCGCGTGCCCGTGCAGGTCCAGGTGGTGGGCGTAGTAGGCGAAGACTACCGGGTAGAATCGCCCCTGCCCAGCCCCGCCGAGGTGCTCGCCTGTGGACCGCGGGGGCAGGTGGCGCAGGTGCGCTATGCGGTGGGTGAGGTCGACGTTACCGGTGCTACGGCCGATTTCTCCCGCACGGTTAACCTGCGCGCGGTGGACCGGCAGGGCAGGGAGATCCCCGGAGTGACGCTGAAACCGGGCGGGGTGGAAGTCCGTTTCAGCTTGGTGAGGCTCCCCCCGGCCCGGGAGGTACCCGTGCAGGCAGACGTGCAGGGGCAGCTTCCCGCGGGGTACCGCCTGCGGGAGGTGGTGGTGAGTCCGTCCCGGGTGAAGGTGCGCGGGTCCCAGGATAAGCTGGACACCCTGGAATCGGTGAGTACGCGACCCATCTCTCTGGAAGGGATAACCGGGGACAGCGAACGGGAGGTGGCAGTGGCGCTGCCTGCGGGCATCGTCATGGCGGACCCGCCCACGGTGCTGGTCTACCTGCGCGTGGTCGAAGACGTGGGCGAAAAGGAATTCCCGGGCCTGACCGTGGCGGTGCGCAATCTCCCCGAAGGCATGACCGCTTCCTGCCAGCCCGCACAGGTCAAGGTAACCGTGCGGGCGCGCAAGGATCTGCTGGAAGGTGTCCAGCCCCAGGCCTGGGTGGACGGGAGCGGCGATGCCGGGGAGCGGAAGGTCACCGTGCAGGTGGATGTCCCCTCCCGTGTGGAAGTCCCGCGCGTGGAACCGGCCGAAGTCACCCTTGTCACTGCCACGCGGTAGCCTGGCGGCCGGCAGCCGGGTCGCCGGCGAATATCATGGAAGGGGGGGTCGGCTTGCTCTTCGGGACCGACGGGGTGCGCGGGATAGCCAACGTGGAACTAACGCCCGAGCTGGCCTTCCGGGTGGGGCGGGCCGCGGCCGCCGCCCTGGGGGGCGAAGGTCGCCCCCGCTTTGCAGTGGGCAGGGACACCCGGCTCTCCGGTCATCTCCTGCAAGGCGCCTTCGTGTCAGGTGTGCTGTCCGCCGGGGCGGATGTGCTGGACCTGGGGGTGATCACCACCCCCGGGGTGGCCTACCTCACCCGGTACCTGGGCTGCCAGGCCGGTGCCGTGGTATCGGCTTCCCACAACCCCGCCGAGTACAACGGCATCAAGCTCATATCCGCAGAAGGATACAAGTTCCCCGACGAGGTGGAGGAGAGGATCGAGGGCCTGGCCCTGAGTGAGGACACCCTGCCCCGTCCCGCCGGGAGCGGAGTGGGGCGCCTGCAGGATGCGCGCGCAGCACGGGAGCGTTACATAGAGTACCTGGTGGGCACGGTGGCGGGGCCCATCCCTCTGCGGGTGGTGGTTGATTGCGCCAACGGTGCCACTTCGGAGCTGGCTCCCCGGGTGCTGGGGAGGGTAGGGGCGCGTGTCACCGTCATCAACGGCGAGCCCGACGGGCTCAACATCAACGCCGGGTGTGGTTCCACCCACCCGGCGGGCCTGGCACGCGCCGTGGTCCGGCTGGGCGCTCAGGCGGGGATAGCTCACGATGGCGACGGGGACCGCGTGATCGCGGCGGACGAGAAGGGCCAGATAGTGGACGGCGACGCCATTATGGGCATCCTGGCCGAGGCGTTACAGCGAGAGGGGCGCCTGCGCGGGGGAGCTGTGGTGGCCACCGTGATGTCCAACCTGGGGCTGGAGGTGTTCCTGGGCCAGATGGGGCTGGGCCTGGTGCGGACTCCCGTGGGGGATCGCTACGTGCTGGAAGAGATGCGGCGGGGCGGGTACAGCCTGGGGGGTGAGCAATCGGGCCACATCATCTTCCTGGATCACACCACCACCGGCGACGGCATGCTTACCGGCTTGCAGCTTCTTGCCGCTGTGGCCCGCGCGCGGGAGAACCTTTCCGCGCTGGCGGGACGGATTCCCCATTACCCCCAGGCGCTCCGCAACGTGCGGCTCCCCGACGGCATGCGCTATCGTGCCACTCCCCGCATCGAGGAGGCCCTGCGGGAAGCCGCCCGCACCCTGGGGGAACGCGGGAGGGTGCTCGTACGTCCTTCCGGTACGGAACCCCTGGTGCGCATCATGGTGGAGGGGGTCGACCCGGGCGAAGTCACCGGGGTGGTGGCCAGGCTGGAGGAGGTGATTGCCGGGGAGGTATCGAGGGGGTCAGGAGAACCCCGATCGGCGCATCCGGAATGAGCGCGGTGAGCGCACCCGGGAGGGTGCACAAGACGTGTCGCAAGGAGTGCGGTGTGCGACGAAGGCAGAGAGCGCCGGGACTTCCTCCCGCGTGGTGCGGGGGAAGTTGACGAGGGTGGGGTTCATCGAAGGATTCGGCGGATGCCCCACGGTTGGCCACGACCGTAAGAGGCCTCACAAATCCCGGGAGCGATCCCGGGGACAAAAGGGCCGGGTGGTGAAAGGAGAGGTGGATGTGCGGAATAGTGGGCTACGTGGGCCCGCGGCCCGCGTTGCCCGTGCTGTTGCAGGGATTGTCCCGCCTGGAGTACCGGGGATACGATTCGGCGGGCGTGGTGGTCCTTGACGGAGATCGGGCACTGGCGTGCAAGCGTGAGGGCCGGCTGTCGCGCCTGGAGGCGGAGCTGGAGGCGGAGTTCGACGGCGGGCGCGCCCGCACGGGCATCGGTCATACCCGCTGGGCCACCCACGGGGTGCCCTCGGATGAAAACGCCCACCCCCACGGAGATTGCACCGGGCGTTTCTGGGTGGTGCACAACGGGATCATCGAGAACTACCGGGAGCTGAAAGAGGAGCTGGCCGGGGAGGGCCACCGCTTTGTGTCCCAGACCGACACCGAGGTGGTCCCCCACCTCATCGAGAGCCTTTACCAGGGGGACCTGCCCGGGGCGGTGGCGGCGGCTGCCCGCCGCCTGCGGGGATCCTACGCCCTGGCTGTCATGTCGCCTCTTCACCCCGGCATGCTGGTGGCGGTGAGGCATGAGAGCCCCCTGGTGGTGGGCCTGGGCGAGGGCGAGAACTTCCTGGCCTCCGATGTGCCTGCGCTGCTGGAATATACGAGAAGCACCTACATCCTGGACGAAGGCGAAATGGCGGTGCTCACCGCAGACCGGGTCGAGGTGAGTGACCGCCACGGCCGTCCGGTGTCCAAGGAAGTGTTTCGGGTCACCTGGGATGCCAGCATGGCCCAAAAGGGCGGCTATCCTCACTTCATGCTCAAGGAGATCCACGAGCAACCGGCCGCCCTGCGCCGGACTCTGGCCTCGCGGCTGGCTGAAAACGGGGACGTGCGGGCGGAGGAAGAGGCCCTCGACCCGGACTGGCTAGGCCGGTTCCGCCGCGTGCACCTGGTGGCCTGCGGGACCGCCTACCATGCCGGACTGGTGGGGAAGTACCTGCTGGAAGGGCTGGCGCGCATGCCCGCGGAAGTGGAGCTGGCCTCCGAGTTCCGTTACCGTCAGCCCCTGGTAGACCGGGACACCCTGGTGGTAGTCATCAGCCAGTCGGGTGAGACCGCCGATACCCGGGCGGCCCTGCGGGAAGCGTGTGCCCGGGGCGCAGGCGTACTGGCCATAGTCAACGTGGTGGGTAGCTCCATCGCCCGCGACGCCGGGCGGGTCCTGTACACCTGGGCGGGGCCGGAGATAGCGGTGGCTTCCACCAAGGCCTACTCCTGCCAGGCGGCCGCGCTGACTCTGCTGGCCCTGCACCTGGGCCGCCTGCGGGGGACGCTGTCCGCGGAGGAGGCGCGCCGCCTGGGGCGGTCGCTGCGGGCTCTTCCCTCCCTGGTGGAGGAGGGGCTGGCCGGAGCCGGCCGCATCGAGGAGGTCGCCCGCCGTGTGGCCGCACACGAGGATGCATTCTTCATTGGCCGGGGCCTGGACTACGCCGTGGTACAGGAGGCCCAGCTCAAGCTCAAGGAGATCTCGTATATCCACGCCGAGGCGTACGCGGCCGGCGAGCTCAAGCACGGCACCCTGGCGCTGATCGTGCCGGACACCCCGGTGGTCGCCCTCACCACCCAACCCACCCTGCGTGAGAAGACCATCTCCAACGTGGAAGAAGTGCGGGCCCGGGGCGGCCGCGTCTATCTCTTCGCCCCCGCGTCCCTCACCGGTGGGGCGACGGAGGGCCTCGGTAGGCAGGAGGCTGGGGATGGAGCCCCCGCGCAGCCCATGGGAGTGGAGGTGATCACCATCCCCGAGGTTGACCCCTGGCTGGCGCCGGTGGTGGCGGTGGTGCCCATGCAGCTGCTGGCGTACTACGCTGCGGTGGCCCGGGGGTGCGACGTCGACAAACCCCGCAACCTGGCCAAGAGCGTCACCGTAGAATAGGTGAGCCCGTGCCGCCTGTTGCGCCAGGGTTTTCCCCCTGTCTTCCGTGATGCTGCCTTGAGCCCTTCTGGTTCTGGCCTGCGGGAAAGAGGGGATCCCTGCTCCGCCGATGCTCAGCGCTGACCCCCACCTGGGCGAAGGAGAACGGCGGCGAAGGAAAATGGGGGTGGGGGGAAGAATACCCAGGGGATGCTGGGCCTGGGTGTTGACGTGGTTGCCGTGTCGCGCTGGCGCCGCCTCCTGCGGTTGCAGGGGGACCGCGTGGCGGGGCGGGTTTTTGCCCCGGAGGAGCTCGCGCAGTGCAGCGGGCGACGGGCTGCCGAGCAACTGGCGGCCCGGTGGGCGGCCAAGGAGGCCGTGGCCAAGGCCCTCGGGTGCCGGCCCGGGTCCTGGCGCGACGTTGTGATCCAGCGGGGCGCCGGCGGGGTGCCGCGCGTTTTGCTGCGGGGGGCGTGGATGCAGGCCGCCCGCCAGCGCGGCGTGAAGTCCTGGCGCATTTCCCTGAGCCATGAGAGAGCGGTGGCCGTGGCCGTTGCTCTCGCCCTGGGCGAAGACGGCAGGGTGCTGGCGGAGGGGGACGTGCCGCTGGCAGAAGAGGCAGGGCTTGCGGAAACCGGTGGGCCGCCGGTTCGGGACGCGGTCCGGGGCGCGCAGGCGGGAGGCGCGGTGGAGGAGGCATGAGGGCAGTCACCGGGGCCGAGATGCGGGAGATCGACCGCCTGGCTCAGGAAGAGGGGGCCATCCCCGGTCTCATCCTGATGGAGAGTGCGGGCCGGGCTGCTTTTGGACAGGCCCTCAAGATGCTCGGGGATGCGCCCGGGTGCCGGGTGCTGGTGCTGTGCGGCAAGGGGAACAACGGGGGCGACGGCCTGGTGGTGGCCCGGCACCTCTGCCATCAGGGGGCGGAGGTGAGGGTGCTGCTCACCGCCTCCCCCGACGAACTGAAGGGGGATGCCGCCGCCAACCTGGCCATGGCCAGGGCCGAGGAGGCCCTGCCCGGCACCCGCCTGGCATTGCGGTTCCTGTCGGGACCGGGCTGGGAGGGCGTTCTCGCGGAGGAACTGGCCGCCGCGGACCTGGTGGTGGACGCCCTGCTGGGCACAGGGATACAGGGGGGTGCCCGGGGGCAGGTGGCGCAGGTCATCGAGGCGCTGAACCGGGCGGAGCGGCCGGTCCTGAGCGTGGACGTACCTTCGGGGCTGGACGCCGACACCGGGGCGGTGAGCGGGCCCTGTGTGCGCGCCCGGGTGACGGTCACCCTGGGTCTCCCCAAGGTGGGTCTGCTGGTGTACCCGGGCGCCGAGCACGCCGGCCGGGTGGTGGTGGCCGACATCGGCATTCCCCCCGGACTGGTAGAGCGGGTCAACCCGCAGGTGGAAATGCTGGAAGAAGAGCAGGTGGCAGCCTGGTTGCCCGCCCGTCCTCCGGCCGCCCATAAGGGAACTTTCGGACACCTCTGGGTGGTGGCCGGGTCCCAGGGGATGGTGGGGGCGGCGAAGATGGCGGCCATGGCGGGCCTGCGGGGAGGAGCGGGGCTGGTGACCCTGGCCCTGCCCGTGCGGCAGCAGCCGGTGGTGGCGGCGGGGCTATCAGAGGTAATGACGCGCGGCCTGCCGGAAGAAGAGGGGATGCTGAGCGCTTCCGCCCTGGACGTACTCAAGGAGGCGGGCCGGGGGGCGGAAGCGTGGGCCATAGGGCCGGGACTGGGGCGCTCGCCCGGGGTGGCCACCCTGGTGCGCGACTTCGTGCGCTGGTGCCCGGCGCCCCTGGTGGTCGACGCCGATGGCCTCTGGGCCCTGGGCTCGGACCTTTCCCTCTTGCGGGAGAGGGAACACCCGACTGTCCTTACCCCCCACCCCGGCGAGATGGCTCGCCTGCTGGACAGCACCGTTGCCCGCGTGCAGGCGGACCGCTTCGAGTCGGCGCGGGAGGCGGCCCGGCGCTCGCGGGCGGTGGTGGTGCTGAAGGGGGCCCGGTCGCTGGTGGTGACGCCTGGCGGCCGGGTATTCGTCAACCCCACCGGCAACGTAGGGATGGCCACCGGGGGATCGGGGGACGTGCTCACCGGCCTGCTGGGTGCGTTTCTGGCGCAGGGAGTGCCTGCCGAGCGGGCGGCCTGCCTGGGCGTGTTCCTGCATGGCCTGGCCGGAGACCTGGCCGCCGGGCGCAGGGGCCACCTGTCTCTGGTGGCCGGTGACGTCCTGGCCTTCGTGCCCGGCGCCGCGCGGCGCCTGGAACGGGCCGCCCGCCGGGCGGACTGACGCATCTGCCCGGGGGAAGCGGGGCGGGCGGAGGGCCGCGCCTCGAGCGGGTGGCGAAGGAGGTGGGGGCGGCGGCGCTGCGGGCGGTGCTGGAACGCAACCTGAGACCCACCTGGGTGGAGGTGGACCTGGATGTCCTGGCCGCCAACGTGCGGGAGCTGGTGCGGGTGGCCGGGGGCAGCCAGGTGATGGCCGTGGTAAAGGCGGACGGGTACGGCCACGGGGCCGTCCCGGTGGCCCGCACGGCTGTGGAAGCGGGTGCGCGCTGGCTGGCGGTGGCATGCCTGGAGGAAGGGCTGCAACTGCGCCGTCAGGGCCTCAAGGTACCCATCCTCATCCTGGGCTACCTCCCACCGGAGGAAGCACGCGCCGCCGTGGAGGCCGACATCTCCTGCTGCGTCTTCGGGGACGAGGGGGCGCGTGCCCTGGCCCAGGCGGCGGCACGGTCGGGCCGGCGAGCCCGGGTGCATGTCAAGGTGGACACCGGGATGGGCCGCCTGGGGGTACGGCCGGAAGATGCGGTGGGGTTCGTGCGCTGGCTGAAGGGAATTCCCGCCCTGGAGGTCGAAGGGGTATTCACGCACCTGGCCGCCGCTGACGAGGACGACCTCTCCTCCGCGCGGGCGCAGGTGGAGGCCTTCTCCTCGGTGCTGACCGCCCTGGAGCGGGAGCAGGTGCACGTTCCCTATCGACATGCGGCCAACAGTGCCGCGCTGCTACGCCTGCCCGGGGCCAGGCTGAATCTGGTGAGGCCGGGGCTGGCCATGTACGGCATCTACCCGGCCCCCGGGCTGGAATCGGTGGCCCGGGTGCGACCCGTGCTGACCTGGAAGACCCGCGTGGCCCAGGTCAAGGTAATGCGACCGGGCGAGACGGTGGGATACGGGCGCACGTGGCGGGCGGCGGGGGGCGAGGTGGTGGGCACCCTGCCGGTGGGGTACGCGGACGGGTACCGGCGGGTGCTGTCGGGACGGGCGGAGGTGCTGGTGCGGGGGCGGAGGGCGCCGATCGCGGGCAGGGTTTCCATGGACCAGCTGACGGTTGCCTTACCGGCCGGATGGGAGCTGTCCGCCGGGGAAGAAGTGGTGCTGCTGGGACGGCAGGGAGAGGAAGAGATTACGGCCGGGGATCTGGCCCGGGCCGCCGGCACCATTCCCTACGAGATCCTGGTGGGGATAGGGCGACGGGTGGCCAGAGCGTATTTGTGCGACGGTGAGGTCGCCCGGGTGGAGACGGGCACCGCTGAGTTTGCCGGAAGGGGTGAAGGTAATGGGTGAAGCGCGCAGGATAACCATCACCTTGCCGGCGGATCTACTTGACGCGGTAGACGGCATCGTGATCCAGGAGAAGAGGAGACGCAGCGAAGTCATCTGTGATGCCCTGCGGGGCCACCTGGAATCGCGCCGCCGCCAGCTACTGCGGCAACAGCTGGTGCGGGGATACCAAGAGATGGGCCAGTTGAACCTGCACCTGGCCGAGGACGGTACCACCTGGCCCGTGGAGGCGGCGTGGGCGGGGGGAGGCCCCCTCACGGGGACGGAGGGTGGGAGTTGGTGATCAGGCGGGGAGACGTGTTCTACGCTGATCTGAGTCCGGTGGTGGGCTCGGAGCAAGGGGGCATCAGGCCGGTACTGATCATCCAGAACGACATCGGCAACAGGTACAGCCCTACCACCATCGTGTCTGCCATCACCTCCCAGATCGCCAAGGCCAGGTTGCCCACCCACGTGGAGCTCCCGGCTCGGGAGTCGGGCCTGGATCGGGACTCGGTGATCTTGCTGGAGCAGATCCGCACCATCGACAAGCGGCGGTTGCGACAGCGGGTGACCCACCTGGGTGACGAGATCATGGAGAGGGTGAACGAGGCCCTGGCCATCAGCGTGGGATTGAGAGAGATTTGACGTCGCAGGCGACCAATACCGGTCCTTGGGGGGGATGAGGAGTGCAATTTGCCAGGCTGCCGCGCCTTCACCTTGCCGGATTGCCCACGCCCCTGGAGGAGGCCGTGGGGCTGGAGCGCCTGTTTCCGGGAGTGCACCTGTTCCTGAAGCGGGATGATCTCACCCATGCCGCCCTGGGAGGGAACAAAGCCCGCAAGCTCGAGTTCCTGTTCGCCGACGTCCGGCGCCAGGACGCCGACGTGGTGCTGACGGTGGGAGGGCCGCAGTCAAATCACGCTCGCATCACCGCTGCCCTGGCCGCCCGCCTGGGCCTGGAATGTATCCTGGTGCTGGAGGGCGAGGAGCCGGAAGAGAGGCAGGGCAACCTGCTGCTGGACCGCCTGCTGGGGGCGGAGGTACGCTTTGCCGGCGCCCGGCCAGCCCAGGAGGTGATGGAAGAAGCAGCCGCCGACCTGCGGGCCCGGGGACGGCATCCCTACCCCATTCCCGTGGGGGGATCCACCCCCCTGGGCGCGGTGGGCTACTGCCTGGCCATGCAGGAGATGCTGGCCCAGGCTGCCGGGATGGGCGTCGTGGCGCACCGGGTATATGTGGCCACCGGTTCGGGAGGCACTCAGGCCGGGCTGGTGCTGGGCGGGCGGGTGCTCGATCCCGCCCTCCGGGTCACGGGCATCAGCGTGAGCCGGTCGAGCGGTGAATCCCGCCCGCGGGTGGCGGACCTGGCTACCGGGGCGGCCCGGCTGCTCGGTCTGCCCGTAACCGTGAGTGCCGGAGAGGTAGAGGTGCTCGACGACTACATCGGGCCGGGCTACGGCATCCCCACCCCTGCCTGCCTGGAGGCGATCCGGCTCCTGGCGCGGGAGGAGGGGGTGCTGCTCGACCCCGTGTACACCGGCAAAGCCATGGGTGCACTGGTGGACCACCTGCGCCGGGGCGTGGTGAAACCAGGGGAGAACGTGGTATTCTGGCACACGGGAGGGTCTCCCACTCTCTTTGCATATTCGCAGTATCTGGAGGACTGAACGAAATTGCTGCCTCTCATAGGAATCACCAGCAGCACCGATGAAAATGACCGCGTGCGCGTGCCGGCCGGTTACCCGGCGGCCGTGGAAGCGGCCGGCGGTGTCCCGGTTATCCTGCCGGTGCTCAATCCGGGGAAGGCCGCAGAGGTGCTGGCTCACCTCCAGGGCCTTCTTCTTTCCGGGGGTGTGGACCTCGATCCATCGTACTACGGCGAGGACCCCTTACCCGGCCTGGGAAAGGTCACCCCCGAGCGGGATGCCTTCGAACTCGCCCTCGCTCGTCAGGCCCTGGCCCTGGGTGTTCCCATCCTGGGGATATGCCGGGGTGTCCAGGTGCTCAACGTGGCGGCGGGAGGAAACCTCTTTCAGGACCTGGGCTCCCAGCTGCAAAAGGTGCTCAAGCACAGCCAGGAAGCACCGCGCTGGCACGAAAGCCATCCCGTGCAGCTGGACCCCCAGAGTCGTATGGCCGCCGTTCTGGGTGTGACGGAGGCCCGGGTCAACTCCTTCCATCATCAGGCGGTCAGGGCCGTGGCCCCGGGACTGCGCGCAGTGGCCTGGGCACCCGATGGGGTCATCGAGGGGGTGGAGTCCACCGACCATCGCTTCGCCCTGGGGGTGCAGTGGCATCCCGAAGAGATGTGGAGCCGGGATCCTCTGCACCTCAAGCCCTTCTCGGCACTGGTGGAGGCCGCCCGTGCCCGCCTCTGACCCGCGGCCGCGGCTGCGGGAACTGGGGTATCGGGTGGGAGAGCTGCCCGCGGGACCGGGGAACGCCGTCACCGATGTGGCCGGCGTGCTGGTGGGACACGTCACCCTTTACCGGCCGGAGGAAGGGGTGTGCACCGGGGTCACAGCCGTGCGACCCCACCCGGGGAACACCTTCCGGGAAAAGGTCCCCGCAGCCGTCCACGTCATCAACGGCTTCGGTAAGGCCTCCGGGCTGGCCCAGGTTGCCGAGCTGGGTACCCTGGAGACGCCGGTGATGCTCGTGAATACTCTGGCGGTGGGCAGCGTGGCGGACGGCCTGGTCCGCTGGATGCTCGAACAGGACCCGGGGATCGGGGGGCCGGCGGGCACCGTCAACCCGGTGGTGATGGAGTGCAACGATGGGTACCTCAACGACGCCCGCCTCCCGGCCGTCCGCCCGGAGCACGCGACCCGGGCCCTGGAGGCCGCCGGTCCTCTGGCCCCCGCGGAAGGCGCGGTGGGTGCCGGGACGGGCATGGTCTGTTACGGCTTCAAGGGAGGCATCGGCACCGCCTCCCGGGTGGTGGCGGGGGAGGCGGGGACCTTCACGGTGGGAGTCCTGGTGCTGGCCAACTTCGGGCGCCGCCGTGACCTCACCATCCTGGGTGTCCCCGTCGGGATGCACCTGGAGAAGCGTGGGGCGGAGGCGGGGGTGGGCGACGGGTCGGTAATCGTGCTGGTGGCCACCGATGCGCCCCTCGGCGCGCGCCAGTTGGGACGGCTTGCCCGGCGGGGGGTGGTGGGCCTGGCCCGCACCGGCTCCTTCGTGGGGCACGGCAGCGGCGACTTCGTGCTGGCCTTCAGCACCGCCACCCGTTACCGCCACGACGCACCTGATCGGGTGCAGTGGGCGGCGTTCCTGCCCGACCACGGAGCCACTTTTGCCGGGCTCATGCGCGCGGTGGTCGAAGGCACGGAAGAGGCGGTGCTCAATGCCCTGTTCCGGGCGACCACCACCCGCGGCCGCCTGGGGCGGGTGGTGGAGGCTCTACCGGTCGCTCATGTTATTGACATGTTGAAAGGCTCGGGGGAGTATTACAAAAATTGAAAGCTGCTCAGCAGGAACCCCCATACGAAGGCCGAATATGATTCACGAGTTGGGACTATGGCAGAGCCACGGGAAACGCTGGAATGGACGGTTGCCCTGTATGCCCGCCAGCCCGGGCGCGCCGCGGTGGCGACGGTGGCGGTGATCGGTTCGGCCGTTCTGGCCTGGTGGTGGTTCCACGAGACCTGGATGGTGGTGGCCACCCTGGTGGTGCTGGGCGGGGCGGTGGCACCCTACCTGTTTCCCATCAGATATCGCCTGGACGAGAAGGGAGTGAGGCTCAAGAACGGGTTGCTCTGGGATTTCCGCCCGTGGGACAGGTTTTTCGATTACCGCATCTTCCCCGATGCCGTGCAGCTTTACTTCGATCAGCGGGAGTTGCGCGGGCGCATCCTCAAGGGGCACCTTCTGTTTTTCGACCGGGAGCAGGTGCTGAGGGACCGGATCGTGGAGATGGTAACACGCAAGGTGGGTGCGAAAAAGGGGGGTTAGAATGAGCCGTAGTAGGCCGCGGGTCATCCTGGCGACGGACGTGGGGAGCACAACTACCAAGGCGATTCTCATCGAGGATCGGGGCGGCGAGTACCGCCTGGTGGGAAGGGGGGAGATGCCCACCACAGTGGAGGCTCCCTGGGAAAACGTGATGATTGGAGTGCGCAAGTCCGTGCGGCGGCTCGAGGAACTCCTCGAACGCCGTTTTTTGGATTCCTCCGGTCGCCTCGTCCGCCCCGCCGCGGACGGCGAAGGGGTGGATTACTATGTTTCCACCTCCTCCGCGGGCGGTGGCCTGCAGATGATGGTGGCGGGGCTGGTGTCGAGCATAAGCGCAGCTTCCGCCAACCGGGCCGCCCTCGGTGCCGGTGCCGTTGTCCTGGACGTGATCGCCGTGGACGACGGGAGGTCCACCTCCGAGCAGATCAGCCGCATCACCGAGCTGCGGCCCGACATCATCCTCATGTCGGGGGGTGTGGACGGGGGGTCGGTATCCTACATCGCCGCCATCGCGGAGACCATCGTGCAGGCCAATCCCCAGCCGCGTTTCGGCGCCACCTACAAGCTCCCCCTGGTGTACGCGGGTAACCGCGATGCCCAGGACCTCATCCTGGGGGTGACGGGCTCTGAGCTGGACGTCCATCTGGTGGAGAATCTCCGTCCCCGGCACGACGTGGAGAACCTGGGCCCTGCCCGGGAGGCCATCCACGAGCTGTTCATGAACCACGTGATGGCGCAGGCGCCCGGCTATGCCGAACTTATGGAGTGGGTGGACGTGACCATCATGCCCACCCCCGGCGCCGTGGGCCGCATCATCAGCCTGATGGCCGAGCAGTACCGGGCCAACATCATCGGGGTCGACATCGGTGGCGCCACCACGGACGTGTTCTCCAGCTTCGAGGGTACCTTCACCCGCACGGTAAGCGCCAACCTGGGCATGTCCTATTCCATCTGCAACGTCCTGGAAGAGGCGAAAGTCGATAACATCCTGCGCTGGGTTCCCTTCGGGGTGGACGAGGTCAAGCTTTCCAACTGGATCGCCAACAAGATGGTGCGTCCCACCACCATCCCCATGACCCTGGAGATGCTGGTGCTGGAGCAGGCCCTGTCCAGGGAAGCCCTTCGTCTCTCCTTCTCCCACCACAAGAGCCTGGCCCGCAAGGTGGAGAAGGAGGAGGCCCGGGCTGCCTGGCACAGCGCCCAGCAGGAGATATTCCGGGCCTCCGGCCGCGAGATCATCGATATGAAGAAGCTGGATATGCTGGTGGGGTCGGGCGGTGTCCTCTCCCACGCCCCCCGGCGGCAGCAGGCGGCCATGATGCTCATCGATGCCTTCCAGCCCGAGGGCATCACCCAGCTGGCGGTGGACTCCATCTTCATGATGCCCCACCTGGGGGTGCTTTCCACCACCCATCCCGAGATCGCCGCCGAGGTATTCGACAAGGACTGCCTGATCCGCCTGGGCACCTGCATAGCCCCCTCGGGGAAGCTGCGGGAGGGGCAACCGGCGGTGGCGGTGCGGGCCCATCTCCCCGCAGGCGTGCAGGAAGAGAAGGTGGCTTTCGGCGATATCAGGCGCATTCCCCTGGACGTGGGGCAGACGGCAAAGGTGGAAGTGATTCCGGCCGGGGCCCTGGATGCCGGCGCCGGCAAGGGCCGCCGCCTGGAGGCCACCGTGCACGGGGGTCTGGTGGGGATCGTGATCGATGCCCGGGGCCGCCCTCTGGAACTGCCTTCGGAACCGGCCCGCCGGGTGCAGAAGCTCACCGAGTGGTTCGAGGCCTTGGACCTCTATCCTGGGGATCTGCTCCGCAAGTACCAGGCCGCCCATCCCGTGGGCAAGGCGCCCGTTCCCGGCAGGCCGGAAGGAGGGGAGAAGCGTGGCGGTCTCTTCTGGCGTCGCTGATTACGTGATCCAGCGCGTGCGCAAGGTGCGCAAGCTGCCCCTGCCCGGGGAGGTCCTGGTAGGGCCGGGCGAGCGGGTGGAACCGGATACCCCGGTGGCCCGCATCAGCCTGCGGCCCGGCATCCCCTGGGTGCTGCCCGTGGCCCGCCTGCTGGGCATCGAGCCCGCCGACCTGGGCAAGGCCATGCTGGTAAAGGTGGGGGACCAGGTCAAGACCAAGCAGGTGATCGCGATCGCCGAGAAGGGCCTGTATGGTCGCAAGGAATACGAATCCCCCACCGACGGCATGGTCGAGGACATCTCCACGGCTTCGGGGCGGGTAATCGTCAGAGAAGAGTTTGGTCGCGAAGAACCCCCCGTCCAGGTGGACGTCGCCTTCGAGCTGGGGTGCCGGCCCAAGGACGTACCCAGGCACATGATCACGCCCGTGGGCAAGGAAGTCAAGAAGGGTCAGATGATCGCCAAGAAGGGCGAGCAGGCGGCGTTCTTCACCAAGACCTGCCTGACCCCCGTCTCGGGTGTGATCGCCGAGGTCAACGCCCAGACCGGCATGGTGACCATTGCCAGGCCGTTCAAGGAAGTGGTGGTGAAGGCGTACATCAGCGGGGTGGTTACGGATGTACTGCCCCGCCGGGGCGTGGTGGTGGAGGCTCCGGCCGTGCGCCTGACCGGGATCTTCGGCCTGGGCCGGGAAACCCACGGTCCCATCCAGGTGGTGGTCTCCTGCCCCGATGAGACGCTCACCGGGGACCTCATCGACGAAAAGTGCGCCGGGAAGATCGTGGTGGGGGGCGGTTACGCCACCAACGAGGCTCTGGTCAAGGCGCTTCAGGTGGGGGCGCGCGGGGTGGTGACCGGTACCGCAAACTACCTGGACCTGGTCCGCTCCCTGGGGGTGCGCCTGGGGGTGGGCATCACCGGCCAGGAGGACATCGACATCACCGTGATCCTCATCGAGGGATTCGGGGGCCTGGCCATGCGCGAGCACGTCTTCCGCAGCCTCAAGGCCCTGGAGGGGCGGCTGGCTTCCATCAACGGAGCCACTCAGATCAGGGCGGGCGCCATCCGGCCGGAGATCGTGGTTCCCTTTCCCGACTACCAGGGGCCGGTGGTGGAGGAACAGGTGGCCGACGAGGAGTTGTGCCGCGGCCAGCGCGTACGGCTGATCACCGACCCTTACTTCGGGCGCCTGGGCCACATCGTTGAGATTCCCCGGCAGCCCATGGTGGCGGAGACGGAGGCGCGCGTCCCCATGGTGGAAGTGGCAGTGGACGGAGGGGAACGCGTCGTGGTCCCCAGGGCCAATGTGGAGCTTTTCTAGCGGCCGTGGCCCTGAAACGGCGGCCGCAGGGAGGTGGGGGCGGTGCCCCGCTGGCTCGATAACTGGATGATCTACGAGATCACGCCGCAGGAACGGGACCAGCTCATCGAGAAGCTGGCCCGGCTGGTGCGCCGCTTCGGGATGTACACCCCCGCCATATTCATGCTCGAGACAGGCAAGGATCTGAGCTGGCTGGGCAGCCAGTTCATGCACCTCTTCTCTCCCGTGATCACCCTGGTCTGGGGAGATTTTGAGAAGCTGGCCTTTCTCCTGGAGGACAAGCAGAACGTGGAGCGCCTGATCCAGCGCATCGAGGAGCTGTCAGAGGAAGAGAAAAGGCAGGCCCGGGAGCGCCGGGCGGCGGCCCGTCCCGGGCGCCCGGCCCCCAAGGACAACCGTGCCCCGGGGGATGACCGGCCCGCGGCCCGCGAGGACAACCGGGCCGGAGAGCGGAGGGATAAGAGTCGTGCCCGCTGAGATCACATCGGTGCTGGCCACCGACTGCGGCAGCACCACCACCAAGGCCATCCTCATCGACAAAGTGGGCGACGAGTACCGGCTGGTGGTGCGGGGGGAAGCCCCCACCACGGTGGAGCGTCCCTTCGAGGACGTAACCATGGGAGTGCGCAACGCCGTCCGCGAGGTGGAGGAGCTAACCGGGAGGAAGTTTCTCTCGGAGGAAGGGATAATCACCCCCCGGCAACCCGACGGCAGCGGGGTGGATACTTACCTTTCCACCTCCAGTGCCGGGGGCGGGCTGCAGATGATGGTGGCGGGGGTGGTCAAGAGCATGACCACCGAGAGTGCCCAGCGGGCCGCCCTGGGGGCGGGGGCCATCGTGATGGACGCGGTGGCCATCGACGACGGGCGCAAGACCCACGAGAAGATCGCCCTCATCCGCCACCTGCGCCCGGACATGATCCTGCTCTCGGGTGGAGTGGACGGGGGCACCGTCACCCACGTGGTGCAGATCGCCGAGCTGCTGGCGGCGGCCGAGCCCCGGCCCCGGCTGGGCATTGGTTTCCGGCTGCCGGTGATTTATGCGGGCAACCGGGATGCCCGTCCCCACATGGAGCGCATCCTGGGGGAGCGTTTCGACCTGCGCACGGTGGACAACCTGCGCCCGGTGCTGGAGCAGGAGGTGCTGGCGCCGGCGCGGGAGGAGATCCACAACCTGTTCATGGAGCACGTGATGGCCCAGGCCCCCGGCTACAACAGGCTCATGACCTGGACGGACGCGCCCATCATGCCCACGCCCGCGGCCGTGGGACTGGGCATGCAGACGGCGGCGCGGGAGTATGGCCTGAACGTGATCGGGGTGGACATCGGGGGGGCGACCACGGACGTCTTTTCCGTGTACGGGGAGCGTTTCGTGCGCACGGTGAGCGCCAACCTGGGCATGTCCTATTCCATCTGCAACGTCTTGCTGGAAGCGGGGCTTCCCAACATCGTACGCTGGATTCCCTTCCCGGTTGACGAGGCCGACATCCGCAACCGCATCCGGAACAAGATGATCCGTCCCACCACCGTACCCCAGACCCTGGAGGAGCTGGCCATCGAGCAGGGCCTGGCGCGGGAGGCCCTGCGCCTTGCCTTCGAGCACCACAAGACCCTGGCGGTGGGGTTGAAGGGGGTGCAGCGGCAGCGCACCATCGACGACACCTTCACCCAGGTGGGGGCGGAGACGTACATCGACCTCATGGAGCTGGGTCTGCTCATAGGCTCGGGCGGGGTGCTCTCCCATGCTCCCCGGCGGGTGCAGGCGGCCCTGATGATGCTGGACGCGTTTCAGCCGGAAGGTGTCACCCGGCTGGCGGTGGATTCCATCTTCATGATGCCGCAGCTGGGGGTGCTGTCCACGGTACACGAGCAGGCGGCCGCGCAGGTGTTCGACCGCGACTGCCTGATCCACCTGGGCACGGCGGTGGCCCCGGTGGGGCAGGGCAGGGAAGGGGAGCCGTGCCTGGTGGTGACCCTGCACCTGCCGGGGGGAAAGGTGGTCAAAGAGGAGCTGGCGTACGGCCAGATCCGGCGCCTCCCGCTGGAGGTGGGGGAGGAGGCGGAAGCCGAGATCCATCCTGCCCGCGGGTTCGACGTGGGGCGGGGCCGGGGGCATGCCCTGCGCACCATCCTGCATGGGGGAGTGGCGGGGATCATTCTGGATTGCCGGGGACGGCCTCTGGTGCTGTCCTCCGAGCCCGCCCGGCGCTGGCAGAAGCTGCGGGAATGGGCTCTGGCCGTCGACCTGTATCCGCGCCAGTTCCTGGAGAAGCTGGGTGGTTAGGGAGGGAACGACATGGCCCACGCATACACTCCCGGTCTGAAAGTCACAGAGTACGCCGTCATCCGGCGGCAGCGCCGGTTGCCCATCCCCGGCCGGGTGCTGGTGGAGCGGGGGCAGAGGGTGGGTCCCGATGCCGTGGTGGCCGAGGCATCTTTGCCCGGCAATCCAAACACGGTGAACGCGGCCGCCGCCCTGGGCGCGGACCCTTCCGACCTGCCCCACCTGATGGTCAAGAAGGTGGGCGATCCCGTGCGGAAGGGGGAGGTGATCGCCCGTTATCGGGCGCTGTTTGGACTGGTCTCGAGCAAGTGCACTTCTCCCGTGGACGGGGCTGTCGAGTCGGTATCCGAGGTCACCGGGCAGGTGATCGTGCGGGAGCCGCCCATTCCCGTGCAGGTGAGGGCGTACCTGGAGGGCGCGGTAGCCGAGGTGATACCCCGGGAAGGGGTAGTGGTGGAGTCTCAGGGCGCGTTCATCCAGGGCATCTTCGGGGTGGGCGGGGAGACGTACGGGGAGATCCAGGTGGTGGTGGCCAACCCTGAAGAGGTGCTGGAGGCTTCCGCCATCCTTCCTGCCCACCGGGGCAAGGTGCTGGTGGGGGGATCGCTGGTGACCGGTGCCGCCCTGCGCCGGGCGGTGGAAGTGGGGGCCCGCGGAGTGGTGGCGGGCGGGATCATCGACCGCGACCTGATCGGGTTCCTGGGCCATGACATCGGGGTGGCCATCACCGGACACGAAGACATCCCCATCACCGTGATCGTAACCGAGGGTTTCGGCCAGATGACCATGGCCCACCGCACTTTCGAATTGCTGCAGTCTCTCGGCGGCCGCATGGCCTCCATCAACGGCGCCACCCAGATCCGGGCCGGAGTGATGCGCCCGGAGATCGTGGTACCCGTCAGCCGCCGGCCGTCGGCCGCCGCCCGCCCCGCCGCGGGCAGCACCTCTGCGGGCGATGCTGCCAGCGGTGGGCGTGCCTCTGCGGGCGATGCCGCCAGCAGTGGGCTCACCTCTGCGGGCCAGGCTGGTAGTGGGGGGGTGTCCCAGGGTCTGGTGCCCGGGACGCGCATCCGCATCATCCGCGAACCCTACTTCGGCCGGCTGGCCCACGTGACCGAGCTGCCTCCCGAGCTGCAGGTCATCGAAACTGAGGCCAAGGTGCGCATCCTGCACGCCCGTCTGGATTCGGGCGAACTCGTGACCGTACCCCGCGCCAACGTCGAAATCATCGAAGACTAACCTTGCATCCCCATGGGGCGCGTGCGCTGGTCTGCACGGCGACGAGCGGCGCAGGAATTACCGGGGCGTGGGTAGAAAGCCTCCTTGCTAGCGGTGGCGGCGGCAGGAGGTTGAGCCGGTGACGGGGCCCGCGATCCCGGAGGCGCTGGTGCGGGATTTGCTGAGCGACCAGGCGGTGCTCGATCGCGTCAAGGTCGAGGACTTGCTCCCCGTGGCCGCCGGTGCTCGCCCGGCCGCGCTGATTGTCCTCCCCGCCGATCTGCCGGACGCCTATGCGCTGGGGGGAGCCATCGATGCGCTGGTGAGCCAGCACAGGGCGCGCTGGCAGGTGGCTCTCCGCCCGCAGGCGAAGCTGCGCCGGCAGGCGGATCTGCTGCGCGAGGCGTACGGGCGGGTGGTCGAGTCGGCTCCCACCTACCGCTTCCTCAGCGAGTGGATCGAACGGTTGGGCCTGAACGCCTGGCAGCTGGAAGTGCGTCCCACGGTCCGCTACCTGGTGGTGTATCGGGACCCGGTAGCGGTGCCCGTGCTGGCGGAAC
This sequence comes from Bacillota bacterium, assembly GCA_030019365.1. Lineage (NCBI taxonomy): Bacteria > Bacillati > Bacillota > Bacillota bacterium. The sequence goes on from JASEFA010000003.1 coordinate 203,167, forward strand.
TGGGCGAGATGCTGGCCGAGCGTCGGAAGCGGATGGGAGGCTGGGCGGAAACCGAGCCCCGCTTTGCGGAGTCGTTGGGGAAGGTCCTGGGGTATCCGGCCTGCTGCCTGGACAACTATGTCCGCCATCTGGCGGACGGAACCCCGTACGAAGACAGCCTGGCCGCTCAACTGGCCGCCGGGGTGGCCCGGGGGGACGAACCCGATGAGAGCGTCTTCTTCGCGTCGGGATTTCTGCCCTGCGGTCCGCGTTGCGGCGCCGCCCGGGCGATCGGTACGGGTATCGTCGAGACGCTCGCGGCCTGGCTGCCCGAGATGGCGAGCAGGTATCGGCAGATGTGCCGCGAGAACCTTACCGAGGCAGCCCGCCCCCCCGCGGAGCGGCGGCGCTACGTGGAAGTGCTGGAGCGCACGAGGAGGCTTCTGGGCGGATATGACGAAGCGTAGCCGGGGCGGGCAGGGGGCGTCCCATGCCCGCCAGCAGACCTTTTCTTTCCTCACGGGACCGGATGTACCCCTCCTCGCGGTTCCTCAACCGGACGGGGAAGCGGTGGCAGAGGCCGCTCCCCGGCATGAAGTCGAGGAGCAGCGGGCAGAGGGCGGGGCGGTGTCGCAGGGCGGAGCGAGGGCAGCCCCTGCGGCGCTATTTGTCGGCGCAGCCAGCACGGCGTCCCCGGTAGGGGAGGCCTGGCCCCTTGACGGGGGAATACTGGCAGAGGGTGATACCTTCCTGAGGGAGATGGAGGGATCTCCCGACCTGGAGGAACTGGGCCGGGTGGCACGGGGATGTCGGCGTTGCCCGCTGCGGGAGGGGTGCCGCGGCGTGGTGTTCGGTGAGGGCGATCCCCGGGCGGTCATGATGTTCGTGGGTGAGGGTCCCGGTCAGACCGAAGACGAGATGGGGCGGCCATTCGTGGGTAGGGCCGGCCAGCTGCTGGACAAATGGATCGGACTCCTGGGGCTCAAGCGCCATCAGGTCTACATCACCAACGTGGTGAAGTGCCGTCCGCCGGGAAACCGGACTCCCCTGACGGAGGAGATGCGCTCCTGCTGGCCCATCCTCCGCCATCAGCTGCTGCTGATCCGCCCCCGCATCCTGGTGTGCCTGGGTTCTCCGGCCCTGCAGGCCCTGGTTCACCCCTCCGCTCGCATCACCCGGCTGCGGGGGAACTGGCTGGAGCGGGGGAGCATGCGTATCATGGGTACTTTCCATCCGGCCGCGGTGTTGCGGGATCCCACCAAGGAGCGGCCGGTGCACGAAGACCTGCGCCGCCTGAGGGACGAGTACCTGCGCGTTGCCCCCCGAGGGGGTGGCTGACATGCCACCCCATCTCCATGAGCAACCGGTAGCCCGCCGGATGCAGGTTCTCAGCCGGTCGCCCGCCCAGACCCGCGAGTTGGGTGCCCGCCTGGGGGGCATGATGCAGAGGGGCGACGTGGTGGCCCTGGTGGGGCCGCTGGGCGCGGGCAAGACCACCCTGGTGCAGGGCATGGCCGAGGGGCTGGGCTTTGCCGGTCGCGTGCGCAGCCCTTCCTTTACCCTGGTCAACGAGTACCCCACCCCGCGGGGAAACCTGTATCACCTGGATCTGTTCCGGCTGGACTCCGCCCGGGAGGCGGAAGAGGCCGGGTTGGACGAGTTCCTCCCGGGTGACGGCATGGCCGTGGTGGAGTGGGCGGAAAGGGCGGCAGCAGGGCTGCCGCCCGAGCACCTGGAGATATCACTGGAGATGGGGTCGCAGGAAGAAGAGCGCGTGCTGCTCCTCACGGCCTGCGGGACCAGGTATCATCTCCTGCTGGATGCCTTCGCCGGTGCCGGTGAGCCGGGGCGTCGGCGGGACGGAGGGCGGGGGCGGTGCTGATCCTGGGCCTGGAGACCGCCACCCGCTTCACCTCGGTGGCGCTGTTGAGCGGGGATGATGTGCTGGCAGAGCACACCTATTGCGGTCCCCTGCGACCGTCCCAGGTGCTCATGCCCCTGGTGGACAGGCTGTTCCACGAGACCGGCCTTGAGCGGAGCCAGCTGGAGGCGGTGGCGGCAGGGGCCGGCCCCGGTTCCTTCACCGGTTTGCGCCTGGGGCTGGCCACCGCGCAGGCGCTGGCCTATGCCCTGGGAGTCCCGGCGGTGGGGGTCAGCACCCTGGAGGCCATGGCTTTCCCCTGGCTGGGCACGGGGTGCCTGGTGGTACCGGTGCTGGACGCCCAGCGCGGGCGGGTATACGCCGCCGGCTATCCCCGGGAGCCCGCGGGCTTTGTTCCCCGTACTGTGGAATGGGAGACCCTGCTGCACCACCTGGCCTCCGGGCCCGGTACGGAGTCGGCGGAGAATGAGGTGGGCCGGGTGATCCTGGTGGGGGAGTGGGCCTGGGCCCACAGGCAGGAGGTGCCTTCCCGGGCAGGTGAGGTTGCCCTGGTGCTGGAGCCTCAACTGGGATACCCCCGGGCGACGGTGGTGGCGCGGCTGGGCCGGGCGTCCCTGGAAGCGGGTGCGGCCGGTGACCCCTTCGCCCTGCGAGCGGTCTACCTGCGCAGATCGGAGGCCGAGGAGCTGTGGGAAAAGAGACAGTGCGGGACGTCGACCAGGTGTATATAGACCAGATGACACTGGCCGACCTGGACGGCGTGCTGGCGGTGGAGGAACTATCGTACCGTACCCCCTGGTCGCGGCGGGCTTTTCTGAGCGAGCTGACCGAGAACATCCACGCCCAGTACATCGTGGCGCGCCTGGGCCAGGAGGTGGTGGGGTACGCGGGCATGTGGGTGATCCTCGACGAAGGCCACGTGACGAACATCGCCGTCCACCCGGACTGGCGGCGCCGGGGACTGGGCGAACGCCTCCTGCGCGAACTCATATCCCGCGCCCGGGCGCACGGGGCCACCCGCATGACCCTGGAGGTGCGCAAGTCCAACCTGGCGGCGCAGCGGCTGTACACCGGCCTGGGCTTCGCCCCCCGCGGCATCCGCAAGGGCTATTACTCCGATACCGGGGAAGACGCCATCATAATGTGGCTCGAAGACCTTTGGGACGAAAAGTATTGAGCGACAAGGGCGCCTGGTGCGGGTGCCCGGAGGCGCGGGGGAGCCGGTGGCGCGGCAGAGCTGGCGGGTGGGTGCCATGAGGGTACTGGGTGTGGAGACGTCGTGCGATGAGACCGCCTGCGCGGTGGTGGAAGACGGGCGGCACCTGCTGGGGAACGTGGTGGCCTCGCAGGTGAGGCTGCACCAGCGTTTCGGCGGGGTCGTGCCCGAGATCGCGTCGCGTCGCCACCTGGAAGCGCTCCTGCCCGTGCTCGACCAGGCGCTGGCGGAGGCGGGCGTATCCTTGCGAGGCATCGAAGCTGTGGCGGTCACCCCGGGGCCGGGGCTGGTAGGGGCCCTGCTGGTGGGGCTGGCAGCGGCCAAGGCCATCGCCTGGGCCCTGGACGTCCCCCTGGTGCCCGTGCACCACCTGGAGGCTCACGTCTACGCGGCGTTCGTGGAGTACCCTCACCTGGAGCCGCCCCTGCTGGCCCTGGTGGTGTCGGGTGGGCACACGGACTTCCTGTGGATGCCCTCGCACGGGCGCATGGAGCTGAAGGGCAGGTCGCTGGACGACGCCGCCGGGGAGGCGTTCGACAAGGTGGGCAGGTTGCTCGGCCTGCCGTACCCGGGCGGGCCCCACGTGGAGGCCCTGGCGCGCGACGGGCAGCCCACCATCCCTTTCCCGCGGGCCTGGCTGGAGGGGGCGCTGGACTTCAGCTTCAGCGGCCTGAAGACCGCGGTGGCGGCATACCTGCGTCGGCACGAGGGCGGGTACCGGGCCGCGGATGTGGCGGCCAGCTTCCAGGCCGCGGTGGCGGAAGTGCTGGCCGAGAAGGCGGCCCGTGCCTGTTCCGCTTTGGGGGCCACGCGGTTGGTGCTGGCGGGCGGGGTGGCGGCCAACCGGGCCGTACGAGAGGCGGTGCGCTCGCGCTGCGGGAAGGCGGGAGTTGAGCTGTACGTGCCCCGGCCGACCCTGTGTACGGACAACGCGGCCATGGTGGCCGCCGCCGGCTATTTCGCCTGGCGGGAGGGTCGACGGGCGGGGATGGACCTCAACGCCAGCCCGGGCCTCACGCTGGAGGCGGTGGGGCTGGGTTGAGCGGCCGGCGGTTGCAGGTACATCCCGGCGGTGCGGCAAATCCTATGGCGGGGTGGACCCGCCTGGTCAACCCCTGGCGGGCCACCCTGAATTTCGTGGTGCTCTACATATGCCGGTTCGTCCCGTGGGTGGGGGTGAAGAGGCTCCTGTACCGTTGCCTGGGGATGAAGGTGGGCCGGGACGTGGCCGTGGGTCTGGGGGCTATGTTCGATATCTTCTTCCCCCACCTCATCACCCTGGGGGACAACTGCGTGATCGGGTACAACGCCACCATCCTGGCCCACGAGTTCCTGGTGCGGGAGTGGCGGACCGGCCCGGTGGAGGTGGGGCGGGACGTGCTCATAGGGGCCAATGCCACGGTGCTGCCCGGCGTGCGCATCGGGGATGGGGCCGTGGTGGGGGCGGGGGCGGTGGTGACGCGGGACGTGCCGCCGGGGGCCTTCGTGGCCGGGGTCCCGGCGCGGGTGGTCCCGCGCCCGGAGCAGGGGGCGGCCGAATCCGGTGGTGCTGAGAAGGGGAGGGGTGGGTTTGGAGGTCAGGGAGTTCCTGGAGAAGGTGACGGCGGCTTCGGGGGTCTCGGGGTTTGAAGGCACCGTGGCCTCCCTCATCCGGGAGGCGTGGGCGCCCCTGGTGGACGAGATCCGCACCGACACCATGGGGAGCCTGATCGCCCGGCGTGCCGGCCGGGCCGACGGTCGCCTGGCGCTTGGGGTGCTGCGGGTGATGATGGCCGCCCATATGGACGAGATCGGCCTCATGGTGAGCAGGATCGAAGAGGGGGGTTTCCTGCGTTTTACCACTGTAGGCGGGTTCGACCGCCGCGTGCTGCCCGCCCAGGAGGTGCTGGTGCACGGGCGCCAGGACCTGCCCGGGGTGATAGGGGTCAAGCCGCCCCACCTTCTGCCGCGGGAAGAGGCGGAGAAGCCGTACAAGATGGAGGACATGTACATCGACGTGGGCCTCGATGAGGCGCGCGTGCGGGACCTGGTGCGGGTGGGGGATCCCATCACCGTGGGGTACGGGTGCCGCTCCCTGCAGGGGGAGCTAACTGCGGGCAAGGGGTTGGACGACCGGGCCGGGGTGGCCACCCTGCACGCCTGCCTGCAGGAACTGGCCCGCCTGCAGCATCCTCATGACGTGTTCCTGGTGGCCACCGCGCAGGAAGAGGTGGGACTGAAGGGTGCTGTCACCTCCGCGTACGAAGTTGCTCCCGACGTGGGGGTGGCGGTGGACGTGGAGTTCGCCGAGCAGCCCGGCCTGCCCGAGGACCTGACCGTGGAACTGGACAAGGGTCCCATGATCGCGGTGGGGCCGAACATCCACCCTTACGTGTTCTCGGTGCTGGAGAAGGTGGCCAAGGAAGAGGGGATCCCCCATCAGGTGCGGGTGGTGCCCGGACCGTCCGGCACCGACGCCTGGGCCATCCAGGTCACCAGGGAGGGCATCCCCACCGGCCTGGTCGGCATCCCGCTGCGCTACATGCACACCAGCGTGGAGGTGGCGTCGGTGGCCGATATCAAGCGGGCGGGGCGGCTCCTGGCCCGCTTCGTGATGGCCCTCGACGCGCAGGCGCTGGCCGGCTGGAGGTGGGAAGCATGACCGCTTACGCCGAAGACGCCGGACGAAAAATCGCTCCCGGGCGCGAGGCAGAGGGCGCGAGTGCGTACGGCCAGGAGGCGGAGTTCCTGGGGCAGTTGAGCGAGGCCGCGGGCATCTCCGGCTGGGAGGCACAGGTGCGGGAGATCATCCGCAGCCACCTGGAGAAGATGGGGGTGGGCTACCGCAGCGACCACCTGGGCAACATCATCGCTTACCGGGGGCCCGACGACGAGCGCTCCGGCCTGCGGGTGATGCTGGCCGCCCACATGGACGAGGTGGGGCTGGTGGTCTCTGCCATAGACAAGTCAGGGCTGCTCCGCTTCCGCAAGGTGGGGGGCATCGACGACCGGGTGCTGGTCTCCAAGAGTGTGCTGGTGGGAAAGAACCGCGTGCCCGGCGTCATCGGCGCCAAGCCCATCCACCTGCAGCAGCCCAAGGAGCAGGAGAACCCCTTCCGCGCGGAGGAGCTGTTCGTGGACATCGGTACCAGGAGCAAGGAGGAGGCCGAGAAGGCGGTGAAGGTGGGCGACCCCATGGTGTTCGCCACCCGCCTCACCCGCCTGGGGGAGAAGCGGGCGCGGGGGAAGGCGTTCGATGACCGGGCCGGGTGCCTGGTGCTGCTGGGGGCTCTACGGGAGAATTACCGCATCCCCGTGTACGGTGTGTTCACCGTTCAGGAAGAGGTAGGGTTGCGGGGGGCGCAGGCGGCCGCCTACGCCATCGAACCGGGCCTGGGTCTGGCCCTGGAGGGCACGGTGTGCTCGGACACCCCCGGCTCGGAGGAGCACCTGCAGGGCACGAGGCTCGGCGCCGGGCCAGCCATCTCGGTGATGGACGCCGCCACCATCCACAACCGGCGGGTGATCGAGCGCCTGGTGGAGGTGGCCCAGAAGGCCGGTATCCCCCATCAACTGCGCCGCACCACCTCGGGCGGCAACGACGCCGGGCGCATCCACCTGGCCCGGGCCGGGGCGGCGGCCGGCGGGCTGTCGGTACCCTGCCGCTACATCCATTCGCCTGCTTCGGTGCTGGACCTGGAGGACCTGGTGAACACGCGCCGGTTGCTGGTGGAATTCCTGCACAGCCTGGAGGAGGGGTGGACGCCATGAAAGAGGAGACGCGCGAACTGATCCGGAGCCTGACGGAGGCCTTCGGGCCCTCCGGTCAGGAAGAGCAGGTGCGGGAGCTGATCACCTCGCTGGTGCGCCCGCACGTGGACGGGGTGCGCACCGACGCCCTGGGCAACCTCATCTGCACGCGCGGACCGCGGAGGGCAGGCACCGCAGGCGGGCCGCCTGGCACCGCACGCGCGGGCACGGGCACTGCCACCGCAGCGTCGGGCACCGCGGGGGCCGGCGGGGTTAAGAAGGTGATGCTGGCCGCCCACATGGACGAGATCGGCATCATGATCACCCACATAGACGACAAGGGATTCCTGCGCTTCGGGGCCATCGGCGGTGTCAGCCCCCACCGGTGCCTGGGCCAGCGGGTGGTGGTCGGCAATGGCACCTTGGGGGTGTTTGGCCACGAGAAGCTGGACGACCCCAAGGACCTGAAGTTCGAGAAGATGTTCGTGGATATCGGTGCCTCTTCCCGCGAGGAGGCGGGCGAGAAGGTCAGGATCGGCGATGCCGCCGCCTTTACCCGGCCGCTGCAGAGGGCCGGCAACCGGCTGGTGGCCAAGGCCATGGACGACCGCATCGGATGCGCCGTGCTGGTGGAGGTGGCGCGGCGGCTGGGGGCCTCGCCCCATGAGGTGCACTTCGTCTTCACCGTGCAGGAGGAGGTGGGACTGCGGGGCGCCCGCACCGCCGCCTTCGGCCTCGCCCCCGACGCGGCCATCGCCGTGGACGTCACCACCACGGGCGATACCCCCAAGGCGGAGACCATGGAGGTGAGCCTGGGTAAGGGGGCTGCCATCAAGGTGAAGGACGCCAGCCTGATCTGTCACCCCGGCCTGCGCCGGTCCCTGGAGGACACCGCCCGCGCCCACGGGATACCGTACCAGCTGGAAATCCTGGAGCGGGGCGGCACCGATGCCGGGGCCATGCAGCTCGCCCGGGAGGGTGTCCCGGCCGGGGTGGTATCGGTGCCCTGCCGCTACGTGCACACGCCCTCGGAGATGGTGGACGAGGGAGATGTGGAAGCGTGCATCGAGCTGCTCGCGAAAGCCCTGGAGGGACCCCTTGAGTGGTAGACCTTCCCATCCTGGTAGTCTCTGACCGGCGCCTTTTCCCAGGAGATCCCGAGGGAATGGTGCGGGCGTTGTGCGCCTGCCTGCGGGGCGGGGCGCGGGGCGTCGAGGTGGGCGATAGCGACCTGGCCGGTCACGACCTGCTGGCCCTCGCCCTGCGGCTGCGGGAGCCCACCCGGCAGGCCGGGGGGCTGCTCCTGGTGGCGGAGCGCGCCGACGTGGCCCTGGCGGCGGAGGCGGACGGCGTTCACCTGGGGTGCGGTGCCCTGCCTGCCCCCGCCGTCAGGAAACTGGCGCGCCGCCTGAACTCGTCTTTCCTGATCGGACGGAGCGTGACCACCGTGGAGGAGGCCGCCCTGGGGCAACTGGAAGACGCCGACTTCCTGGTCTTCACACCGGTGTGGCCGGAACCGGGGCTGGACGCGCTGCGGGCGGTGGCGGCGTCGGTGCGCCGCCCAGTCCTGGCCGGTGGGGGGCTGACACCCGAGCAGCTCCCCGCCCTGCGCGAGGTCGGGGTGGCGGGGCTGGTCCTGGGCCGGGAGGTGCTGGAGGCGTCCGATCCCGAGCGGGAGACCGCCCGCTTCCTGGCCGCCTGGCAGGCCTGACTCAATGGCGGTGCTGTGGGGGTGTTGGCGTTGACCGAGCGTGGGGTACCAGGGGGTGAGGGGGACCGGTGGCCTTTCGGGTCACCGCAGGTGGACCCCGCGGCTTTCGTGGCGCCGGGAGCCTGGCTGATCGGCAGCGTGGTGGTCGGGCCCGAATCTTCGGTGTGGTACGGTGCCTGCCTGCGCGGAGATGAGAACTGGGTGCGGGTGGGACGGGAATCCAACATCCAGGACGGCGCCACGCTGCATCCCACCGGGGAACATCCGGTGGAGGTGGGTGACCGGGTCACGGTGGGACACCGGGCTATTCTCCACGCCTGCACGGTGGAGGACGACTGCCTTATCGGGATGGGCGCCATCGTGCTCGATGGTGCCCGCATCGGCCGGGGATCCCTGGTGGGGGCGGGCGCGCTCGTGCCTCCGGGGAAAGAGATACCTCCCGGCAGCGTGGTGCTGGGGGTACCGGGGAAGGTGGTGCGACCGGCCGGAGAGCGGGAAGCCCACGAGATCGCGTACTCGGCCGCCCGCTACGTAGAACTCACCCGCATCTACCGCCGCCACGCCAGGGGGCTTACATAGGTGCGGGTCGCCCGCCAGGGCGGCGGGCGGCGTGCGCGGGCCGCATTCCAGGGCGGGCGCGAGGGGAACCATAGCGGGCGGGAATGGGGGTTGCCTGGGGCCTGGGCCGGCGAGCGGGTGTGCCCTTGCAGTTGCTGGCTTTGCTGGGAGCCGCTCTGAGCGGGGCGGCGATGACGGCTCAGGCGGCCATCAACGGTGCCCTGTCGAAGATGGTGGGGCTGGTGGCTACCACCTTCGTGGTGCAGGTGGTGGGTCTGCTGGCCAGCGGATTGGTGTTGCTGGGTGCCGGTTCCTTCCGGCACCTGGCCGGGATGACCGGAGCCCCGCCCCTGCTCTGGACGGGAGGTCTCCTCGGCGTCTTCATCATCTTCAGCATGGCCTTCGTCATGCCCCGGCTGGGGGCCGGGCTGGCAGTGGCGGTCGTGCTGACCGCCCAACTGGTCGCCGCCCTGGTGTTCGACCACTTCGGCCTGCTGGGGATGCCGCGTGCCCCGGTCAACTGGATGCGTCTGCTGGGAGCAGGGCTCCTTGTCGCCGGGGCCTGGCTGGTGAAAGCTTCCACCCCCAGCTGACGGTGATGCTGCAGGCCGCGTTCTCTGCTGTGCCGCGTCTTCCCGCCGCGGGAAAGGTGCGCTATACTGGTGCAAAACCGGGGGAGGATGTGCCAGTGGGCGAAGACGCTTGCGCTGGGCGAACCGCCGGGTGCGGCGAGCACGAACACGCTGGGTTCGCGGCCCGGTCCGGGGGAGGGGGCGTACCCGGCGGAGGAGACGGTTTGCCGGAAGAGGAGTTTCGGCAGAAGTTCGGACCCGAGGGGCTGGCGTTCGACGATGTGCTGCTGGTGCCGGCGGCGTCGGAGGTGCTGCCCCGGGAGGTGGACGTGTCCACCTCCCTGACCCGCAACATCCGCCTGAACATCCCCCTGCTCAGCGCGGCCATGGACACGGTGACGGAGGCGCGCATGGCCATCGCCATGGCCCGCGAGGGCGGCATCGGCATCATCCACAAGAACATGCCCGGGGAGCGCCAGGCGGCCGAGGTGGACAAGGTCAAGCGCTCCGAGCACGGCGTCATCACCGACCCCTTCTACCTCGGACCCCACAACACGGTGCGGGAGGCCATGGAGATGATGGCGCGCTACCACATCTCGGGCGTCCCCATCGTGGCCGACGGCATGGGGCTGGTGGGGATCATCACCAACCGGGATGTCCGCTTCGAGGAAAACCTGGACCAGCCCATTGCCAATGTGATGACGAAGGAGAACCTGGTGACCGCGCCGGTGGGCACCAGCCTGGAAGAGGCCCGCCACATCCTGGCCCGCCACAAGGTGGAGAAGCTGCCCCTGGTGGATGCGGATTTCCGGCTGCGGGGCCTCATCACCATCAAAGACATCGAAAAGGCCCGCAAGTACCCCAACGCGGCCAAGGACGGCCGCGGTCGCCTGCTGGTGGGGGCGGCGGTAGGGGTAGCGCCCGATACCCTCGCCCGGGTAGAAGCCTTGCTGGCGGCGGGCGCGGACATCATCGCGGTGGATTCAGCCCACGGACACTCCCGCGGAGTGCTGGACACCGTGCGCCGTATCAAGGCGAGCTTCCGCTGCGAGGTCATGGCCGGGAACGTGGCCACCGGGGCAGGGGCGCGTGCCCTCATTGAGGCGGGCGCGGATGCCGTCAAGGTGGGGGTGGGGCCCGGGTCCATCTGCACCACCCGGGTGGTGGCGGGCATCGGGGTGCCGCAACTCACCGCCATCTGGGAGGCGGCGCGGGAGGCGCGGGCCGCGGGCATCCCGGTGGTGGCGGACGGGGGCGTGCGCTGGTCGGGCGACATCACCAAGGGCCTGGCGGCCGGCGCCAGCGCGGTGATGATCGGGAGCCTGTTCGCCGGCACGGAGGAGAGCCCGGGCGAGATGGAGATTTACCAGGGGCGTAGCTTCAAGGTGTACCGGGGGATGGGTTCCCTGGGTGCCATGCGGGACGGCTCCGCCGACCGCTACTTCCAGGAGGAGATGCCCAAGCTGGTGCCGGAGGGTATCGAGGGACGGGTACCCTACCGGGGTCCCCTGGCGGAGACGGTGTACCAGCTGGTGGGGGGCGTGCGCGCCGGCATGGGCTACTGCGGCGCCCGCAGCATCCGGGAGCTGCAGGAGAGAGGCCGCTTCGTGCGGGTGACGGCGGCGGGAGTGCGGGAGAGCCACCCTCACGACGTCCAGATTACGCGCGAGGCACCCAACTATAACCTGCCCGGTTAGGGCATGGCGGCTTCCCCGGGGAGGGCTGGAATAGCGGGCGGCAGGTGAATGGGGGCGGGGGGTCGGCCGGTACGCGGGTCGGGGGCCGGGTGGAGCCGGACTCACGGGTCTGGCGGGTGCGCGAGCCGGGCGCGCAGGTCCGGCGGACGAGCCGGGCGGGAGAGGCAGGAATTTTCCATAAGCCGTTGAATAAGGGGTAGTGGAGGTACTGCAGGCCGGCACTTTCCTACGCGGGTGCCGGCGCCGAGTCGGCATAGGTTAATGAGGGCAAGGAGGTGAACGGCTAGTGTCTTACCAGCTGGCGGCAGATCCGTACCTCGGCATCTTCGTCAAAGGCTCCTTCGTAGCGCTCATCATCTTCCTCGTCTATGCGATCCTGGTCTACTTCTTTATCCAGCGGGCGCGGGCGGGGCTTCCCATTCCCACCATCCGTAAGATCGCGGGACTGGAAGCTCTGGACGAGGCCATCGGCCGCGCCACCGAGATGGGGCGGCCGGTGAACTACGTGCCGGGCATCGGAGCATCGTACAACATGCAGACCATCGCTTCATACGCCATGCTCGGGCACGTGGCCAAGCGGACGGCGCAATACGACACCCGCTTTATCTTCACGTGCGCTGATCCTGTCGTGCTCCCCATCGCCGAGGAGATCATCCGGCAGTCCTACCTGGAGGCGGGGCGGCCCGACGCCTACAACCCGGACGACGTCAGGTTCCTCTCTGACTGGCAGTTCGGGTACTGCTCGGGCGTGCTGGGCATCTACCAGCGCGAGCGGCCGGCGGCCAACATCCTGTTCGGCGCCTTCTGGGCGGAATCCCTGATCTTCGCCGAAGAGGGCAACCGCACCGGGTCCATCCAGATCGGGGCCACCGCCAACATGCACCAGATTCCCTTCTTCGTGGCGGCCTGCGACTACGCCCTGATCGGCGAAGAGATGTACGCGGCCTCGGCTTACCTGGCCAAGGAGCCCGTGCTGTACGGCACCGTGGTATCCCAGGACTGGATGCGCATCGCCTTCTTCGCGGTGATCATCATCGGGACTGTCTTCCAGATCGTCCAGGGGAAGGCCAACGTCATCACCAGCATCTTCAGCAAGTAGGTCCGGCCCGAGAAGGGAGGTGTCATAATGCGGAAAGAGCTTCCGACCATCATCTGCATCGTGATGGCGGCGGTCGTGGTCCTCTCCATGTACGTCTTCCCCATCAACAACCTCAAGTGGATGGACATGTTCGATAACTGGAACAACCTGCTCTATTACCTGGCCATGGGCCTCGGCCTCATCAACCTGACCCGCCTCCACGTGATGGCGGTGGTGAAGCGGCGTCCCAACTGGGTGTACAGCATCTGGCTACTGGTGTTCATGTGGGGATACTTCATCCTGGCCATGATCCAGACCGTGGACGGCCCGCAGGCGGACTGGGTGTTCCAGAACTTCATGACCCCCATCGACTCCACCGTGTTCGCCCTGCTGGCCTTCTACATCACCTCGGCCTCCTTCCGGGCCTTCCGGGCCAGGACCCTGGAAGCGACCCTGATGCTGCTCACCGCGTTCCTCGTCCTCCTGGGAACCTCTCCTCTGGGCGACCTCATCATCCCGGGCTGGACCAGCGTAAAGGACTGGATCCTGAGCTTCCCCAACACGGGCGGGCAGCGCGGTATCACCATCGGTATCTACCTGGGTGCCCTGGCGGCGGCCCTGCGCGTCATGCTGGGCCTGGAGCGGGCGTACCTGGGCGGCGCGCGGTAAAGATTCTGCCGGGAAAGGAGGTGCAACGTCGTGAGAGCACTGGTAGATCTGGACCGGCGGTGGATTTTCCTGGTGGTGTTCATCCTCATTGCCCTGGTGGTTATCTTCCCGTTGGGGCTGCCCGTACGGGTTACCCCCATGACCACGGCGATGTACAACTATATCGACCAGCTCCCGGCGGGGTCGGTGCTCTGGCTGGGGCTTGACTACGGACCCAGCGTGGCCGGGGAGCTGAATCCCCAGCTTACTGCCGTAGTGAACCACGCTTTCCGCAAGAACCTGCGCATCATCACCTACACCATGTGGCAGACCCAGGGCACCATCGGGCGAAACATCATCAACAAGCTGCTGAAAGAGTATAACAAAGAGTACGGGAAGGACTGGGTGGACCTGGGCTTCAAGCCGGGTGGCGATACCAACCTCCGTCTCATGACCTCCAGCCTCAAGGAGGCGGCGGCAGGGGTGGACTACCAGGGCAAGTCCCTGGACGAGTTCCCCCTGACCAAGGAAGTGAAGGCCCTCGACAAGCCCTATGTGGCCCTCGTCGTCGACTTCCCGGCCGGTAGTCCTGGTGCTCCCCAGTACCTGGCCATCGTCACCGAGGTCAAGGGCGTGAAGATGGGCGTGGGGCAGATTCAGATGTCGGTGGCCGACTCCATGCAGTTCGTGCAGTCCGGGCAGTACACCGGTATGATCCCCGGCCTGCGGGGAGCGGCCGAGTACGAGAAGCTGATCGGCAAGCCTGCTGCCGCCATCCGGGCCATGGACGGGCAGACGCTGGCCTCGGCCTTCGTGGGCCTGCTCATCATCCTGGGCAACATCATCTACTTCAGCACCCGGAGCCGTTAGGCGAGGCTGGACAGGTAAGGGGGTGAATTCATGTCCACTGATGTGGGTGTCTGGCTACAGGTGATATGTACCATCGGCGTGCTGACTTACCTGTACAAGGAGAACTGGTTCTGGCGCATCTTCGAGTACGCCATCGTGGCCGGCTTCACCGGGTACAGCCTGGCCTACGGCTACCACAACTACATCAAGCCCTTCATCGGAGAGAAGATGATCAAGGAGGGCCAGTGGTCCTTCCTGATCCCGCTCATCATGGGCATCCTGCTGTACGCCCGGTTCGTCTCGGGGTGGGGCTGGCTGGGCCGCTACGCCATGGCCTACATGATCGGCTACGGCGCCGGCTACACCCTGGGCTTCGACATCAAGCCCCTGCTGGGGCAGATCAGGGCCAGCTTCATCAGCCTGAACAGCTTCAACAACATCATCCTGTGGCTGTTCGTGGTGACCTCGCTGGCATACTTCTTCTTCACGGTGAGCAGGGAGGCCCCGAGCATGAAGGGCCTGAGCACGGTGGGGAAGTGGGCCATCATGATCGCCCTGGGGGCCTCGTTCGGCAACACCATCCTGTACCGCTACAACCTGCTTTATCCCCGCATGAAGCTCATCTTCAACACCTGGTTGGGGCTGGGAGGCTGAATCGAGCAACCCGGCGGGGCCGTCCGGCGACGGGCGGCCCCGTTTCCTTCGGGCCCATGTCATCGTGCGGCGGGTTCTCTCGGTCCCCGGCGGGGGCGGGGTGCTGCAGGGGCGTGGCGGTACGACGGCGGGGCAGGCGCCGAGGGGGCGAGACGGTGGGACTGCTGCTGCGCGCGGTGAACCTGCGCCGGGTGTTCGTGCAGGGCAGGCGGGTGGTGCACGCCCTCGCCGGGGTCAGCCTGGCGGTGGCGGCGGGGGAGTTCCTGGTCGTCACGGGGCCGTCCGGTTGCGGGAAGACCACCCTGCTCAACATCCTGACCGGGATGGACCGTCCCTCGGCGGGTGAGGTGGTGCTGGGGGATGTGGCTTACAGCACTCTGAGCGAGGACGGGCTCTCCGCCCTGCGGCGGGAGCGCCTGGGGTATGTGTTCCAGTTTTACAACCTGTTGCCCCACCTGACCGCCCTGGAGAACGTGGCCCTGCCCCTGCGTTTCCGGGGGTGGGACGCTGCCCGGGCGGCCCGCCGGGCCAGGGAGATCCTGGAGGAGGTGGGACTGGGAGCCCGCATGCGCCACCGCCCCGGCCAGCTTTCCGGCGGCGAGCAGCAGCGGGTGGCCATCGCCCGGGCGGTGGCCCACGATCCCGACCTGGTGCTCGCAGACGAACCCACCGGCAACCTGGACTCGCGTGCGGCTGCCCGGGTGGCCGATCTGTTCGCCCAGATCAACGGCCGGGGACGGACCCTGGTGGTGGTCAGCCACGATCCCGCCCTGGTGGAACGGGCGGAGAAGGTGCTGGCCATGCGAGATGGGGCCGTTGCCGGTTCCGCCAGCAGCCGTTGCGGTGGGCAACCTGAGGCGTAGCGGGGAGGAGCTGGTGATGGGGAGGGCCGCGGTGCCCGGAAGGGGCGGCTGAACATGAGGGTGGAGCGGGTGTGGGGTGCGGGAGGGCGAGCCGCCTGCCGCCCCGGTGACGAAGTGGATCCGGCCAGCGTGGTGGGGTACGGGCCCGAGCCGCCGCCCCGGGCCGTCCTCCTGGAGGCCGATGCCGGGCGCACGGTAGCCACTCTGGTGCACCGGGTGGGCGACCGGGTGGGGCGGGGCGAAACCCTGGCCTTTTACTCCTTCATGTTCGGCCTGGGATATCGGGAGTTCGTTTCCCCGGTGGACGGCCGGGTGGTGGCAATGGAGCCAGGCCGGGTGCTGGTGCAGCCCTTCCCCCCTGAGGTAAAGGCCCTGGTGAGGGGCCGGGTGGAAGAGGTGAGGGAGGGCGGTGCGGTGATCGGGGTGGAGGGCACGCGGCTGGGAGCGGGGGCCGCCTGGGGGCCCGCCCGGGGGGGCGAGTTGATGGTGTTGCCCAATGGGGAAGTGGCGGCCGCCCACCTGGGCCCCGCACACACCGGACGCGTGGTGGTGGGCGGCTGGGCGGCCCGGCAAGCCGTGGAGCGGGCCTTTGCCCTGGGGGTAGCGGCTCTCATCGTGGGGGGCGCGGCCCAGGCGGCCGTGGACTGGCTCGATGCCGTGCGCGGCCAGCTGTCAGTCGACGATTACCTGGCCCGGGTGTACGAAGGCCCCCGGGGCGGGGCGGGTGAACCCCTGTGGCAGGAACGGGAGGGCCTGCCCCTGACCCTGGTAACCCTGGAGGGATTCGGCCCGCTGCCCGTACCGGAGGAGGAATACCGCCTGCTGGCCGGGGCACAGGGCGCCTGGTGCTATGTGAGCGGCGAGGAATCCGTGCCTCCCTGGGTGGGGATAGTCGCGGCCGGCGAGACCGCCGCGCGGGGTGAGAGCGCCGGACCGGTGGGGCCGGGGGCCAGGGTGCGGCTGACCGGCCTGCGCCGGCAGGGCGAAGAAGGCACGGTGGTGGAGGTGCTGCCCGAACCCGTGGTGCTGGAAACTGAGGTGGCGGTGCCGGCCGCCCGCGTCAGGCTGCACGACGGCAGGCTGGTAGTGGTGCCCCTGGCCAACCTTCAGCCGTCTGGTTGCGAGCCGGGACGGCCAGACGGGCCGGGCGCCAGCCGGGGCCCGGGCACGGGGTCGCTGGCGAGGTGAGTCGGGCATGACGGTGCTGGAGGGGAGGGGTCTTTCCCGCAGGTACGTGCTGGGGGAAGAGATCTGGGCGGTGAAAGACGTCGACCTGGCCCTTGCCCCCGGTGAGCTGGTGGTGGTGGCAGGTCCGTCTGGTTGCGGGAAGACCACCCTGCTTTCCCTCCTGGGGGCCATGGATCGCCCCACCTCTGGAGAGGTGTACCTGCAGGGCCGGGGGTACTCCCGCCTTGGCCCCGCGGGTCTGGCCCGGGTACGGCGGCAGCATGTGGGCTTCGTGTTTCAGGGATTCCACCTCATCCCCCACCTGCGGGCGTGGGAGAACGTGGTCCTGCCCCTGCGCATGACTGGTGTCAGGGGGCGGGCCGCGCGCCGCCGCGCCCTGGAGCTGCTGGAGAGCGTGGGCCTGGCGGAGCGGGCCCAGCACCTGCCGGGTGAGCTTTCCGGGGGCGAGCAGCAGCGGGTGGCGGTGGCCCGGGCCCTGGCCAACCGTCCCCTGGTGGTGCTGGCCGACGAGCCCACGGGCAACCTGGACGTTGCCTCGGGACGGGCCATAGCGGCCCTCTTCGACCGGTTCCGGCGGGAGGGGACGACCTTCCTGGTGGTGACCCACCACCGGGAGACCTTCGCCCCCTGTGCCACCCGGGTGCTGGAGATGCGGGACGGTCGCCTTTACGGTCCCGCCGATCCCACCGCGGGTGCCGGCGGGCCTGCCGCCCGGGGGGCGGGTGTCAGCTCGGAGGGCACGGCCGGGTCAGGAGGGACCGGCCATGGCCGGTAGGGTGTCCGGGCCGACGGGCAACCTGCGCGAAGAGGCCGGGCTGGCCCTGGGTAACCTGCGCCGCTGGTGGTGGCGCCATCTGCTCACCGCCCTGGTGCTGGGAGTGGGCATGGCAGTGTTGCTGCTCGGCCTGGGGTACATCTCCGCCCACGGTCGCCTGCTCAGCCGCGGTTCTCCCCAGGTCCGCCTGCCCTGCCGCCTGGTGATGAGGGTTCCCCCGGCAGTGCGGGTGATGGTCGATCCCGGCCAGCCCGAGAACAACATCCCCCCGACTTACCGGTACGAGAGCGTGTTCTCGGGGGATCTGGCCGCCGCGCTTGAGAAGGTCCAGGTGACGTGGATGGAGGGGGCGGGATCGGTTCCCCTGTTCACCGGCCCGCTGGGCCAGGGGGAGGCGTGGTACGTGGTGCCGGAGGGGCGTCTGGTCGGTGCCCTCACGTGGCGGGCGGGCCGCCCGCCCCGGGCGCCTGGCGAGGTTGCTCTGCCGGCCGAATGGGCACGCCAGGCCGGCGTGGGCGAAGGCGACGTGGTGGAACTGGGGACCGTCGATCCGGGGACCGGGTATCTGCGTGTGGAAGCGTACCGGGTGGTGGGAGTTTACGAGGGGATGGACCCCGTCCTGGCCGTTCCCTTGCTCCCTCTGGCCGGCGAGCGATGGCAGGGGCGCGACTTTGCCCGGGAGCTGAAGGATACCGGGGAGGTGGCCTGGCCCTACCCGAACATTTTGCTGGTCGACTTGCCGCAGTCTTCAACCGGACTGTTTTTCCGCATCCTGGAGAACGAGGAGTACCGCATGGGGGAAATCCTGCGGGCCGGTACCCCCGGGGAAAGGGTGAGCGACCTCACCTGGCGCATGTACGGACCCGTGCAGTCGCTCTTCCCTCTGGTTTTCGTGTTCGCTGGGCTGGGCGTGTTTGCCAGCAGCCTGCTGGCCGTGCTGGACCGTCGCAGGGAGCTGGCCATTCTCAAAGCGATGGGCATACCGGGGGCGCAGATCGGACGGGTGCTGACCCTGGAGGCAGTGGCCGCCGGCCTGGTGGGGTCCCTGCTGGGGTGGGTGGGCGCCGTGCTGCTGCGACCCTGGCTGGTGGGTCCGGGTGGCGCCCCGGTCCCCATCTCGGCGACCATGGTGGCGGGTGCGGTCCTGGCCGTGCTGGTGACCGCGGGGCTGGCGGCGGCAGGGCCTGCAGCCATGGCGCGGGCGGCCACCGTGAACGAGCTCCTGCACGGGCGCACCATCCGCCTGTGGCACCAGCGCGTGGGCGAGCGTGCGGGCGAGCGTGCGGGCGCGAGCCACCCGGGTGCAGTGGCCTCCGCGGAGGGTAACAGACCTGCGGCAGGGGGATACGGCGCGGCTGGCGGGCGGGGCAGGAGGGTGCTCTGATGTTTCTCTTGCTGGGGTTCGTCAATGCCTGGCGCAATCTCTCCCGCAGCGCGGTTGCCCTCATCGGGGTGGCGCTGGCGGCGGCGGTGTTCACCACTTCCCTCTCGCTGGCGGCCGGCTATCCCGCCGGGGCGCAGGCGGAGTATCGTTTCGTCCTGGGAGGAGACGTCCTGGTGTTGCCGGCCCGGTACTGGTTTGCCGATCGGGGGGGAGCGCTGGAGCTGGCGAAGGCTGATGCCGACCTGGCCTTTCCCCTGGCGTACTTCTACCCTGGATCCTTCACGCGCGGGTTCCTGGCCCCGCCGGGAATGCCGGGGATCGTGGACACGGTCGATCTGGCGCGCGAGTTGGGCTTGGGCGCGGCGGCGGGCGCAGGCGCGGGCCGTGCCGCCCGCGGGGAGCGTACCGCCCGCGTGGGACAGGAGGTGGTGCCGTACTGGCTGCTTCCCGCCCGCATCATCCGCCAGGTGATGACCCCGGAGGGGCGGACGGTTCAGATGGGTGTCCCGGTGGCCCTGCGGGGAAGAGAAGTGGCGAAGGACCTGGTCTGGTGGCCGTGCCAGGAGATGGTGCTGGAGGGACGCTACTTCACGCTCGAAGACGAAGGGCAACCGGTGGCGGTTGTCTTCGCAGGGGCGGGGCGGCTGGGCGAGACCCTGACCGTGCGGGTACCTGCCCTGCGCCGGGAGGGTGCTGAGGTGCGGGGGGACGACCGGGGCTCACGGGAGTTCCCCCTGCAGGTGGTGGGGGTGCTCAGGCTCCCCCGTCGCCTGGTCACCGTGAGCCGTGGGGGAGACAGACCGGTGACCGTGCCCGTTTCCTGGCAGCCAGGCGAAATCTTCGTTCCCGCCCGCACCCTGGCCGGGATCTACCGCCACATGACCGGGGAGGAGCTGGACTGGGCGCCGGCCGCCTCGGTGCGACTCACCTCGGTGGCTT
Source organism: Bacillota bacterium (assembly GCA_030019365.1). Classification (NCBI taxonomy): domain Bacteria; kingdom Bacillati; phylum Bacillota; species Bacillota bacterium. The sequence goes on from JASEFA010000003.1 coordinate 222,889, forward strand.
ACCTGGAGAATGTGACCTCCCGGCTGAACCGGGTTGATCCCCGCTGGGTAGCCCGCAGCGTCCCCCGGCTGCTCGCGGAGGCAGGCAGCGAGGGGCTGGTGCTCCCCGAGGAGTGGCGGCGGGGCCTTAGCGGCTTCGCTTACGGCGGCGGGCAGGGCTTTTCTGCGCTGGCACGGGGGACGCCGGCTCCCCCACCCCCTCCCCAACCGGTGCTTCCCGTCGATCCGGGAGGGGCCGGCATGTACCTCATGTACGCGGTGGCGGGGATGCTGGTGGCGGTGAACATGCTGGTGCTGGTTTCGGGGCGGCAGGAGGAGATGGGGGTGCTGCGGGCCCTGGGCGCCCGCGGCCACGAGATCCTGGCCATGGTGCTGGGGGAATGCCTGGCGATAAGCCTGGTGGGCAGCGGGGTGGCCTTCGGTTTCATCCAGCTTCTGGCCACGTGGAACCTGGTGTCGAACCGGGTGCCCTTGGTTCAGGTGGCGGCAAGTACCCTGGACCACCTGGGGCGGGTGCTGGGGCTGGCTGCCCTCATGGCGGTGGTGTTCGGGCTCATCCCCGCCGGGCGGGCCCTGCGGCGGAGCCCCGTTGACCTGCTCAAGGGCCTCTGACTGACGAGGCTCGATGGAGCGGAGGTGGAAGGATGACCGCGTGCGTTTTGGCCCTGGACGTAGGGAGCACCACCACCAAGGCCACCCTCTTCCGGGAGGAGGGGGAAGGGTGGCAACTGGCCGGGCAGGCCAACGCCCCCACCACGGTGGAACGCCCGGTGGAGGACGTGATGGTGGGGGTGAGGGAGAGCCTCCGCCGCCTGGAGCAGGCTACGGGCGAGATCCTCCTGGACGAAAGAGGGGAGCTCATCCGGCCCCACCAGGGCGACCGGGGCGTGAACCTGGCCGTGGCCACCTCCAGCGCCGGGGGTGGCCTGCAGATGCTGGTGGCGGGGGTGATGCGCGAGATCACGGCCGAGAGCGCCGAACGGGCGGCCCTGGGGGCGGGGGCCATCGTGGTGGACGTGCTGGCCATCGACGACGGGCGCACCCCGGTGGAGAAGGTGCACGCCATCCGCAACCTGCGCCCGGACATGGTGCTGCTGTCGGGTGGGACCGATGGCGGCGGGGTGTCCCACGTGGTGGCCCTGGCTGAGTCCCTGCGGGCGGCCCGCCCCCGGCCCCGATTCGGGGAAGGGTTCCGCCTGCCGGTGGTGTACGCGGGGAACGTGCGCGCCCGGCCTCACGTGGAGGAGCAACTGGGTGCGGATTTCCTGGTTTCCACGGTGCCCAACCTGCGTCCCGTGCTGGAGAGGGAGGAACCGGAGCCGGCCCGGCAGGAGATCCTGCGCCTGTTCCTGGAGCACGTCATGCAGCATGCTCCCGGCTACCCCCGGTTGCTGGAGTGGACGGGGGGGAGCATCCTTCCCACTCCGGTGGCAGCGGGTCACGCCGTGCAGAGGGTGGCAGAGAGATTGCGCAGCAATGTGCTGGCGGTGGACATCGGAGGCGCCACCACCGACGTCTTCTCCGTGGCGGGGGGTGCCTTCCACCGCACCGTCTCCGCCAACCTGGGCCTGGCCTACAGCAGCCCGCACGTGTTCGCCCGGGCCAGCTTCGCCAACCTGGTCCGCTGGCTGCCCTTTTCCGTGTCCGAAGACGAGCTGCGCAACTGGATCGGCAACAAGATGATCCGTCCCACCCTGCTGCCCCAGACGGCGGAGGAGCTCATGGTGGAGCACGCCCTGGCCCGGGAGGCCATGCGCCTCTCCTTCCGCGAGCACCAGCGTCTGGCCAGGGAGCTCAAGGGCGTCCAGATGCAGCGCACCATTGCCGACATTTTCTCACCCCGGCCCTCGGGTGCCCCGGTGGTCGAGATGCGCACGGTGGACGCCATCGTGGGCTCGGGCGGCGTGATATCCCACGCTCCCCGGGGTCAGCAGGCCCTGCTCATGCTGCTGGACGGGCTGGAGCCGGAGGGGATCACCGAGCTTTACTGGGACCGGGGTTTCCTGCTTCCCCACCTGGGAGCCCTGGGGGATGCCGACCCGGACATGGCCATGGGCCTCCTGGACCGGACCCTGGTGCACGTGGCCACCATCATTGCCCCGGTGGCGCCGCGGGCGCGGCCCACCACCCAGATCGCGGAGATGGTGATCAGGCGGCGGGGTACCGTGGGCAGGGAAATCATCCGGCAGGGGGACTTCCGGATCTTCCCCTGGTACCGGGGAGAAGTGCTCGAGGTGGAGCTGCGTCCTGCCCGCACCGTGGACGTGGGCGAAGGACCGGGCAAGCTGGTGCGGGCCCGGTTGGAGGGGGGCGAGTACGGGGTTATCCTGGATGCCCGGGGACGGCCCCTGTCTCCTCCCGAAGATTCCATGGAGCGCCGCGACTGGCTGCTGGGGATCATGCAGTTCCTGGAGGCCTACCCCAAGAGTGCCCTGGACGGCCTGCGGGCCGGCGCCGGGCGGTAGGGCGAGGTGGGCAAGATGAGCGACCAGACTGTCATCAGACGGGAGCGACGTCTCCCCTTCCCGGGAGAGGTGCTGGTGGAAGTGGGCCAGGTGGTGGAGCCCCAGACCGTGGTTGCCCGCACCACCGTGATGCCGGGCATGCCGTATGTGGTGGAGGTGGCCCGCGAGTTGGGGGTCGAACGGGGAGAGGTGGGGCGGTACCTGCTCAAGGTGCCCGGGGAGAGGGTGGCCACCGGTGAGGTTCTGGCCCGGGCGGACAGGGGGTTGGGGGGTGTCCGGGAGTGCCGCAGCCCCTGCGAGGGAGAAGTGGAGACGATCCTGGTGGCCCACGGGCAGGTGCTGGTGCGGGAGGATGCCCGCAAGGCCGCCCCCGTGGTGTGGGTGGATGTGGCCCGTCGCCTGGACGTGCCGCCCCACCGCATGCGCGCTTTCCTCCGGGTCAGGGAGGGGGAAGAGGTCTCCGCGGGCCAGCTCATCGCCCAGGGCATGGAGGGGCTGATGGCAGACCGGGTGTATGCGCCCGCGGGCGGGGTGGTGGAGGCGGTGGATACCCGCACGGGCGGGGTGGCCATCCGCCGGCCCCACCGGCCGGCCGAGGTGGACGCTTACCTGGCGGGGCGGGTGGTGGAGGTCTTCCCCGAATGGGGGGCGGCCGTGGCCGCTCTGGGTCACCAGGTGACGGGCGTGTTCGGCATCGGGGGACAGGCGTACGGCATCCTGCGGGCGGCCGTGTCGAATGCGGAAGAGGTATTGGACGCCGGGGCGATCTCCGACGATGACGCGGGGAAGGTGCTGCTGGGCGGTGCCCTGGTGACCCTGGACGCCCTCCGGCGAGCCCGCCAGGCCGGGGTGCGGGGCATCATCAGCGGGGGTGCCCAGCAGGGGGATCTGGTTGCCTTCACCGGCCGGGAGATGGTGGTGGGGATCACCGGGCAGGAGCCGGTGCTTACGGTGGTGATCACCACCGGGTTCGGCAGGCAGGCCATGGACGCCGGTCTGTTCGCCCTGCTGGCGTCCTGCGGCGGGCGCCCGGTTTCCCTGGACGGCACCACGCAGGTGCGGGCGGGCGCCGTGCGCCCCGAGGTGCTCGTCCCCGTGGAGCCCGCCCCCGCCCCCTGAGCCAGTGCCCCCATCCCTGAGCTGGCGTCCCTGTCGGTTGGACTCCTGTGCCCGGGGGTACCGGGCTGCCTCCGGCTGAGCTACGGCCATGACGCGCGCACAGAGATTGGGCATCGTCGGCATATGTGCCTTCGCTGCGGCGGAGCTTCTCTGCGACCTGGCCCAACTGATCTGGTCCGGGATGCCGCCTTTCGTGCGCCTGCTGGCGCTCGTCCTGATCACCAGGCTGGTGGGTGACTTCTGTTACTGGCGCCTGGAACCGCGACGCCGCACCTGGCTTTACTGGGACGACTACCTGGCCCACCACGTTTTCCCCCACTTCCTGTGGGGTGTGCCCCTGGCAGTGGCCCAGGCGCTGGCGGTCATGTGGTTCGTTTCCGTCTTCTGGGTGCACCTGCTGGCGGTGAGCGCGTTGCCCGCCACCATCCTTTACGTCATAACCCGCTACCTGGACGAACTCGCTGAGGACCGCGGTCACCGTCCCGGCCGCCGCCTGGAACCCTAGCCTGGCTTGGGCGCAATGCGCATCCGTCGGCCCCGCATTGCTTTCAGCCGGACACACAACCGGCAGGAGGGCTGTTCTCCTCGATGACCGCACTCGGGAAGAGGCCGTGGTGGTACTTCGCCAGGCGTGACCTGGCCAGCTTGAAGTACGCGGGGTCGATCTCGAAGCCGATACTGTTCCGTCCCCACAGGCTTGCGGCAAGGTTGGTGGTTCCGGTTCCCATGAATGGATCCAGGACCGTGTCACCCACGAAACTGAACATGCGAACCAGTCTCTCGGCAAGTTCCAGGGGATACGGTGCTGGGTGCTGGGTCGTCGATGCGCCGGGAAGGCTCCATATTTGACTGAACCACGACTTGTGAGCCTGTTCAGGAATCACGCTGAGGATCCTTGCTGCCGGCGTCGGCCTGCGGTACGCACCGGGCTTCCGCTGCATGAGTATGTACTCGATGTCGTTCTTTATGATGGCGTTGGGCTCATAGGGCTTGCCCATGAAACTCGAGCCATTCTGGACTTCGAGTGAAGCGTTTGTAATCTTATGCCATATGATGGGGGCGAGGTTGTCGAAGCCCAACCGTCGACACCTTTCCTGGATGGAGGCGTGAAGCGGCACAACCATATGGCGGCCGTTCGACTTTCGCGACAAGCACACATCGCCTACCACTATGACCAGACGACCACCCTTAACGAGCACCCTAAAGCAGTGCCGCCAGACCAGGTCTAACTGGTCGAGGAACTCCTCATAGTCCTCCACGTGTCCCAACTGGCCAGGCACATCCCTGTATTCCTTTAGAGTCCAGTAGGGAGGAGAGCACACCACCAGATGAACGCTGTCGTCCCGCAGGCGGCTCATGTCCCTGGCATCCCAGAGGCAGAGTGAATGAGTGGTTCTCACGCAGCGTGCTGCCTCTCCCATGCGCTGGATGAGACTGGCATCCTTCGCGATCTTGGGAAGGAGAACTTTCAACTCCCGGGCATCGAGCTTGACGCCTGGGAAGTACCGTGCCACGACTCCCTCCAAAGACAAGTCGGACCACTCGCTCACTGTCTCCTCACGTCCCCCCCTGAATGGACGGGTTGCGAAGTACGGTTTCCTGAACCAGCCTGTCGAACATCGCGTTGAGTTCCGGCTCCGGAGTTATCAGTACCGGCCCCGAACGGAAGTCCACCTCAATCACAGAGAATGCACGTATTGCCTCGTCGAGGCTAACAGGATGGGCCTGTTCCACCGATCATCGCCTCCGCGTACGGCTGGTGCAAGCCGAGCACATCCGACTCTTTCGCTGGCCATTATTCTCCTGGAGACTGGTTGATTCCTGCGGCACCTGGTTATGTGGGTGCGTTCAGGCAGGAGGCCCTGGCACGGGGGGCGAATTACGGTGAGGCGGCCAGCATCCCCGCCAGAGGTGCAGACCGCGCGGAGGCAACGCCCGCCCCACTGCGCAAGTGGGGTGGATGGCGCCCGTCGGGCGGTGCAGAAGGGAGAGGCGGGGTCGTGAGCCCCGGCCTGGAAACGGAGGAAGAGTCATGCCTGCTCTGGAGGAATTCTCGCGGCGACGGCAGGAGCTCATGGCCCGGAGGGCGCGCGCGCCCGGCCTGGAGATCTACGTGGGGATGGGGACCTGCGGTCTGGCGGCAGGGGCCCAGGCCGTTTGGGACGCCGTGGAAGAACAATTGCGCGAGCGGGGCATCTCCGCCCGCCTGGTCCGCACGGGATGCATCGGCATGTGCGAGTCCGAGCCTCTGCTGGACGTGGTGCGGCCGGGCGAGCCCCGCATCACTTACGGAGGGGTTTCGGCGGAAGCGGTGCCCGAGATAGTGGAAAAGCACGTGCTCGGGGGGTATCCCGTGGAAGAGCACGTGATCGGACAGATCACCGATCCCGCCCGCCCCTACCAGGAGCTCCCCTTCTATGCCAAGCAGCGCAGGCTGGTGCTGGCGCGGACGGGGTTCATTGACCCCCGCAGCATCGAGGACTACCTGTCCCTGGGCGGTTACGGGGCGCTCCTCAAGGTGCTCACCTCCATGACGCCCGAGCAGGTCATCGCGCAGGTCACGCGCTCGGGGCTACGCGGGCGGGGCGGGGCCGGCTTCCCCACCGGGCGCAAGTGGGAGGCCACCCGGTCCGCCAACAGCCGCAAGAAGTACGTGGTGTGCAACGGCGACGAGGGTGACCCGGGCGCCTTCATGGACCGCAGTGTGCTGGAGGGCGATCCCCACGCGGTCCTGGAGGGGATTATGATCGCCGCCTACGCCATCGGGGCGGACGAGGGTTACCTGTACATCCGGGCCGAGTACCCCATGGCGGTGCGCCACGTGCGCCTGGCCATCGAGCAGGCGCGGGAATGGGGCCTGCTGGGTGAGTACATCCTGGGCACCGATTTCTCCCTCGACCTGCACGTCAAAGAAGGTGCGGGCGCCTTCGTGTGCGGTGAGGAGACGGCGCTTTTGGCTTCCATCCAGGGAGAGCGGGGCATGCCCCGTCCCCGGCCCCCCTTCCCGGCGCAGTCGGGCCTGTGGGGCCAGCCCACCAACATCAACAACGTGGAAACCTACGCCAACGTCCCCGCCATCATGACCAACGGGGCGGAATGGTTCGCCCACGTGGGCACCGAGCGTAGCAAGGGCTCCAAGGTGTTCTCCCTGGCCGGGAAGGTGGCCCGCACCGGGCTGGCGGAAGTGCCCATGGGGATGAGCCTGGGCGAGCTCATATTCGACGTGGGTGGCGGCATCAGCGGGGGCAAGAAGTTCAAGGGCGTGCAGATCGGCGGGCCATCGGGTGGGTGCCTTCCCCCGGAACTCCTCAACACGCCCATCGACTACGATTCCCTCACGGCGACGGGGGCCATCATGGGGTCGGGCGGCCTGGTGGTGCTGGACGAGGACACCTGCATGGTCGACCTGGCCCGCTTTTTCCTCAACTTCACGCAGAGCGAGTCCTGTGGTAAATGCACTCCCTGCCGCGAGGGTACGAAGCGCATGCTGGAGATTCTTACCCGGATATGCCAGGGGAAGGGCGAGCCGGAGGACCTGGGGCGCCTGGAAAAGCTGGCCCTGGTGGTCAAGGATACTTCGCTGTGCGGTTTGGGGCAAACCGCTCCCAACCCCGTGCTCACCACCCTGCGCTACTTCCGGCACGAGTACGAGGCTCATGTCATCGCAAAGCGGTGCCCGGCCTCGGTATGTGCCTGGCTGTTCACCTCGCCCTGCCAGAACGCCTGCCCGGCCGGGATCGACATCCCCATCTACCTGGACCACATCCGCAACGGGCGTTTCCGGGAGGCCTACTTCGTAATCAAACGGGACAATCCCCTGGCCGCGGTGTGCGGCCGGGTGTGCGACCACCCCTGTGAGGGCAAGTGCCGGCGGGGCCAGCTCGATGACCCTCTGGCCATCCGCCTGCTCAAGCGGGCAGCCACCGACTGGGTCCTGGAACACGACGACCGGCTACCCAATTTCACGGTCCGGTCACCCCGGGGAGTACGGGTGGCGGTGGTGGGATCCGGCCCGGCGGGACTGAGCTGCGCCCACTACCTGGCTCTCAAGGGTTATCAGGTTACCGTGTTCGAAGCCTTGCCGGTGCTGGGAGGCATGCTGCGTACGGGTATCCCCGAGTACCGGCTGCCGCGGCGGGTGCTGGATGCCGAGATCCAGTCCATCATCGACCTGGGCATCGAGGTCAGAACGGGGGTGCGGGTAGGCGACAACCCCACCCTGGAGGATCTCAAGCAGGAAGGCTTCCCCGCCATCTTCCTGGCCCTGGGGGCCCAGGGGAGCCCCCCCCTGGGGGTGCCCGGAGACCGGCTTGAGGGCGTTTACCCGGGTGTGGAGTTCCTGCGCCGCGTGAACCTGGGGCGGACCCCCGATCTCACCGGCAAGAGGGTGGTGGTGGTGGGCGGCGGGAACGTGGCCATCGACGCCGCCCGCACCTCGCTGCGGCTGGGCGCCTACTCCGTGCGGGTGGTCTACCGCCGCCGGCGGGACGACATGCCCGCCATACCGGAGGAGGTAACCGAGACGGAGCGGGAAGGGATCGGGTTCACCTGCCTGGCCGCCCCGGTGCGGGTGGCGGGAGAGGGGCGGGTGAGCGGCGTGGTTTGTCGGCGCATGGCCCTGGGTGACTTCGACCGCGATGGTCGTCGCCGGCCGGTGCCCGAACCGGACTCCGAGTTCACCCTCGATGCGGATGTGATCATCAGCGCCATCGGGCAGGCGGTGGAATCGGCCTGGGGTCAGGTGGCAGGCCTTCGGGTGGGCCGGGGCGGGGTAGTGGATGTGGACGCCCGCACCCTGGCCACGGGGGTGGAGGGGGTATTCGCGGGCGGCGACTGCGTGTCCGGCCCCGCCACCGTGATCGAGGCGGTGGCGGCGGGCAAGCGAGCTGCCGCGGCCATCGACCGTTACCTGGGCGGTGACGGCGAGGTGGTGCCGGGTTATCCCCTGGACCGGCGGCTCTCCGGCGAGATCATAGAGACCACCGTGCGCAGACATCCGGTGCTGGCCCTCGAGCCTGACCGGCGCGCCCGCTCTTTCGCCGAGGTGGAGTGCGGTTACCCGTACGACGTAGCCAGCGCCGAGGCCGCCCGGTGCCTGCGGTGCGACGTGAAGTGAGGTGGGACCATGGCCGGCCTGATCACGCTAACTGTCGATGAAAGGCAAGTTGAAGTCCCCGTCGGTACCACCGTGTTCGATGCCGCCCGGGCGGCGGGCATTGAGATCCCCCACCTCTGCCACCATCCCTGGTTGAAACCCACCGGGGCCTGCCGCCTCTGCGTGGTGGAGATCCAGGGTGCCCGCGGACTGCCCACCTCCTGCACCACCCCGGCGGCACCGGGCATGGTGCTGCACACGGAGTCCGCGCGGGTGGTGGAGGCTCGCCGCACCATCCTCGACCTCATCCTCGCCAACCACCGGGCCGAATGTCTGACGTGCGAGAAGGCGGGGGACTGCCGCCTGCAGGATTACGCCTACCGCTACGGGGTGGAGCGCACCTCCTATGAGGGCGAGCGGCGACAGTATCCGCCCGATGAGTCCAACCCCTTTTTCTACCGGTATCATGACAGGTGCATCATGTGCGGCCGCTGCATCCGCGTGTGTGACGAAGTCATGGCGGTGAACGCCGTCGACTACGCCTACCGCGGCTTCCGCACCAAGGTGGCCACCGCTTACGAAGTGGGCCTGGAGGAGAGCCCCTGCGTCTTCTGCGGCAACTGCGTGGCCGTTTGCCCCACCGGGGCGCTGCAGCCCAGACTCCCGGTGGGCCAGGGGCGCCGCTGGGAGATCCGCAAGGTGCGAACGGTGTGCCCCTACTGCGGCGTGGGCTGCTCCCTCGACCTGGAAGTCCGCGGCCCCGCCACTGGGGGTGCGGCTGCGGTCGCCGCGGGCGCGGGGGGCGACGGAAGGCCCAGGGTGGTGGGGGTGAGCGGGGGCGAAGGCCCCACCAACGAGGGCCTGCTGTGCGTGAAGGGCCGCTTCGGCTGGGACTTCCTGCACAGCCCCGACCGGCTCACCCGGCCCCTCATCCGGGAGGGCGACGGGTTCCGGGAGGCCTCCTGGGAGGAGGCCCTGGACCTGGTGGCGCGCCGACTGGGTGAGATCCGGGAGAAACATGGGCCGGACAGCCTGGCCGGGCTGTGCTCGGCCAAGTGCACCAATGAGGAGAACTACCTGTTCCAGAAGCTGGTGCGGGCGGTGTGGGGGACCAACAACGTGGACCACTGCGCCCGCCTGTGCCACGCCTCGTCGGTGGTGGGGCTGGGGATGGCCTACGGTAGCGGGGCCATGACCAACTCCCTGGCCGACCTGGAGCAGGCCAACCTGTACTTCGTGATAGGTTCCAACACCACCGAGGGCCACCCGGTGCTCTCCCTGCGGCTGAAGCGGGGACTGCGGGCGGGGGCGAAACTCATCGTGGCCGACCCCCGGCGCACGGAGCTGGCCGAGCGGGCCGACATCTTCCTGCAGCACCTGCCCGGGACCGACGTGGCCCTGCTGGGGGCCATGATTCACGTCATCCTGGAGGAAGGGCTCGAAAACCGGGAGTTCGTGGCCGCCCGCACCGAGGGCATCGACGAACTGCGCGCCTCGGTGGCGGCGCTCACGCCCGACTACGCCGCCGGGGTCACCGGGGTCCCCGCCCACCTCATCCGGGAGGCGGCGCGCGAGTATGCCCGGGTGGAGCGGGCGGCCATCCTCTACGCCATGGGCATCACCCAGCACACCACCGGCACCGACAACGTGCTGGCCATCGCGGCCCTGGCGGCCGTATGCGGCCAGGTGGGCCGGGAGGGCACGGGCGTAAACCCCCTGCGCGGCCAGAACAACGTGCAGGGGGCCTGCGACATGGGCGGGCTGCCCAACGTGCTGCCGGGTTACCAGTGGTACCGGGACGAGGGGCTGCGCCGCAAGTTCGAGGAGGCCTGGGAGCGACCGCTCCCCACCGGGGACGGGCTCACCGTGGTCGAGATGATGGAGGCGGCCGCGCAGGGCCGCATCCGGGGCATGTACATCATGGGGGAGAACCCCATGCTGTCCGACCCCGACCTGGGCCACGTGGAAGAGGCCCTGCGCTCCCTGGACTTCCTGGTGGTGCAGGACATCTTCCTCACTGAGACGGCGCGCCTGGCCCACGTGGTGCTGCCGGCTGCCGCCTTCGCCGAGAAGGAAGGTACCTTCACCAACACCGAGCGGCGCGTGCAACTCCTGCGCCGGGCGGTACCGCCTCCGGGCGAGGCCCTGGCCGACTGGGAGATCGTCGCCCGCGTGGCGGAACGCATGGGATACCCGATGGCCTACGCCGGCCCGGCCGAGATCATGGAGGAGGTCACCCGGCTGGTCCCCAGCTACGGGGGCATGGGGTATGCCCACCTCGGTGAGGGTGGCAGGCAGTGGCCCTGCCCGCAGCCGGGTCATCCGGGCACGCCCGTCCTGCACCGGGAGAAGTTCACCCGGGGAAAGGCGCGCCTGTTCCCCCTGGAGTTCCACCCGCCTGCCGAGGTGCCGGACGCCGAGTTCCCGCTCTACCTGACCACCGGGCGCATCCTCTTCCACTACCACACCGGTTCCATGACCAGGCGGGCGCGGGGGCTGCAGGCCATCCGGCCGGACCCTTACGTGGAGATCCATCCCGACACGGCCGCCGGCCTGGGTATCACCGCCGGCCAGATGGTGGAGGTGGCCTCGCGCCGGGGCTCCATCCGCCTGCGCGCCCTGGTCACCAACCGCACCGCGCCCCCGGTGGTGTTCATCCCCTTCCACTACGCCGAGGCGGCCGCCAACGTGCTGACCAACCCCGCCCTGGACCCGCAGGCCCGCATCCCTGAACTCAAGGTGTGCGCCGTACGCGTGCGCCCCGCCTGAGAGGAGGTTTCCCCCGTGAGCGCGGTTGCCCTCAAGGAGCAGGAGCTAAAGCAGAGGCTGGAACCCATCCTGGTCCGCCACGGAAGGGCGCCCTCCGGTCTCATTCCCATCATGCAGGACATCCAGGCGGAGTTCGGATACCTGCCGCGGGAGGCGGTGGAAGAGGCGGCGCAGTGGCTGAAGATACCGGTGAGCAAGGCCTATGGCGTGATCACTTTTTACGCCCAGTTCCACCTCAAGCCCCGGGGCAAGCACGTGCTGCGTGTTTGCCTGGGTACCGCCTGCCACGTGCGCGGTGGCGAGAAGGTGCTGGAGGCGGTGAGCAAAGAGCTGGGCGTCGCCCCCGGCGACACCACCCCCGACCTCAAGTTCACCCTGGAGCGGGTGGCCTGCCTGGGATGCTGCGGGCTGGCCCCCACCATGATGGTCGATGACCAGACCTTCGCCCGCCTCAACGCACAGAAGGTCAAAGAAGTCCTGGCCCAGTTCGCCGACAGTTGAGCCACCCGGCCCAGGCCCTGCCCTTTGCCGCGGCCCGGCGGGGTGGCTCCGGTGAGGAGCGATGAGCAGTGGAGCCCGTGACGGCGGTGGTGATCCGCCGCATACGAGCCCAGTCCGAGGAGGAAACGGGTGACGTGGTGGCCCGCGAGTACCCCGTCACCCTGGTCTGCCGGGGCGAAGGCTCCGGCGGTTCGGGCTGGGAACTGGCCACGCTGATGTGCACACCGGAACACCTGGACGAGCTGGCCCTCGGTTTTCTCTACACCGGGGGCCTGCTGTCGTTCCGGGAGGAGGTCCGGGGCGTGGAGGTGGAGGCGGGGGCGGATGCGGGCCGCGTGGTGGTCACCCTGGCTCCGACGGCGGAAACGAGAGTTGGTGCCTGGCGGGCGGCCCGCCGGGAGGACTGGCAGGCGGCCCGTCCCGTGACCACCGGTTGCGGGTACGCGGCGCTCGTCGGCGATGAGGAGTTGCCCCGGGTGGGCGGTAACCTGCGGGTAACCGTGGCGGAAATAATGGGCGCGCTGACCGAGCTCGGGCGGGCTGCCGTGCACCGGGAGACCGGGGCGACCCATGCGGCCGCCCTGGCCTGCAAAGGGGGGATCGTCTGCCTGCGGGAAGATGTGGGCAGACACAACGCTATCGACAAGATCGCCGGTTGGTGGCTCACGCGCTGCGAGGCCGGGGTGGCGCCCGCTGGGGACGGGGGCGACCGCACGGCGTCCGGAGGCGGAGGCGGGCGGGTGGCGTGCGGCGGTGCCCCCGCTTCCGGCCAGGATGAGGGCCTGGTGGTGCTCACCACCGGGCGGCTGTCATCGGACATCGTGCTGAAGGTGGGGCGGCTGGGCGCCGAGGTGCTGGTGTCGCGGGCGGCGCCCACCTCCCTGGGTATCCGCCTGGCCTACCTGACCGGCCTCACCCTGGTCGGGTTCGCGCGGGTGGGACATCTCAACGTCTACACCTTTCCCGAGAGAGTGCTTACCACGCCTGGTTGAGTTTCTGATGGGGGGGATCACAGATGCAGGAGACGGTAATCGCGAGCGGATGCCGGACCCCGTTCGGTAGCTTCGGAGGGAGCCTCAAGGATATCCCGGCCGCCGACCTGGGGGCGCTGACCATCCGCCAGGCCGTGAAGAGGGCGGGTCTTTCCGCCGAGCAGGTCCAGTACGTGCTCATGGGTATGGTGGTGCAGGCGGGGGCGGGTCAGAGCCCGGCCCGGCAGGCCGCCATCAAGGCCGGCATACCGCCCCACATCCCCAGCGACACCATCAATAAGGTGTGCGCGTCGTCGCTGCGGTGCGTGAACATATCCGACGCCCTCATCCGGGCGGGTGACCTGGAGATCGTCGTGGCAGGGGGCATGGAGAACATGAGCCGCGGGCCCTACCTGGTCCCGGGGGCCCGCTGGGGCTATCGCCTGTGGAACCAGAGCCTGGTCGATGCCACCGTCAACGACGGCCTGTGGTGTGCCTTCCACGACGTCCACATGGGGGTGCATGCCGACCGGGTGGCCCGTGAGTACGGCATCAGGCGCCAGGAGCAGGACGCCTGGGCGTACCGCAGCCACACGCGGGCCCTGGATGCCATCCGGGCGGGGCGCCTTAAGGATGAGATCGTGCCGGTAGAGGTGCCCCAACGCAAGGGGCCGCCGCTTTCGTTCGACACCGACGAATCACCGCGGCCGGACACCTCTCCCGAGAAACTGGCCGCGCTCAAACCGGTGTTCCTGCCCGACGGCACCATCACCGCCGGCAACGCCCCCGGCATCAGCGACGGCGCCGCGGCCCTGGTGATCATGTCACGGCGCAGGGCGCAGGAACTGGGGTTGAAGCCCCTGGCGACCATCGTCTCCCAGGGGTGGGTGTCCCGGTCCCCGGAGGAGTTCCCCCTCAGCCCTTACCCGGCGGCCCAGGCTGCCCTGCAGAAGGCAGGGCTGTCCTTCGCCGACGTGGACCTGATCGAGGTGAACGAAGCCTTCGCTGCCGTGGCCCTGGTCAGTATGAAGCTGGGCGACTGGCCGGAGGAAAAGGTGAACGTCAACGGCGGGGCGGTGGCGCTCGGGCATCCCATCGGTGCCTCCGGGGCACGCATCCTGCTCACCCTGGCATACGAGCTGCGCCGGCGCGGGGGCGGCCTGGGAGTGGCCTGCCTGTGCGCCGGTGGCGGGCAGGGCGAGGCTACCGTCATCCGCGTCGAATCTTAAGCAGCCGGGCGGCACCCCCGTGTGCGGCAGGCGTGGGCTGCGCCGCGGGAGGTGGCCTGCCCCCTGGGCGCGTGGTACTTGAGCACCCGCAGACTGTACGACAGAAGGGAGGGCTATTGCCATGGAAGTGCGCAGGGTTTTCGTGGTAGGGGCCGGCCAGATGGGCTCGGGCATTGCCCAGGTGGCGGCCCAGGCCGGCCTCCAGGTGACCGTGCGGGATATCGCCCCCGAGTTTGTCGAGAAGGGGATGGCCGCCATCCGCCGCAACCTGCAGCGTAGCGTGGAGAAGGGCCGCATCACCACGGAAGAACAGCAGGCTATCCTGGATCGGCTGCATACCACCCTGGACCTGGAGGCGGCGGCGGAGGCGGACGTGGTGATCGAGGCCATCGTGGAGAACCTGCAGGCCAAGAAGGATCTGTTCAGCGAACTTGACCGGATCTGCCCGGCGGCCACCATCCTGGCGTCCAACACCTCGTCCCTGCCCATCACCGAGCTGGCCGCCAGCACGAAGCGCCCCGACCGCTTCATCGGCATGCACTTCATGAACCCGGTGCCCGTGATGCAACTGGTGGAGGTGGTGCGCGGTCACCTCACCTCCGACGAAACGCACCGGGTGATCCGCGACCTGGCCGTGCGCATGGGGAAGACCCCGGTGACGGTGCAGGACTACCCCGGGTTCGTGGCCAACCGCGTGCTCTTCCCCATGATCAACGAGGCCATTTACTGCCTGATGGAGGGCGTGGCGTCGGCCGAAGACATCGACACGGTGATGAAGCTGGGCATGAACCACCCCATGGGGCCGCTGGCCCTGGCCGACCTCATCGGCCTGGACACCTGCCTGGCCATCCTGGAGACCCTGCACCAGGGCCTGGGTGACCCCAGGTACCGGCCCTGCCCGCTCCTGCGGCGCATGGTGAGCGCCGGCCTGCTGGGTCGCAAGACGGGCCGCGGCTTCTACACCTACTGAGGTGGGCCGTACCGGCAGCGCCGCGCCCCGCTGCCCGTGCCTTGCCCCGCTGCCGGCGTTGCGCCCCTGCCGACCCCCAGCTTGCGGCCTGCCTGGCGGGCAGATCCCGCGGACTGCTTTCCACTTCGCCAGGTACTCCTGAGCCGCGCGAATGTCCTGCGACCCTTGCCGGAAAGGAGGACGGGCGGCGCTCCCTGTCACTTCCGTGCATAGCCATCCGACACCGGTGAGCCGGTGGTCGTGGACGGGGGTACCTGGCGCGGGCGCTGGTGCTGGAAGAGATCTCCCGCGTTTCCTGCGCCCTCGGTATGGCCCTGCAGGTGTTCCACCTGGGCATCGAGCCCATCCTGGCCTACGGTAGCGAGAAACACAGTAGCCTTGCTCCGTTCCCCTGGACTTGAGTATAATCAATGTAGATACGCAAGCTTTCTTCCCGGGAGGTGGGGTGAAGGTGATCTTGAGGGTTCAAAAGTGGGGAAACAGTCTCGCATTGCGTATCCCCAGGTCGTTTGCCGAGGAAACGCATCTGAAGTTCGGCTCGCCCGTAAAGATGGTGGTCAGTGACGGCAAGATCGTAATAGCCCCGGTATCCCCGGAGTATCAGTTGGAGGAGCTTGTCGCACAGATTAACGAATCCAATCTTCATGGCGAAGTAGTGGCCTCCAGCCGCGCGGGACGGGAGTCGTGGTGATGGCCAGCCGGTATGTTCCCGACAGGGGACACGTAGTCTGGCTCACGTTTCATCCGCAGGCGGGCCATGAGCAGTCTGGAAGGCGACCTGCGGTCACCGTATCACCCCGCTCGTACAACGGGAAGACAAATCTTGGGATTTTCTGTCCGGTCACCTCTCAGGTCAAGGGCTATCCGTATGAAGTGCGGGTCCCCGCTGGACTGGGCGTCACCGGTGTCATCCTGTCCGATCAGGTGAAGAGCCTGGATTGGGAAGCAAGGGAAGCGGAGTTCATCTGCGCGTTACCGGAACAAACGGTCTCTGAGGTCCTGGCCAAGCTCAGGACTCTGATCTCCTGACCGGGAACCTCGAGGGGTGGCGGCCGGGGGCCACATCGGGGAGAACCACCAGAAATTGCAGTGGCCAGGCAGTTATTACAGAGGTATACTGCACGCGGGAGTCGAAATACCTCGCTGAGCATAACGCTCGCCGCGCGCGGCGCCCAGGTGCGCATGGCGCCCGGGGATCGAGGCGGAGGCGTGAACCCGTGAAGACTGATGCGGAAACCGGGATGGACCGGCTGGCGGAGGCCGTGCGGCAGGCGGCCGGGGACGGCAGGCTGCCCTGCGCCCGCGCCTTCGAACTGGCCCGCGAACTCAGGGTGCCCCCGGCGCGGGTGGGGGAGATGGCTGATCGCCTGGGGATCAAGATAGTCGCCTGTCAACTGGGGTGCTTCCGCTGATGGGCGCCGTGCATCGTCGGGCGGTGTAGGGCCATCCGATGGGCGGTGACGCCCCGGGCCGCCCGAGCGGTGAAAGGTGGGTCCGTCCGGGAGACGTGAAATGCGAGCCAGGCGGTGAAGCAGGTCTTGTTCTTCAAGGTGGTCACGGCTCGGGAAGCCCAGCGGAGCGTGCTGGAGGTCTTGGGGTGGCGCGGCGGGGACTCCGGCGGGACGTCCCTGACCCGGGCGGTGGAGCACCTGGCGCTTGAGGGGTGTGCGGGCAGGGTGCTGGCCGCCGACCTGGTGGCGGCCGAGGCTGTGCCCGGCTTCCCGCGGTCCACGGTGGATGGGTATGCGGTGCGGGCCCGGGACACCTTCGGTGCCAGCGAGGCGCTGCCCGCGTACCTGCTGCTGGCGGGCGAGTTGCGCATGGGCGAGGCGGCGCAGAAGGCACTGGGTGAAGGAGAGTGCGTGGCTGTGGCGACGGGTGGCGCACTTCCCGACGGCGCCGACGCCGTGGTCATGCTGGAGCACACCGAAACGCCCGGCGACGGCACCGTGGCCGTGATGCGCCCGGTTTCGCCGGAGGAAAACCTGGTGCGCCCTGGCGAGGATGTGCGGGCGGGCCAGGTAGTGGTGCAGCAGGGGCAGGTCCTGCGCCCTCCCGACCTGGGGGTGGCCGCCGCCCTGGGGTACACCGGTTTGCCGGTGTTCGCCCGTCCCCGGGTGGCTATTATCTCCACGGGGGACGAGCTGGTGCCGCCGGAGGTGAGGCCGGGGCCGGGCCGGGTGCGGGACGTAAACGCGTACGCGCTGGCGGCGGCCGTGCAGGGGGAAGGTGGTATCCCCCGCCTGCTGGGGATCATACCCGACGACCGTGAGGCCCTCGACCGCGCGCTCGGGGAGGGGCTGGAGACTGACTGCGTGATCGTATCCGGGGGAAGCTCGGTGGGCGCCCGGGACCTGGTGGGGGGGGCCATCGCCTCGCTGGGCGAGCCCGGCGTGCTGGTACATGGCGTGGCGGTGAGGCCGGGCAAGCCGGTCATCGTCGCCGTGACCCGGGGCAAGCCTGTGTACGGGCTGCCGGGCCACCCGGTGTCGGCCCTGGTCACCTTTTACCTGCTGGTGCGCCCCGTCATCCGCTACCTGGCGGGTGCCGATCCCTTCCCGTTCGAGCCGACCGTGCGGGCTCGGCTGGGGCGCAACCTGGGCTCCCGGGCGGGCGTGGAGGAGTACGTGCGGGTTTCCCTGTCCCGGGAGGGCGGGCAACTGGTCGCCCGCCCCGTGCTGGGGAAGTCGGGGCTGATCTCCACCCTCGCGCGGGCCTGGGGCCTGGTGCGCATCCCGGCCGAGGCCACCGGCCTGGCCGAGGGTGAGGAAGTCGAGGTCCTGCCCATCCCTCCCCTGTGAGGGCGGGGGGACGGAGGTCTGCGAGGTGCGCAAGGACGTCTATCTGAAAACGGTACCCTGGTGGGAGGCGCGGGCGCTCTTCCTGGAGACCGCGCTGGGTCCGGGACGGCATGCCCGGACGGAGGCAGAGGTCATACCGACGGCTGAGGCGGTGAGCCGGGTGACGGCGGCGCCGGCGTTCGCGGTCATGTCCTGGCCCCACTACCACGCCGCCGCCATGGACGGGGTGGCGGTGTGCAGCCGTGACACCGCGGGTGCGAGTGAATCCAACCCCGGGTGGCTGAGCCGGGAGCAGTACGACCCCGTGGATACGGGCGACCCCCTTCCTCCCGGCCGCGACGCCGTCATCATGAGCGAGGAGCTCCACCCCCTGCCCGACGGCCGCCTCGAGGTGATCGCCGCCGTCCCTCCCTGGGACAATGTGCGCGCCGTAGGGGAGGATGTGGTGGCGGGTGAGATGGTGGTTCCCGCCGGGCACCGCCTGGGCCCTGCCGACGTGGGGGCGCTGCTGGCGGCGGGGGTGGTGAGGATCGCCGTGCGGGGCCGCCCCCGGGTGGGGATCATCCCTACGGGCGATGAGCTGGTACCCGTGGGGAAGGCCGTGGCCCCGGGACAGATCCCCGAGTTCAATTCCGCCATCCTGGCCGGGATGCTGGGCGAGTGGGGGGCGGTGCCCGTGGTGTACCCCCCGGTGCCGGACGACCCCGGCGCGGTGCGGGACGCCATGGTACGGGCCGCCGCCGAGTGCGACCTGGTGCTCACCATCGGAGGGTCGTCGGCGGGCTCGGGCGACTACACCGCGCGCGCCATGGCCGAGTGTGGCGAAGTGCTGGTGCACGGGGTGAACACCCGCCCGGGCAAGCCCGTCGTGCTGGGCTTAGTCCGCACCGGCGCCGCGGGTGGAGACCCCGCCGTCGCGGCGCACGGGTCGGTTGCGGACGAGGTGCGCGGCGCCCGCGGGCCGAGGCCGGCGGTGGGTATCCCCGGGTATCCGGTGTCGGCGGTGCTGGCCATGGAACTCTTCGTGCGGCCCCTGGTGGTGACCCTGCAGGGGCTTCCCCCTCCCACGGCGGAGGTGCTGCGCGGGCGGCTGACGCGACGGCTGGCCTCGGCTGCGGGGGTGGAGGAGTTCGTGCGCGTACGCGTGGGCCGGGTGGGTGACGAGTGGGTGGTGGCACCCCTCTCGCGGGGGGCCGGACTCACCACCAGCCTGGTGCGGGCGGACGGGTGGCTGGTGGTGCCCGCCGGTGTGGAGGGATTTGCGGAAGGGCAGGAAGTGGAGGTGCAACTCCTGCGGGGCCGCGATGAGATCGAGGGGTGCCTCCTGGTGACGGGGAGCCACGACCCCGCCCTGGACGTGCTGGGGAGCCTGCTGGGCGAGCGGCACCCCGGCCTGGGACTGAGCTCGGGCAACGTGGGTAGCCTGGCGGGGCTGGTGGCGCTGGGAAGGGGGGAGTGCCACGCCGCCGGGTGTCACCTGCTGGATCCCGAGACGGGCGAGTACAATGCTCCCTACGTGCGGCGGCTGCTGCCCGGGCGCCGGGTGCTCCTGTTCCCGCTGCACTTCCGGCAGCAGGGCATTATGGTGGCACCGGGCAACCCCAAGGGCATCCGGGGGATCGAAGACCTGGCCCGCGCCGATGTTTCCTTCGTCAACCGCCAGCGCGGGTCAGGGACGCGTGTGCTGCTGGACTGGCTGCTGGGGCAGAAGGGGATTTCCCCGCACCGGGTGAACGGTTACGGGCGGGAGATGTTCACCCACGCCCAGGTGGCGGTGGCGGTGGAGAGCGGCACCGCCGATGCCGGCCTGGGAGTGCTGAGCGCGGCGAAGGCGCTGGGGCTGGATTTCGTCGCCGTGGCGGAGGAGCAGTACGACCTGGCCTTCCTGCCCAGGACCACGGAGGATGGCCGGGTGCGGGCGCTGATGGAGGTGGCACGCAGCGAGGCGTTCTCCCGAGCTCTGGAGGTCATGGGCGGCTACCGCCCCGCCACCGGCGACGCCCGTGAGGTTGGCCCGTAAGAAGGTTGGGAGGGCAATGAGGTGAAGGACGGGTTTGGGCGGGAGATAAACTACCTGCGGATGTCGGTGACCGACCGCTGCAACCTGCGCTGCCGCTACTGCATGCCTGAGCAGGGGGTGCAGCCCATCGCCCACGCCGACGTCCTCCGCTACGAGGAGATCGAGCGGCTGGTGCGGGTGGCGGCCCGGCTGGGGTTCTGGCGGGTGCGGGTGACCGGCGGTGAACCCCTGGTACGTAAGGGGCTGGCGGGGTTCGTAGCCCGCCTGGCGTCTGTCGCCGGCGTTGCAGACGTCTCCCTCACCACCAACGGGATCCTCCTGGCCGACCTGGCCGGCGAATTGCGGCGGGCGGGGTTGCGCCGGGTGAACGTGAGCCTGGACACCCTGCGGGAAGACAGGTTCGCCTGGATCACCCGGCGCCCGGAGTTCCGGCGGGCCTGGGCGGGGATCATGGCGGCGCTGCGGGAGGGCCTGGTGCCGGTCAAGGTGAACGTGGTCCTGATGGCCGGGTTCAATGACGACGAGGTGGAGGATTTCGCCCGCCTCACCAGGGAATACCCCCTGTGGGTGAGGTTCATTGAACTCATGCCCCTGGGCAACAACGGGCTGCACGGGGAGTCCCGGTACCTGCCGGTGGCGTCCGTCTGGCCCCGCCTCCAGACGCTGGGGCCCCTGGAGGAAATCCCCTCCTCGGCCGGGGACGGCGGTGGACCCGCCCGCTATTTCACCTACCGGGGTGCGCCGGGGAGACTGGGCCTGATCACCCCCCTCAGCCAGCACTTCTGCGGGGACTGCAACCGCCTGCGCCTCACCTCGGATGGGCGCCTGAACCCGTGCCTGGCGGGACTGGGGGAGGTGGACGTGCGCGGACCCCTGCGCACGGGCGCCACGGACGATGACCTCGCCAGCCTTATCGCCCTGGCCGTGCACCAGAAGCCCGAGGAGCATCACATGGCCCCGGGGGAAGTGGCCTGCGATCGGCAGATGTCCCGCCTGGGCGGCTAGGCCCGCGGGTGACGGGCGGCGCATGGTGCCGCGGTGTGGACGGGGTACGGGCAGCCGGGCAAGGGCGATGAGGCGCGGTGCGACTGAGAGGAGGGAGAGGCCGGTGGGCGAAGAGGGCGCGCGGCTCAGCCACCTGGACGAGGCGGGGCGCGTACATATGGTGGATGTGTCAGGGAAGGAGGCGTCGGTCCGGGTGGCGGTGGCCCGGGGCCGGGTGACCATGTCGCGCCGCACCCTGGACCTGGTCCGGCAGGCTGCCCTCCCCAAGGGGGACGTGCTGGCGGTGGCACGGGTGGCCGGTATCATGGCCGCCAAGGAGGCATCCCGGCTCATCCCCCTGTGCCATCCCCTGCCCCTGGACCACATCCACATCGACCTGCGTCTTCGCGACGGGGGCGGGGCGCAGGGCGCCGCAGAGGGAAGGCCAGAGGGAAGGGGGCAGGGCGCCGCAGAGGGCGACGCAGAGGGAAGGCTAAAGGGAAGAGCGGAGGGAAGCTCAGAGGGTTGGGCGGAGGTGCTCATCCAGGCTACGGTGCGAGCGCGGGCACCTACCGGCGCCGAGATGGAGGCCCTCACCGCCGTGATGGGAGCGGCTCTGGCGGTTTACGATATGTGCAAGGGCGCGGACAAAGGTATGGTCATCGGCGAGGTGCGCCTGGTCCGGAAAGAGGGAGGGCGCAGCGGCCGGTGGGAACGGGAAGGTGAAGAGCTGTGGCCCTGCAGCGACGAATAAGAGCGGGAATCCTCACCGCCAGCGACAGTGCCTACCGGGGCGAACGCCAGGACGAGAGCGGGCCGGTGATCGCCGCCATCCTGGAAAAAGCGGGCATGGAGATCGTGCACCAGAAGGTGCTCCCTGACGATAAGGGCGCCCTGGCGGTGGAACTGAAGTACATGGCCGACGGGCTGGGTCTGGACGTCGTCCTTACCACCGGGGGCACGGGCCTGGGGCCGCGGGACCGCACACCGGAGGCCACCCGCGCCGTCATTGACCGGGAGGTACCGGGCATCGCCGAGGCCGTGCGGGCGGCCGGGCTGCGCAAGACACCCCACGCCATGCTCTCGCGGGCCGTGGCCGGGGTGCGGGGCAGCACCCTCATTGTGAACCTGCCCGGCAGCCCCCGGGCCGCGCAGGAGAACCTGGAGGTGTTGATGCCCGCCCTGGGGCATGCGGTGGAGCTCCTCCAGGGTACGGCCGTCGACTGCGCCCGCCTGCGCCGCTGACGGCGCACTTCGCCCGTGGCAGGGACGGGGCGCGCGCTGGGCGAAGTTGCCACCGGGAGGTGGCCCGGGTGGAATTCGAGGTGGGGCAGCGGGCTTCCGTTTCACGCACCGTTACGGAAGCCGATGTGGTCAACTTCGCCGGTGTGAGCGGTGACTTCAATCCCGTGCACGTGGACGCCGAGTACGCCAGGGCCACCCGCTTCGGCCAGCGGGTGGCTCACGGCCTGCTCACGGCCAGCATCATGTCGTCCGTCCTGGGCATGCAGATTCCGGGTCCCGGAGCAATTTACCTTGGCCAGACCCTGAAGTTCCTCAAGCCCGTGTTCATCGGGGATACCGTGACCGCGCACGTGGAAGTCACCGGGTGGACGGTCGAAAAGCGCAGGGTGATCCTGAACACCTGGGTGGAAGACCAGCGCGGCGAAAAGGTCCTGGAGGGCGAAGCCAACCTGCTGGTCCCCGCCTGAGCGGTGCCCCCGCCAGCACCCCTGGCGGAGGCCCGACCGGCCGGAGCGCCGGATGCCCCGGACATGGTGACCGGGGGCCCCGGGCAAGGTGCTCGTACGCGATACCCCGGGTGCGCAGCCGGGCCGTTGTAACACGGGTGTCGCATAATTGTAAGGCGGCGTTACAGGCATGAAGACGCTGTCCCGCTAAGCCTTATGTAAACAACGCGCGAGATGCGGGCGTTACGGCGGGAGCGGGGCAGATGGGATCTGGCAGGAACGTGGCATCCGTCGCTGCCATGCTCGCAGCAGTGGGAATGTTGCTGGGAGGCGTCTGGGCCTACCCGCGGGTGCCCTGGTTAGGCGAAATGCCTTCCCGGTTGGAGATTGCCGGCGAGACGCTGCTGGGCACCCTGGCCGGTGACCGACTGTACCGCGCTGCGCCTGCCGGGCCTGCCTGGCGCCCCCTTGCGGGCGCCCGGGTCGGCGCTGCCGAGGCGGCGCCCCGGCTGGGACCTGAGGCAGCGGCTGCTATGGCCACCCGGCTGGAGGAGGCCATATCCCATCAAGCAGACTGGCTGCTGGCCTGCCGCACCGCGAGCGGCACTTTCGCCGTGGCCCCGGGCGCAGACCTCATCGTCCCCTACTTCGCCAACCAGGCGGCCTGGTCACTCCTGCCCGAGTATCCCAGGGAGGCAAAGGCGCACCTGGAGTGGTATCTCAGTCACCTCAACCGGTCGGACCGGTGGGGTCTGGCGGGTACGGTGTATGACTACCGCATCGAAGCAGACCGGGAGGTTCCCACGGGGTCGTACGATTCCGCCGATGCCTATGCCGCCACCTTCCTCAGCGCGGTGGCGCGTTACTGGCAGGTGACCGGCGATACCCACTTCGTACAGGATCACCGGGCCGAGCTGGACCTGGTGGCCGGGGTCATCGTAGCGCTGCAGGACACCGACGGGTTGGCCTGGGCGCGACCCGGGCATTGGGTCAAGTACCTCATGGACAATGCCGAGAACTTCCAGGGCCTCAGCGACTACGGCTGGTTGTTGGGCAGGCTCGGGGATGGGGATGCCGCCCGCTATTGGGCGGGCCGGGCCGAGACCATACGGGGCGGTATCAGACAGGTGATGTTCAATCCGCGGCGGGGCGACTACTACTGGGCGGTCAAGATGTCGGGGACCAGGCGCCTGCCCAACTGGCGGCAATGGTATCCCGACGCCGTGGCCCAGCTCTTCCCGGTGCTGTGCGGCGTGGAACCCCCCGACAGCCGCATCTCCCGCGCGGTGTACCAGCGGTTCGTGCATTTCTACCCGGCGTGGGCCGCGCGCCCCCGACCGGGTCGTTCGCCCTGGGGCGTGATCACCCTCGTGGCCGTCACCATGGACGATACCGCCGACCTGGAAGCCGGCCTGGCTTCCGCGCGGGAAATCCCGGCGCGGGCTCCGTTCTGGCATGCCGGCGAAGCCGCCTACCTGCTGTCGGCCGCCCGCCTCTGGCTTTCCCACCTTTCGCCTGCCGCGGAAATCCAGCCGGGCGTTTCCGGAAGTGTGGTCGAGCGGTAGCCTCGGCAGATCCCTGTCGTGGGGTGGGGAGCAGGACGGGCCGGCACTCGCGACGAAAGCTATGGAAAAGCGCGGGAAACCCGGTCTTCGCTGGGTGCCGGGCTGCTGCGGCGAACAGTAGCAGAGGGGGCAGTTATGGAAGGGCATAACGTGTTGATCAGCGCGGAGGAGATCGAACGCCGGGTGAAGGAGCTGGCGGAGGAGATCTCGCGTGACTACCAGGGCAAGGAGCCCCTCCTCGTGTGCGTCCTCAAGGGCGGAGTGATCTTCCTGGCCGACCTGGTGCGGCACCTAACCGTGCCGGTGAACATGGACTTCATGGCGGTGTCGAGCTACGGGCAAAGTACCATCACCTCCGGGCAGGTGCGCATCATCAAGGACCTCGACACCAGCACCGAGGGCCGCCACGTCCTGCTGGTGGAGGACATCGTGGATACCGGGCTCACGCTGTCCTACCTGTGCGACATTCTGCTGGCACGGGATCCCGCCAGCCTCAAGGTTTGCACGCTGCTCGACAAGGCCGCCCGTCGCAGGGTCAAGGTTCCCGTTGACTACGTGGGGTTCGAAGTGCCCAATGTATTCCTGGTGGGGTACGGGCTGGATTACCGGGAGCGCTACCGGGAACTGCCGTACATCGCGCGCCTGGAGGCCGAGCCGGAAGATGGCTGAGTCCGCGTGGGGGTGAATCTGGGACAGGGTGACGGGGGGTCAACGGATGGACGTCATACTGGTACTGGACTTCGGAGCCCAGTACGCCCAGCTGATTGCCCGGCGGGTCCGCGAGCAGGGCGTTTTCAGCAAGATCGTGCCGGCCACCTGGCCGGCTGCGCGCATCCTGGAGGAGAGGCCGGCGGGGCTGATCCTGAGCGGCGGGCCTGCCAGTGTCTATGCCGGGGGTGCACCCCACCTCGACCCCGACCTGTTGCGGGCGGGGGTACCGGTACTGGGGATTTGCTACGGCATGCAACTGCTCGCCTTCATGCTCGGGGGCGGGGTGGCACGGGGCGAAAGGTGTGAGTTCGGACGGGCCCAGGTGGAGGTGCTGGACGAGGACGACATCCTGGCCGGCCTGGGCCCCGGTCCCCTGGACGTGTGGATGAGCCACGGCGACCTGGTGCGGACGCCCCCGACGGGATTCCGCGTGCTGGCCCGCACGCCCGTCACGCCCGTGGTGGCCATGGCCGACAGCGGCCGTCACCTTTACGGGGTGCAGTTCCATCCCGAGGTGGTGCACACTCCGCGCGGGAAGGAAGTACTGGCCAACTTCCTGTTCCGGGTGTGCGGGTGCCAGGGGGACTGGACGACATCTTCCTTCATCGACAGCGCGGTGGAGCGGGTGCGGGAGCAGGTGGGCGATGGGAGGGCGGTGTGTGCCCTCTCCGGAGGGGTGGATTCGGCCGTGGCCGCGGCCCTCACCCGGCGGGCCATCGGCGAGCGCCTCACCTGCATCTTCGTGGACACCGGACTGCTGCGGGAAGGCGAGCCGGAGCAGGTGGTGAGCGTGTTCCGGGACGTTTTCGGGTTACCCCTCATTCACGTGCGGGCGGCCGGCCGCTTCTTCGCCGCCCTGCGCGGGGTGATCGACCCCGAGGTCAAGCGCCAGCGCGTCGGCGAACTGTTCGTGCGCATCTTCGAAGAAGAAGCTGCCCGGCTGGGGCCGGTTGAGTTCCTGGTGCAGGGCACCATATACCCCGATGTGATCGAGAGCGGGACGGCCACGGCGGCCACCATCAAGACCCACCACAACGTGGGCGGACTGCCCGAGCGCATGACCTTCCGGCTGGTGGAGCCCTTACGGGAGCTGTTCAAGGACGAGGTGCGCGCGGTGGGAGAGGCTCTGGGACTGCCCGAGACCCTGGTGCGGCGCCATCCCTTTCCCGGGCCGGGACTGGCGGTGCGGGTGGTGGGGGAGGTAACCCCCGATAAGGTGGAGGTCCTCCGCCGGGCCGATGCCGTCGTCGCCGAGCAAATCCGGCAGGCCGGGTGGTACCGCCGGCTGTGGCAGGCGTTTGCGGTGCTGACGGACACCCGCTCCGTGGGGGTGAAGGGGGATGCCCGCGCTTACGGCTGGACGGTCGCCGTGCGGGCGGTGGAGAGCGAGGACGCCATGACCGCAGACTGGGCGCGCCTGCCCCACGACCTGATGGAAGCCATCTCGACCCGGATCGTCAATGAGATCCCGGCCGTCAGTCGGGTGGTGTATGACATCACGTCCAAGCCGCCCGCCACCATCGAGTGGGAGTGACGGGACGATCCGGCCGTGGGAGCGACTGCCTGAGTGGCGGGCGGGAGTTGCCGGCCGGTTGCCCCGTTGGCTGGGGGGCGGATCAGTGAGTATCGCTGATGTGGGGTTCCCGTGGGGCCTGCCCGTCCGGGAGAGTCCGCGCCGGCTCGCGTACGGCGATGGACACCCATAGCAGGTTGGCCAGCATGAGCAGGCCGGTGAACAGGAAGATGGCCCGCAGCCCGAACGTGGCCACCACCACGGCGCCCAGAACGGGTCCCAGGAAGTTGCCCATGAAGGTGGCGCTTGAGGTGAGGCCGTAGGCGGTGGCCCTGCGCCGGCGGGGAGTGAGGTGGCCCACCAGGGCATTGGCCGTGGGCAGGATGCCGCCCACGAACATCCCCAGGCCGAAGCGCAGGGCCGCCAGTTGCCAGACCTCACGGACCAGGGCCTGGGGGAGGACGAGCAGAACTGCTCCCGCCGTGGCCAGAGTTAGGGTGGGTTTGCAGCCCAGGGCATCGGCTCGCCTGCCCAGGAGAGGAGCGGCGAGAGCACTGCCCAGGCCGGCGGCGGCGAACGCTATGCCGGCCAGCGTGGCGGCCCGGTCGGGGTCGCCGGTGAGCTCCAGCACGAAGAGGGAAAGCTGGGGCCCGGCGCTGGAGTTGGCCACCTGGGCCATGAGCAGCACCCCGAATACCGCCAGCAGCCCGGGTACGGCGGCCACCCCGCGCATCTGGGCGCGCAGAGGTTCTGCCTGCTCACGCGCCACTGGCACGAAATGCTCCCGGACGAGGACTGCCATCAGCAGGCAGGCCCCCAGAGACAGGAGGCCCGTGATCAGGAATGTGCCGCGGTAGCCGATGGCCGCGGCCAGCACTCCCCCGAGCAGGGGGCCGAACACGATCCCGGCCAGCTGCCCGGTGGAGAGGATGCCGAGGGCGTACCCGAGGAGGTGGGGAGGGGTTCCTGCACCCACCAGGGCCACCGCAGCAGCGCCGAAGCCGCTGAACAGTCCCATGAGGAGGCGTACCGCCAGCAGCTGATGGACGTTGCGCACCAGGGCAGCCAGCATGCTGAACACGCCCACGGCGGCGGCGGCCCGCAGGACCATCACCTTGCGGCCGTGGCGATCCGCCAGCGCGCCCCACACGGGGGACATCAGCGCGGCCATGAGCATGCTGGCCGACTGGATCGCCCCCGCCCACAGTTCCACCCGGCGCATGTCCTGGATGCCCAGGTCCTCATGGATGAACAGGGCCAGGAAAGGCATGAGCAGCTGGATGGCCGCCATCAAGACGAACTGGCCGGCGCACGCCGCATAGAGGTTGCGCCGCCAGTGTGGAAAGCTGCCCCGTGCTTCAGTGGTTGCTCCCGCAGTTGTTCCGTTGCTCATGCTCCATAGAATACTTCGTGCGGCGAGATTTCTCCTCCTGATACGTGTTAACCCCCGCTGGCCGCGACCCCCGGTCCGGGTGTGGCGCGTCTCTCAGCCGCCCAGGTAGGCTTTCTTGACGTCGGGGTTGTCCAGGAGCTCCTGGGAGGTGCCGGCGAGCACCAGCCTGCCGTTTTCCAGCACGTAGCCCCTTTGGGCGAACTTGAGCGCCATGCGGGCGTTCTGCTCCACCAGGAGGATGGTGGTCCCCTCCCTGTTCATCTCGCCCAGGGCGTCGAACACGTTCATCATGAGCAGGGGAGCCAGGCCCATCGATGGCTCGTCCAGGAGCATCATCCTCCGCCCGCTCATGAACGCCCTGGCCACGGCGAGCATCTGCTGCTCGCCGCCGCTCAAGGTCCCCGCTTTCTGGGAGATCCTCTCTTTCAGGCGCGGGAAGATGGAGAAGACCCGCTCCAGGTCGCGGTCGATCTGCTGGTGGTCCTTGCGGGCGAAGGTGGCCAGCCTCAGGTTTTCCATAACCGTCAGGTTGTCGAAGAGGCGCCGCCCTTCGGGGACGTGGGATATACCCAGGTGGCTCACCACCCTTTCCGGCGGGTACCTGAGCAGGTTCTCCCCCCTGAACGCGATCTTGCTCCCCGGTTCTGCCGGCACCAGTCGGGAAATGGCGCGCAGGGTCGTGCTCTTCCCCGCCCCGTTGGCGCCGATGATGCACACTATCTCCCCTTCCTCCACGTGAAAGGTGATCCCGTGCAGGGCGGCGATTCTGTCGTAGGAGACGCGCAGGTTTTCCACCGTGAGCATCAGGTCACCACTTCCTTGCCCAGGTAAGCTTCGATCACCACGGGGTTATTGCGGATCTCCTCCGGTGAACCCTCGGCGATCACCTCTCCGAAGTTGAGGGTCTGGATGGTCTCGCACAGATCCATGACCACCCGCATGCGGTGCTCGATGAGGAAAACGGCCATCCCCAGTTCCCGGTGGATCCTGCGGATGATATCGACCATCTCCATCATTTCTTCGGGATTCATACCCGCGGTGGGTTCGTCCAGGAGCAGCAGCTTCGGGTCTGTGGCCAGAGCCCGGGCGATTTCCACCCGGCGCTGGGCCCCGTACGGCAGCTCGGTGATCACCTTTGGCGCGAACCGTTCCACCCCCAGCATCCTGAGCAGCCCGTACGACCTCTCTTCGATCTCGGCCTCCTGCCGGTGCCGGCGTGGGGTGGCCAGAAAGGCTCCTGCCAGGCCGTAGTTGATTTTGGAGTAGTGGGCCAGCCTGACGTGATCCAGGACGGTCATGTGCCTCCAGAGCATCATGTTCTGGAAGGTCCGGCCTACACCCAGGGCGGCAATGCGGTGCGGGGGAAGGCCGGTTATGTTCCCGCCGTCGAAGATGATTTCCCCGCGGGTGGGCCGGAACACGCCCGTGATGAGGTTGAAGATGGTGGTTTTGCCCGCCCCGTTGGGCCCGATCAGTCCCTTGATCTGGCCCGTCTCGATGCGCAGGTGGTACTCGTGTACCGCCCGCAGCCCGCCGAAGTAGTGGGTCACGCCTTCAACGTCCAGGAGAGACATATCCCGCCCCTTCCTCCCGCCTGCGCCTGGGGCCCAGGAGCTTGATGATATCGAAATCCCGGAAGGCGATGAGCCCGGTGGGGCGGAACACCATCACCAGGATGAGCAGGACCGGGATGAGCACCCACTTCCATACCTCCAGCGGGCGCAGGGCTTCGCTGAAGAGCGTGAGGCCCAGGCCGCCGGCGACGGACCCGACGACCGAGTTCAGCCCCCCGAAGTACACCATGGCCAGCACTTCCGCCAGCTTCTGCGCCCCGAAGGTAGCCGGGTTGATGTAGCTCACCACGTGGGCAAACAGCCCGCCTGCCACCCCCGCCCAGAAGGCGGCAAACAGGAAGGCCACGATCTTGGTGCGGCGGGTATCGACGGTCATGGCCTCCGCTGCCATCTCCCCGTCCCGCACCGCGTTCAGTGCCTTGCCCAGGGTCGATCGCACGAAGTTGCTGATCACGGCAATGCACAGGATCGTCCAGAGGAATATGGTGGGAAGGCCTGCCCAGTTGGGCTGGTTCATGAAGCCGCGCGGCCCTCCCACGATCTCCAGGTTTTCGAAGAGGCTCTTGACCACGAACGTGAAGGCCAGCGTGATCACGCCCAGGTAGTCCCCCCGGGCTCTGAACGAGGGGATGGCCACGGCCAGGGCTCCCAGGGCCGCCACCAGGCCGCCCGCCACCAGGGCGAGCGGGAAAAGGAAGGGGCCCAGGGCGGGCGGGAGCAGCGGCGCTCCGAACACGTCGTCTTCCACGAAGCACAGCACGGTGAGGACAGAGGCCGTGTACGCACCCAGGGCCATGAAGCCGGGGTGGGAGCAGGAGAACTCACCCATATAGCCGTTGACCACGTTCAGGCTCAGGGTGAGCATGACCGCGATCAGGGCCAGCCGGGCCACCAGGTACCGGTAATCGCTGAGGCTGCACCACAGGTGAATGCTGGCGTACAGCAGGGCCAGGTGGATCACCATGCTGAGGGCCGGGCTGCGCAGCAGCCGGCCGGCCAGCTCGTCTGTTGCCTGCGCCGTGGCCAGGGCCACGGCGAACGCGGGCAGGAGATAGACGAGAAGCAGGTACACCAGCGTGCCGGGAATGTGCTGGGGAGCCTTGAGCATCACTTCGAACCCGAAGAGAACCGGGATGCGACCCAGTCCCAGGGTCAGGGCCAGGGGCAGGCCGAACAGGAACTCGGAGATGACCGCCGCCAGCGCCCCCAGCAGCCATCCCAGGAGGGGCACGTTCCCCAGCAGGCTCAGAGCCCTGCTTATGGTGGGGCGGGTTGACACGTCGGGCGTCGACAGATGCTGCGGAGGAATTGCCATAGCATGATCCCCTCGCCTTCCCGCGTCACAGCCTCAGGCGGGCACTGTACGGCTCTCCGAAGAAGCCGTAGGGCCTGAAGGTGAGGATTACCAGGATCACGGAGT
The DNA here is from genome assembly GCA_030019365.1 of Bacillota bacterium. Lineage (NCBI taxonomy): Bacteria > Bacillati > Bacillota > Bacillota bacterium. The sequence continues at coordinate 253,679 of JASEFA010000003.1, forward strand.
ACGCGATGAGATCGCGCAGCGTGGAGGGGAAGATCACCGCCACGAATATCTCGATGAAGCCGAGCAGGAAACCCGCCAGGGCCGCGCCCAGGACCGATCCCCTGCCCCCCAGGATGGCGGCCACGAACGCCTTCCAGCCCACCAGCATCCCCATGTACGGTTCCAGCACGGGGTAGGCCTGGCCGAAAAAGACGCCTGCCACCGCGGCCAGGGCCGAGCCCAGGCCGAAGGTGAGGGCGGCCATGGTGTTTATCGGTACCCCCATGAGGGGGACGACGAAGATGTCGACTGCCATGGCCCGCATGGCCATGCCCCACTTGGTGCGTCGTACGAACTGATCCAGGGCGAGCATGAGGAGAAGGGAGATGACGACGATCATGATCTTGGTGTTGGTTATGCTGACGCCCGCCACCTGATACGAGGTGGCGTCGATGAGGGCGGGGAAGCTGCGCCTCTTGGCGCCCAGGAGCGCCAGGTTCAGCGTCTCGAAGGTGATCCCGATCATCAGGCCCGTCAGGGCTGCGGACGCCCGCGGCGCCCCGCGGAGCGGGCGGTAGCCCACTCTTTCCACGAGCATGCCCACCACGGCAGTGAGCAGCATGGCCAGGAGGAGGGTCAGCACCAGGATGAGCCAGCCGGGCAGGGCCAGCGCCCCTGCCGAGCTCAGAACGAGCAATCCCGTGGCCACGAACAATCCCATGTAGGCACCCACCATGAAGATGTCGCCATGGGCGAAGTTGAACAGCATGAGCACGCTGTACACCATGGAGTAGCCCAGGGCGATCAGGGCGTAGAAGCTTCCCCATTGCAGGGCGTTTACCACATGCTGCAGGAGGTAGGCCATCGCGTCCTCCTTCCCAGCTCCTGCCAGGCATCTCGGGCGGCCTGGCGGCACGGTGTCGGGCACCTTTCAGGTATCGCACTGCCCGGCCGGCAGGGCCGCAGGGTGACAGCCCTGCCGGCCGGGACACGCACGCAACACGTGGGCAGGTCCTGCGGGCGGTCGGCCGGAGCCGCTGCTGTTGCTCGGGGACTCCGGGCCGGTGGCCCGCTCACTGGGGGCTGACGAACTTGTAGAACTCGAACTCCCCGGTATCGCTGATCCTGACGATCACCGCCGCCTTGATGGGGTCGCCCTCTTCCGTAAAGGTCATCTTGCCGGTGATGCCGTCGAAGTCCTTGATGGCGGCCATGGCGTCGCGCACGGCCTTCCGGTCGGCGGCCAGGTCGCCGGTGATCTTGCCGGCTGCTTTGATGGCTGCCTCCAGGATGCGTATGCTGTCCCAGGTCAGGGCGGCCACGTCGTCGGGGACTTCACCGTACTTGGCCTGGAAGCGGTCGATGAACTCTTTGGTGGCCCCCTTGGCGCCGGCGGCCGCGTAGTGGGTGGTGAAGAAGCACCCGTGGCAGAGGGGTCCCGCCAGCTTGACCAGCTCGGGCGAGCCCCAGCTGTCGCTACCCACCACCGGCCTGGTGAAGCCCAGCTCCCGCGCCTGCTTGAGGATGAGGGGGACCTCGTCGTAGTACTGGGGGGTGAAGAGGAACTCCGCTCCAGAGGCGATGATCTTGGTCAGCTGGGCGCTGAAGTCCCTGTCCTTGGTCACGAAGCTCTCGAAGGCCACCACCGAACCCGGGCCGTGTATTTCTTCCCATGCCTTCTTGAAGAACTCGGCCAGTCCCTTGGGGTAGTCGCTGGCCACGTCGTACAGCACCGCCGCCTTGGTGAACTTGAACTCCTCGGTGACGAAGCGCGCCACCACGGGGCCCTGGAAGTCATCCAGGAAGCAGGCGCGGAACACCCAGGGCCGGTTCTTGGTGGTGCGCGGGTTGGTGGACCAGGGGCTGATCATGGGGCACTTCTGGTTGTTGCACACTTCGCCCGCCGGTATGGCCACCTTGGAGGCGTTCGGCCCCACGATGGCCAGCACCTGGTCCTGGGTGATGAGCTTGGTGGCCGCTGCCGCTGCCGACTCCGGCTTGGACTCGTTGTCTTCGATCAGCAACTCCACCTTGTACTTCTTGCCGCCGACCTCCAGGCCGCCCGCCGCCTCGATGTCCTCCAGCCACATTTGGGCAGCCCGCTTGCAGCTCTCGCCGACCTTGGGAATGTCGCCCGTTAGCTCGGCGTTTACTCCGATCTTGATGGTGGGTGGGGCTCCGCGTCCGGCGCATCCCGTGCTTATGAGCGCGGCTGCCATGGTGAGGACGGCGAGGGCAATGAGCATCCTGCGCATACTCATCCCCTTCCTTCCTGTGGCAGTGATATGCCCCTCTCGGGAGGGGCTGATCAGCCCCTACCGATCGGTGTTGGTTCCTTTCCCAAGAGATGGACTGCGCGTGTGGTGACCCGCTGGCGGCCGCTGCGCAGTCGGATCCCCCACTGATGCTGTGCCGCCTACGCCCGAACTCTGGCCTCCTTCGCGCACGGCAGATTGACCCCCGTCAACCGGTTGCTCACTTACTGAACAGCGTGGTCAATGCATACCAATGCACCCTACTTCATGCATACGATTCGCCGCCCGCCCGGTGTTTCCTGCTTATGGCTATCCTGTCACTTGCCTTGACGGGGGCGGCGGGGCTGGGATATGATGTTCGTGGACAACCGCATCGTGGCGGGGGAAAGTGCGCCTAGGGTTCCGCGCCCACTCTGGCCCGCGCCGCACAGGGCAGGACCGGGAGCGGGCGGCCGTGACCGAGCGGCGCAGGCGCCAGCGGGGGTGGTGCCCGGTGACCGCGACTGGACGGCAGCGCGCCGCTCCGGGCTTACAGCCGGGCCCTCATCTTTGGGGCGCTACACCACGGGAGAAAAGCCCAGGTGGGTAGGTTTCCGCTCGCGAAACCTATCCCCTGGGCAAGCTGTTTAGGAGTTAGGAAGCGTGGTGAAGGGGAACACGGGGGGTGCAGGCATGGGTGGCGCAGGCATGGGTGGCGCAGGCGACCGGCCCCGGGTGGCCCTCGTGGTGGGGAGCGACTCCGACCTCCCCCTCATGAAGGAAGCGTACGACTTGCTCACCGCCTGGGGGGTCGGCTGCCGGGTGCTGGTGGCTTCCGCCCACCGCACTCCGGACGAAGTAGCCTCGTTTGCCCGGGGGGCAAGGGACCGGGGATTTGAGGTGATCATCGCCTGCGCGGGGCTGGCCGCTCACCTTCCCGGGGTGATTGCAGCCCACACCACCCTTCCCGTGATAGGGGTGCCGCGGGCGGCGGGCGGCCTGGGGGGCCTGGACGCGCTTCTCTCCATCGTGCAGATGCCTCCCGGGGTGCCGGTGGCCTCCGTGGGCCTGGACGGAGCCAGGAACGCGGCTCTGCTGGCGGCTGCCATCCTGGCCGTCAAGGATGACGGTGTCCGCCAGCGGCTGGAGTCCTTCCGCCGTGAGCAGGCGGCCGCCGTCCGGGAGAAGAACGCCCGGCTGGCGGACCTGGGGATGGCTCCCGCCGGAGGGGAGTTGCCGGCCGGCCCGGGCGTGGGGTCCCCCCGAGGGGAAGCGCCCGGTGGGTCCGGCGTGGGGCTCGCGGGGGTGATGGGGTGATCGCGCGTTACACCCGCCCGGAGATGGGGCGGTTGTGGTCCGATGAGAACCGGTTCCGCAAGTGGCTGGAGATCGAGGTGGCGGCCTGTGAGGCGTGGGCCTCCCTGGGAGTCGTCCCCGAAGATGCGGCCCGGCGCATCCGGGAGCGGGCCTCCTTCTCGCTGGATCGGGTGCGGGAGCTTGAGCGCCAGGTGGATCACGAGGTCATCGCCTTCGTCTCCGCGGTGGCGGAGACGGTGGGGGAGGACGGCCGGTACCTGCATTACGGTCTCACCTCTTCGGACGTGATGGACACCGCCCTCTCCTCCCTCGTGGTGGAGGCCCTTGACGTCAGCCTGCAGGGCCTGGACGGGCTGGCGGGGGTGGTGCGGGACAAAGCCTTGCGTTACAAGGACACGGTCATCATGGGACGCACCCACGGGGTGCACGCCGAGCCCACCACCTTCGGCCTGAAACTGGCCCTGTGGTGGGCAGAGCTGGGCCGGCACCGGGAACGGTTGCTGGAGGCCCGGCGCCACATCGCCGTGGGCAAGCTCTCCGGGGCGGTGGGCAACTTCGCCCACCTGGACCCGCGGGTGGAGGAGTACGTCTGCCGGCGCCTGGGCCTGGAGCCGGCGCCCATCTCCAGCCAGGTGCTGAGCCGGGACCGGCATGCCCACTACCTGTGCACGCTGGCCAACCTGGCCGCCTCCATCGAGAAGTTCGCCCTGGAGATCAGGGGTCTGGCCCGCAGCGAGGTGCGCGAGGTGGAGGAACCCTTCCGCCCCGGGCAGAAGGGATCGTCGGCCATGCCCCACAAGCGCAATCCCATTTTGTCCGAGCGCATGTGCGGGCTGGCCCGCCTGGTGCGCTCTTATGCCATGGCTGCCCTGGAGAACGTGGCGCTGTGGCACGAGCGGGACATCTCCCATTCCTCCGCCGAGAGGGTGATCATCCCCGACGCCACCACGGTGGTCGACTACATGCTCCACACCTTCACCCGCGTGGTGGAGGGCATGCGCGTGTACCCGGAGCGGATGGCGGCCAACGTGTATGCGGGAGGCGGACTGGCCTTTTCGGAGCGTGTGCTCCTGGTTCTGGTCGACCGGGGGATGAGCCGCGAGGAAGCCTATCAGGTGGTGCAGGAGCTGGCGCTGCGGGCCCTCGATACCGGGGCTTCCTTCCGGGAAATGGTGGAGGCTGACCCCCGCGTGATGCGGGTGCTGGATGCCTCCCGGGTGGCGGAGTGCTTCGACCTGCGGCCTTTCCTGGCCCGGGTGGACTACATCTTCCACCGCCTCGGCCTCCTGGAGGGACCCACGGGTGCTGTCGTGACGGGGGACGGCCACGGGTGGCGGTGAATGCTGGCATGGAGGTGGGACGAGGTGAAGGTGCGGGAGCTGTACCGGGGCAAGGCCAAGGTCGTGTGGGCGACCGATGACCCCGAGCGGGTGGTGATGGAGTTCACCGATGCAGCCACGGCGTTCGACGGCGCCAAGCGGGGAATCATCTCTGAGAAAGGGCGCCGCAATGCCACCATGTCGGCCATCCTGTTCCGCTACCTGGCAGAGGAGGGGATTCCCACCCACCTGATCGACCAACTGGCCCCCAACGAGTTGCTCTGCCGGAAGCTCACCATCGTCCCTCTGGAAGTGGTGGTGCGCAACATCGCGGCGGGCGGGATTTCCCGGAGGCTGGGGGTAGCGGAAGGGAGGCCGCTGGCCCGGCCGGTGCTGGAGTTCTCCTACAAGAGCGATGCCCTGGGGGATCCCCTGGTCAACGACGACCAGGCGCTGGCTCTGGGGCTGGCTACCCCGCGCGACCTGGAGGAGATGCGGGATATGGCCCTCACGACCAATGCCCTGCTGCGCCGCTTCCTGGGGGTGCGGGGACTGGAGCTGGTGGACTTCAAGCTGGAGTTCGGCCGCTACGCCGACGGGAGCCTGCTGCTCGGGGACGAGATATCGCCCGACACGTGCCGCCTGTGGGATGCGAGCACCCGTGAGAAGCTGGACAAAGATCGCTTCCGCCGCGACCTGGGCGGGGTGGAAGAAGCGTACGAGGAGGTCCTGCGCCGCCTGCAGGAAGAGCCACAGGGCGCTGGGGATCAGGCGGGGATCGCCCCCGGGCAGGGGGCTACGGACACCGGGCGGGTTTTTCTGGCGCTGGTGAGGGTCACCCTGAAGGAAGGGGTGCTCGATCCTCAGGGGCGTACCATCGCGGGTGCCCTGCAGTCGCTGGGTTACCAGGGCGTGGAGGCGGTCCGGGTCGGCAAGCACATCCAGATCAGGTTGAGAGGGGCCGACTACGCCGAGGCCCGGCGCCAGCTCACCGAGATGGGGCAGCGCCTGCTGGCCAACCCGGTGCTGGAGGACTTCCGCTTTACGGTGGAACCGGGCACGGAGGCCTGACACTGTGGGGCCGGCGGTGGGCCGGGGGGTCAAGACGTGAAGTTCGGAGTGGTCGTGTTTCCGGGGTCAAACTGCGATGCCGACTGCTACCACGCCATCGGGGTGGCTACGGGGGCGCGGGTGGATTACGTGTGGCACCGGGATACGAAGATATCCGGGTTTGACTGCCTGGTGCTGCCGGGTGGCTTCTCTTACGGCGACTACCTGCGCACGGGGGCCATCGCCAGGTTCTCGCCGGTCATGGGCGAGATTTCCCGCTTTGCGGCTGACGGCGGGCTGGTGCTGGGGATATGCAACGGCTTTCAGATTCTGCAGGAAGCCGGTCTCCTACCGGGAGCCATGCGTAAGAACGAGAGCCTCACTTTTCGCTGCCACTGGACCTGGCTGCGGGTGGATGACAGCGGCACCCCCTTCACCTGCCTGTGCCGGAAGGGACAGGTGCTGCGCATCCCCATCGCCCACTACGAGGGGAACTTCTACCTTCCTCCGGAGGAACTGGCTGCGGCGGAGGAGCGCGGGCAGGTGGTGATGCGGTACTGCACCCCGGCGGGCGAAGTGGTTCCCGAGGCGAACCCCAACGGCTCGGTGGGGAGCATCGCCGCGCTGCGCAATGCCGCCGGCAACGTCCTGGGCATGATGCCCCACCCGGAGCGGGCTGCGGAGGGAGTCCTGGGCAGTGAGGACGGCAGGCTGATCTTCCAGTCGGTGACGGAATGGCTCCGCCGCCGCTAGCCGCCGGCGACGGGGCCCGCGCCAGGGGAGGATGAGGGGCGGGAAGATGGCTGGGTTGAGCCAGGACGAGAGCGAGGCCCGCCGGCCATGGCGGGAGCTGGGGCTGACCGACCACGAGTACAGGCTCATCGCGGACGGACTGGGGCGGGAGCCCAACTGGACAGAACTGGGGATGTTCTCCGTGCTGTGGTCCGAGCACTGCGCGTACAAGCATTCCCGGTTGCTCCTGCGCCAGCTGCCTTCACAGGGACGGCGGGTGCTGCAGGGGCCGGGCGAAAACGCGGGGGTGCTGGACATCGACGAACCGGTGGCGCTGGCCGTGCGCATCGAGTCCCACAATCATCCCTCGTTCGTGGAACCCTTCCAGGGCGCTGCTACCGGCATCGGGGGGATAGTGCGGGACATCCTGGCGGTGGGGGCGCGGCCGGTGGCCCTCCTGGATTCCCTGCGCTTCGGCGACCCCGCCTCCCCGCTCACCCGCTACCTGTTCGGCGGGGTGGTGGCGGGTATTGCTTCGTATGGCAACAGCATCGGGGTGCCCACCGTGGGGGGCGAGGTGGTCTTCGCCCCGGTATACCAGTACAATCCCCTGGTGAACGTCATGTGCCTGGGGCTGGTTTCCCGCCACCGCCTCATGAAGGGGCAGGCGGCAGGCCCGGGCAACGCCCTGCTCCTGGTGGGATCTCCCACCGGGCGGGACGGCATCCACGGGGCGGGGCTGCTGGCGTCCCGTACCTTCGACGACAGGGCCGCTGAGATGCGGCCGGCGGTCCAGGTGGGCGACCCCTTCATGGAGAAGACCGTGATCGAAGCGTGCCTTGAAGCCCTGGAGACGGGGGCGGTGGTTGGCCTGCAGGATCTGGGAGCGGCCGGCCTGACCTCGGCGTGTGCCGAGGCAGCCGCCCGGGCCGGCACCGGGGTGGAAATCGATATTTCCCTGGTGCCGCGCCGGGAACCGGGGATGACTCCCTTCGAAGTGATGCTGTCCGAGTCTCAGGAGCGCATGCTCCTGGTGATCGAGAAGGGCCGCGAGGAGGAAGTGTTGGGGGTGTTCCGGCGCTGGGACGTCCCCGCCACCATGATCGGAAGGGTGACCGGGGGAGGCACCTTCCGCGTGCGCGACGGGGATCGGGTGGCCGCCGAAGTACCGGCGTCCCTCCTGGCGTCGGGCTCGCCGGCATACACGCCCCCGCAGGAGGAACCGGAGGAAGCTGCCCGCGCCCGAGCGCAGGACCCCGCGGCCGTGCCGGTGCCGGCGGAGGAAGCCTTCCCGGCCATCCTGGAGAAGCTGCTGGCCTTGCCCGGCGTGGCCAGCAAGGAGTGGGTGTTCACCCAGTACGACCACATGGTGCAGATCAACACGGTGGTGGCACCGGGGGCCGACGCGGCCGTCCTGCGCCTCAAGGGGACGTCGCGGGGCATCGCCGTCTGCACCGACGGGAACGGCCGCTGGTGCTGGCTCGATCCCCGCGCGGGGGGTGCGGCCGCGGTGGCCGAAGCGGCCCGTAACGTGGCCTGCGTGGGGGCAGAACCTATCGGGCTCACCAACTGCCTGAACTTCGGGAGCCCGGAGGATGCCGGCGTGATGTGGCAGTTCGCCCGCGTCATCGAGGGGATGGCCGAGGCATCCCGGGAGCTGGGGGCGCCCGTCACGGGGGGAAACGTCAGCTTCTACAACCAGACCGGGAAGCAGGCGGTGTATCCCACCCCGGTGGTGGGGATGGTGGGGCTGTTGGGGGACGTGGCCCGGGTGGTAACCCCCGGGTTCAGACGGGCGGGCGACATGGTGGTCCTGCTGGGGCCTCCCCTGCGCCCCGATACCGACCGGGGCTGGCAGGGCCTGGGCGGCTCCGAGTACCTGGCGGCGTGGCACGGCATGGTGGCGGGGCAGCCGCCCATCCCCCACTTCAAGGCAGAGAGAGCGCTGATTGCCCTGCTGGTGCAGGCGGCCCGAGAGGGTATCCTGGCTTCGGCCCACGACGTATCCGACGGAGGCCTGGCGGTGGCCCTGGCCGAGTGCTGCTTTGCCGCGGCCCCGGCCGGGGGCTGCCTCGACGCGGCCCGCCCGGCATCGACCCCGGCAGACGGGGTCCTCCTGGGCGTGGAAGTGGACGTGCCGGCGGCGGGGGTGAGGCCCGACGCCCTGCTGTTCGGCGAGAGCACGGGGCGGGTGGTGGCGAGCTGCCGACCCGGCGACTGGCCCCGCCTCGATCATCTGTCGCGGGCGGTGGGAGTTCATGTCCAGCCGGTGGGCTGGGTGCGGGGTGAGAGTCTCTCCCTCGGTGTGAGTGGCCGGGTCCTGGTGGACGTGCCGGTAGCGCGCCTCTGGGACCTGTGGCGCGAGAGCATCCCTCGCCTGGTCGCCGGGCACGACCCCGCCCCACCGTGATTTGCCGTGGTGGTGCCGCGGCACCGGGTGGCGGCACCGGGCAGCCGGGGTGGCAGGGTGGCCGGACCGGGGGGCCGGACCGGGGGGCCGGGGTGGGGAGATTCCCGGGTAGTTGGGCGGGGAGGTGGCGGGTTGCGCGAGGAATGCGGCGTGTTCGGGATCTGGGGACATCCCCAGGCGGTGGAGCTGACCCACGTGGCCCTGTTCGCCCTGCAGCACCGGGGCCAGGAGAGCGCGGGGATAGCCAGCGTCAGGGACAGACACCTGCGGCTGCACAAGGGCATGGGCCTGGTGTCCGAGGTTTTCGGCGAGGCCGTGCTGCGCGACATGGCGGGAGAGGCCGCCGTCGGGCACGTGCGCTATTCCACCTTTGGATCATCCGACCCGGTGAATGCCCAGCCCCTGGTGATCCGCTACCACCGGGGTATGCTGGGCCTGGCCCACAATGGCAACCTGGTGAACGCCCCCCAGCTGCGGGATGAACTGGAAGCCCAGGGGTCCATCTTTCAGACCACCCTGGACACGGAGGTAATCGCCCACCTGATCGCGCGGCGTCCATCTCGTGAACTGGCGGAAGCGGTGGCGGGATCCCTGGCCGAGGTGAAGGGAGGCTATGCGCTCCTCTTCCTCAGCCCGGGAGCCCTGATCGGAGTCCGCGACTCCAACGGTATTCGTCCCCTCTGCCTGGGGAAGCTGGACGGGGCCTGGTGCCTGGCCTCGGAAACCTGCGCTTTCGATGCGGTGGGGGCCGAGTTCGTGCGGGAGGTGGAGCCCGGGGAGATGGTGGCGGTCACCCCGGGGGGGATGGTCAGCCGGCATGTCACCCCGGCCGGTCGCCCCGCCCTGTGCGTGTTCGAGTACATCTACTTCGCCCGTCCGGATTCCGACCTCGACGGGTTGAACGTGCATTCCGTACGCAAGCAACTGGGGAGGGTGCTGGCCCGTGTCCGGCCCGTACCGGCCGATCTGGTGACGGGGGTTCCTGACTCCAGCGTGTCCGCCGCGACGGGGTATGCAGAGGAGGCCGGCATCGCCTACGAGGTGGGCCTGGTGAAAAACCGCTACATCGGTCGTACCTTCATCGAGCCCCGGCAGGAGGGGCGCGCTCGGGCCGTGCGCCTGAAGCTCAATCCCCTGCGGCGGGTGGTGGAGGGTAAGCGGGTGATCCTGGTGGATGATTCCATCGTGCGGGGGACCACCTCCCGGTACATCGTGGGCCTGCTGCGGGAGGCGGGCGCCCGCGAGGTGCACCTGCGCATATCCTCGCCGCCGTACCGCTTCCCCTGCTACTACGGCATCGACACCTCCGCCCACGGCGAGCTGGTGGCGGTTAACAGGGGCGTGGAAGAGATCCGCAGCCTGGTGGAGGCCGACAGCCTGGCCTACCTGCCGGTGGAGGGACTGGCCGAGGCGCTGGGACGGCCCCTCGACCGTTACTGCCTGGCCTGCTTCACCGGCGATTACGTGGTGCCCGTTCCCGTGCCCCTGGACAAGCTCTTCTTCGAGCGCGGCCGCCTGCCCCGGGAGGTGTGACCGGTGCGGCAGTGCTTCCCCCGGGAGGTGTAAAGCGTGCGAAAGGGCGGCAGTTGCTCCGGCAGCAAGAGTGGTGGCGCCCCACCCGGTTCCCTCGACTACCGGAGCGCGGGCGTGGACGTCCAGGGGGGGAACCAGGCGGTGAAGCTCATCGCGCCCCTGGCCCGGGCCACCTTCCGGCCGGAGGTGCTGGGTGACATCGGCGGTTTCGGGGGGTTCTGCCGTCTCCCCGCCGGCTACCGGGAGCCGGTGCTGGTGGCGGGGGCCGACGGGGTGGGGACCAAGCTGAAAGTGGCATTTGCCCTGGGCAGGCACGACACGGTGGGCATCGACTGCGTGGCTATGAACGTCAACGATGTCCTCGCCCACGGCGCCGAGCCCCTGTTCTTCCTGGACTACCTGGCGGTGGGGAAGCTGGACCCCAAGCAGGTGGCAGAGGTGGTGGCAGGGGTGGCGGAAGGCTGCCGGCAGGCAGGGTGCGCCCTGCTGGGAGGCGAGACCGCCGAGATGCCGGGGTTCTATGCCCCGGGCGAGTACGACCTGGCCGGGTTCGCCGTGGGGGTGGTGGAACGGTCGTGGCTCACCGATGGTTCCACCGTGCGCCCCGGAGATGTGGTGCTGGGGCTGGCCTCCTCGGGGCTCCATTCCAACGGCTTCTCCCTGGTCCGCCGCATCCTCCTTCTCGATACCCCGGGCGGGCGGGATCGGCTGAGCCGGCCTGCCGCTGAGTTGGGGGAAAAGACTCTGGGCGAGGTCCTCCTCGAACCCACGCGCATGTACGTGCGGCCGGTGCTGAGCCTGCTGGCGCAGGTACCGGTGCGTGCCATGGCCCACATCACCGGGGGAGGGCTGGTGGAGAACGTCCCCCGTGTCATCCCGCGGGGGTGCCGGGTGATCATCCGGAGGGACTCGTGGCGGATCCCGGAGATCTTTCACCTCCTTCGGCGGGAAGGGTGCGTCCCGGACGAGGAGATGTGGCGCGTGTTCAACATGGGCCTGGGATTCGTGCTGGTGGTCGATGCGGATGGGGCCGATCTGGCGACGGAAATCCTCTCGCGGGCCGGGGAGCAGGTCTACCGGATCGGCTCAGTGGAGCCGGGCGACGGTCTTGTGCTGCAATGATGCCCACTGATGGTCGCCCGCCGGGGAATCCGGCGCCGGAGTGAGGCCGGTCCCACGGTCGCTCCCGGGCGATGCGGCGCCGCGCGGTGGTCTTCAGATGCGGTGCGGCGGGGGGGAGGGGACGTGCTCAATTTAGGGGTGCTCGCATCGGGACGGGGCACGAACCTGCAGGCGATCCTGGATGCCTGCGCCCGCGGGGAGATTCCCGCCCGGGTGGCGGTGGTGGTGAGCGACAACCCGGGAGCGGCGGCGCTCGTGCGCGCGCGACGGGCGGGGGTTCCGGCTCTGTTCGTGGATCCCCGCGGCAGGAGAAAGAAGGAATTCGAGGCAGAGCTGAGCTGTATCCTGAGGCAGCACGGCGTGGGGCTGGTGTGCCTGGCGGGGTACATGCGGATGCTGGGGCGGTCCTTCCTGGAGGAGTGGGAGGGAAGGGTGCTCAACATTCACCCCTCGCTCCTGCCCGCCTTTCCCGGCCTGGAAGCTCAGCGGCAGGCGTGGGAATACGGGGTGAAGGTAGCCGGCTGTACGGTCCACTTCGTGGTACCCGAAGTTGACGCCGGCCCCATCGTGCTGCAGGCGGCCGTCCCCGTTCTGGGGGATGATACTCCCGAGACCCTGGCCGGTCGCATCCTCGAGCAGGAACACCGCATTTACGTGGAAGCCATCCGCCTGTATGCGGAAGGACGCCTGCGCATCGAGGGGCGCCGGGTGACTGTCCTGCCGCCCGCCGGCGAGCACCAGAGGAGGGGATGAGATGGGAGAGCGGCCTTGGGCGCTCCTGAGCGTCTGGGAGAAGGCGGGGCTGGTGGATTTCGCCCGCGGCCTGGTCGACCTAGGGTTTGACATCCTGGCTTCCGGAGGCACGGCCGACCACCTGGCCCGGTCCGGGATACCGGTGAGCGGGGTCGAGGACATCACTGGCTTTGGCGCCCTGCTCGACGGCAGGGTGAAGACCCTCCATCCCCTGGTCCATGCCGGCATTCTGGCCCGCCGCGACAACGCTTCCCACATGGCCCAGTTGCGCGACCGGGGTGCCCGTCCCGTCGACCTGGTGGCGGTCAACCTGTATCCGTTCCGTGAGACCGTGGCCCGGGGAGCCGGCCTGGACGCCACCCTGGAGATGATTGACATCGGCGGCCCCGCCCTGCTGCGGGCGGCGGCAAAGAACTTCCCCCATGTGCTGGCGGTGTGCCGGCCCGACCAGTACGCCGTGGTGCTGGCAGCTCTCCGCAGGAAGGCCGCGGGACGCCTCCCTCCGGACGAGGAAGGGTGGCTGCGCCGGAGCCTGGCCGGCGAAGCGTTCCGGCACACCATGGCCTACGACTATCTGGTCAGCCAGTACCTCTCTGCCGCCGGCCAGACGGCCGCCGCGGTGGAGCCAGTTGCCGGTGCCGCCGCCGCGCCCACCGCGGGCGGCGTGGGCTTCCCGCGTGAGCTCCACCTGGGTTGGGAGCTGGTGCGCGCGTTGAGGTACGGGGAAAACCCCCACCAGAAGGCGGCTCTGTACCGTGCCCTGGGGGTGCCCGAGACGGGCCTGGCCGCGGCCCGGCAGGTTCAGGGTAAGGAGCTTTCGTACAACAACCTGGCGGACGCCAGCGCTGCCTGGGCCTTGGCCTGCGAGTTCGGCGATTCCCGGCCGGTGGCGGTGGTGGTGAAGCACGCCATGCCCTGTGCCTGCGCCACCGGAGCGGATGCGGTCGCCGCTTTCCGTTGCGCCCGCGAGGGAGATCCGGTTTCCATTTTCGGGGGAATCGTGGCGCTCAACGTGCCGGTGGACGAGGCCACCGCCGAGGAGATGGCCCGCATCTTCCTGGAGGTGGTGGTGGCCCCCGCCTTTACGGACGAGGCCCTCTGGCATCTCCGCCGCCGGCAGAACGTGCGCCTGCTCCAGGTGCCCGCCGCGGCCGCGGGCGATGTGGCATGGGGGCCGGCTGCACGGGGATGGTACCTGCGGCAGATCGAAGGTGGCCTGTTGGTGCAGGAGTACGACCGCCCGGTCGACGGCGACGATCCCGCCGGCTGGCGCACGGTCACCGTTCGGCGCCCCACCTCCCGTGAGCTGGCCGACCTGGCCTTTGCCTGGAAAGTGGCCAGGCACGTCCGTTCCAACGCCGCCGTGCTGGCCAGGGACGAGGCTACCGTTGGGATAGGGCAGGGTCAGCCCAACCGGGTGGATGCCGCCCGCCTGGCCGTATCGCGGGCGGGTCCGCGCGCCCGTGGTGCCGTGATGGCTTCCGATGGATTCTTTCCCTTCCCGGACGCGGTGGACGAGGCGGTGCGAGCGGGCGTCACCGCCATCGTGCAGCCGGGCGGCAGCATGCGGGACGGCGAATCCATCGCCGCCTGCGACCGGGCCGGCCTGGCCATGGTGTTCACCGGGGTCCGCCACTTCCTGCACTGACTCAGGGTGGGAGGGATGATGGCCGTGAAGGTGATGGTGGTGGGAGGGGGCGGAAGGGAGCACGCCCTGGTATGGAAACTGGGTCAGGGGTCGTCGGTTAGCGGGCTTTTCTGCGCACCCGGGAATGCGGGGACGGCGGCCCTGGCCACCAACGTAGACGTCGCCGCTACCGATCTGGAGGGCCTGTGCGCCTTTGCGTCTCGGGAAGGCATCGACCTCACCGTGGTGGGACCGGAAGAGCCCCTGGTGCGCGGCGTGGGAGATGCATTCAGGCGGGCGGGCCTCCTCCTCTTCGGCCCGGGTAGGGAGGCGGCCCGGATTGAGGGTAGCAAGGCTTTCGCGAAGGAGTTCATGGCCCGCCACGGGATCCCCACCGCTCCCTTCCGGATCTTCGATGATGCGGGCCGGGCGCGCGCGTACATAGAGTCCCGGGGCCGGCCCGTGGTGGTGAAAGCTGACGGGCTGGCCGCGGGCAAGGGTGCCTTCGTGTGCGCCTCGCCGGACGAGGCGGTGAGGGCTGCCACCGACCTCCTCGAGCACGGGACTCTGGGGGAGGCCGGAGGGGTGGTAGTGGTGGAAGACCGTCTCGAGGGAGAGGAGCTCTCCGTCCTCGCCCTCTGCGACGGTGAAAGCTGCATGCTGCTCCCCGCTGCCCGCGACCACAAGCGCGTCTTCGACGGCGACGCCGGTCCCAACACGGGCGGTATGGGCGCTTACGCTCCGGTGCCGCTGCCGGCCGGCCTGCTGGACGTCGTCCGGGACAGGATCATGGCGCCTGCAATCCGGGGGATGGCCCAGGAGGGTTTCCCCTACCGCGGGGTCCTGTACGCCGGGCTGATGCTCAGCCGGGACGGGCCGGCCGTGCTGGAGTTCAACTGCCGCTTCGGGGATCCCGAGACGCAGGTGATCCTTCCCCTCCTGGACGAGGACCTGGGAGAGTTGCTTGCCGCCGCCGCCCGGGGAGAGCTCCCCGGGCGGGAAGTGCGGCTTCACAACCGGTACGCCGTGTGCGTGGTGATCGCTTCGGGAGGTTATCCCGGGCCCTACCGGCGGGGAGTGCTCATCACCGGGCTGGACCGGGCGGCAGAAGTAGCCGGGGTGGTGGTCTTCGAGGCCGGCACGGCCTGTGACGCGGAGGGCAGGCTGGTCACCGCGGGCGGCCGGGTGCTGGGAGTGACGGGATGCGGGCAGAGCCTGGAGGAGGCCCGTGAGCGCGCGTACCGCGCCTGCGCCCGCATTTCCTTTGCAGGGATGCACTTCCGCCGCGACATCGCCGGCAGCGCCCCGTCCGCAGCCGCGCCAGGCCCGCCAGGCCGCGCCACGCCCCCGGCGCAATCGGGCCTGCACGGCGCGGTCCCATGGGTGAGCGGGCCGGGTGGGCAGCCGTGAGCGCACCTGACCGGGAGTCCCGGCATGGCCAGGGGGGCGCGGCGCGCCCGGCGGCTTACTGGGGGCGGGTGGCTCTCATCGGTGCTGCGTACGCCGCCCTCACCCTGCTTCCCCCGTTGCGGGCGATAAGCTACGGCATGATCCAGGTGAGGGTGGCGGAGGCTCTCACCGTGCTGCCCTATGTCACCCCGGCGGCCATCTGGGGCCTGTTTGTGGGATGCCTGGCCGCCAATGTGGCTGGCGGCCTGGGCCCGGTCGACATGGTGCTGGGCAGCCTCACCACCCTGGCGGCTGCCTGGCTGACGTCCCGGGTGAGGCCCGCCTTGCTGGCGCCCCTGCCCCCTGTCGTCCTGAACGCTCTGGTGGTCGGCACCTATGTGCCCAGGCTGCTGGGCCTGAGTGTTCCCCTTCCCCTGGGTTGGGCGTGGGTGGGCCTGGGCGAACTGGCTGCCTGCTACGGCCTGGGCTACCCCCTGCTGGCCTACCTCTCCCGCCGCCAGCGTCTCCTGTCCCTCCTCCGGGGCACAGCAGGGTAACTTTGCCCGACGACTACCGGCGGCCGGGGAGGTCAAACCAGTCGGAGGGGACGACGCGGATGGGTGGCTGGGTGGGCGCGCGGCCGGGTGAGATTTGGCCCTGGCGCTGCCCCCGCATCGTGGCTGTGGTCATGCTCTCTTGCCCTTTGTAGGGTGCGGTTGCGGAGAGCGAGCTTGCGAAGTGGGTGGTTGACGAGGTTCCTCCATCGAGGGGCGCGGCCACCTCCACTTGCGCCCGGGGCAGAAACCCTTCCTTCTCCAGGAGTTCAGACAGGACGGTGAGGTCCCCCTCGCGCAGGATGAGGTCGCAGGGGGTGAGTTCCCCCGCCAGGTACGGCTGCAGGCGCGGTGAGGCTTTGAGGTGGGCGGCGGTCTCGGGGTCGGCGCAGCGCAGGAGGTGAAAGCGGGCCAGCCACACCCGCCCGTATGCGGCTGCCCATTCCCGGATCGAGGCCTCCACGTTCTGGGGGAGCGGATGCTCGCTGCCCTTCCCCAGCACGGCGAGCAAGGCCTCACCGTCCATCCCCGCCTTCATGGCCTGGTAGACGGAGCTGCGGTTGATCTGGAACAGCAGGGCCTGGTCGGCCTTGATCAGATCTGCGAGGGTGCCCACCTGCAGCAGGATACGGGGGTGCAGCGTGAAGGGAGCCACCACCTCGAAATTGGGTGCCACAATGAATGAGGTTTCGTCCTGGGGAAGCAGTTCTGCGAGAAAGGCTTCCGCGCCACCGAATACGGCTTCCAGATAAGCCCTCCCGAGGGGCGTGAGGCGCAGGGCAGTGAGCTTGTGGTCGGGGCCCTCTGCCTGTTCGAGTATACCGAGGAACTCCAGGCTGTGGATCCACTGGGTGAGGGGCTGCGCAGTGAGGCCGGCGGGGAGGGAACCGGTGCCCGGAACCGGCAAGGCGCGATGGACGGGGAGCCACCGGCCCGGGGGCACCCAGAACAGCATCTGGAGCAGGGTGAACACGTTCTGGTACCAGTTGGCGCCTCGGTGGATGAGCTGCTCCACCATGTCCAGCCAGCGCTCGGCCCACGACAGGCCAGTCCACCTCTGCAGGACAGGGGTCACCGCCACCCCGTCGGGCTGGTCCTCTATCAGGTGGCGGGCGAGGGCGTAGTCCCAAAGGACGCTCATGCGGGCAGCCAGGCAGTCTTCCCGCGGGAGCCCGCTGTCAGTGGGACCCCAGCCGGGCCAGCCCAGCAGACGGGCCAGGCGCATCTGCTGGCGGCGGTAGATGTCACCCTGGCGGGTGAGCCTGATTTCCCCCCGGGTGACCGCCAGCAGGAACAGGTGCAGATCGCGGATGGCGGTGGGCCGGTGCCCGGGACTCCGGTGCGCGGCTTCGGGCAGGGCGGCTTCCCCTATCACGGGGCGGAAGAATATCTCCTCTGCCGCCGCGCGCACGTCCCGGGGGATGAAGTACACGGCCCGGTAGTCGTAGTGGCCCACGAATACCAGGGCTTTGCGGCGCAGGGAATCAAAGGTGGGCTGAAAGCGCCGGTGGCGCTGGCCGGTGATTTCCCCCAGGGTGGCCCAGCACTGTTCCACGGGGATGCCCCTGCCCGCGTTGAGGGCTCCCACCAGCCAGAGGGCTGTTTTCTCCGGGGAATCGAGCCCCCCCAGCACCCCGGCCAGGTGCTCAGGTTCCAGGAGGGATCCCAGCACGTCCTCAAGGGAGCCCAGGGCGCCGTGGCGGGCGCGCAGCGAATCCAGGTACCAGGGAGGCGCCGCAGCCAGGCATTCGACCAGGGCAGGCGCGGCGGGAAGGAAGGTATCCAGGCCCCGCACCTGTATCGGCGCAGGACGGGTCCCGCCGTGGTGGTCTGCCGGGGGCTCATCCATGCGGGCCCGACCCGCTGGGGCGTCGCCTGCGGGGGTCTCAGCCATGCGGGTCCGGCCCGCCGGGGCGTGACCGCTGGTATTGGTGTTCCGCCTGACCGAAGTTGCGCTCACGGTGGAACCTCCCTCCCGTGTGGGGGCAGCTGCACTCCAGTCACCTCCGGCCCTTCAGCGGGGCCGCGCCCGCAGGGGGCGGCGGCTCGCTCGCCGGGGGGAGCGCGGCCCGTCCTGCCAGCACTTCCTGGTCGTAGTGGATGGAGTAACGGTAGCCCTGTTCGGTGAGGAAGAGCTGGCGCTTCTGTGCGAAATCCTGCTCCTTGGTCTCCCGGGACACCAGCGTGTAGAACGTGGCCGGGATGCCCGAAGCCTTGGGCCGCAGGATGCGCCCCAGGCGCTGGGCCTCCTCCTGGCGCGACCCGAAGGTGCCGGATACCTGGATGGCCACGCTGGCCTCGGGCAGGTCCAGGGCGAAGTTGGCCACCTTGGACACCACCAGCAGGCGCAGGTCTCCCTCGCGAAACTGGCGGTAGAGCTTCTCGCGCTCCCGGTTGGGCGTGGTGCCGGTGATGAGCGGTGCTCCCAGGGATTCGGCGATCTGCGCCAGCTGCTCGAGGAACTGGCCGATCACCAGGATACGCTCCCCCGGGCCGCGCCCGTGGACCGTGCGGTTGCCCAGGTGGAGCTTCACCACATGGTGGACGAGGGGGATCTTGGCCGGATTCTCCGAGGCCAGGCGGAATCGGGACCGTTCGTCGGAGACGGCGTAGAGCAGGCGCAGGTCCTCCGGCATCCTCACCCTGATCTCGTGACAGGTGGCCTCCGCTATCCAGCCCTGTTTCTCCAGCACCTTCCAGGCCACGTCGTACCGCTTGGGGCCGATGAGGGAGAAAACGTCGTCCTCCCGGCCGTCTTCCCGCACCAGGGTGGCGGTCAGGCCCAGACGCCGGCGAGCCTGGATTTCGGCTGTGGCCCGGAACACCGGTGCTGGTAGCAGGTGCACTTCGTCGTATATGATGAGGCCCCAGTCCTCCCGGTCGAACAGCTTCAGGTGGGGGAAATCCTCGCTCTTCCTGGGGTGGTGAGTCATCACCTGATAGGTGGACACGGTCACCGGACGAATCTGCTTCTCCTCACCCGTGTACTCTCCGATGTCGTCGGGCAGGAGCGAGGTCTTGTCCAGCAACTCGTCTCGCCACTGGCGAGCCGCGGTCACCCCCGTGCACAGGATCAGGGTGCGGGTGCGGGCCTGGGCCAGCACGCTCAACCCCACGATGGTCTTTCCCGCCCCGCAGGGGAGCACGACCACCCCGCTTCCACCTGCCGGGCCCCCGCCCTTCCAGAAGCGATCGGCCGCCTCCCGCTGGTACGGTCGTAACGCGAAGGGGGAGCCCACCCGCGTCGCGGCGCGCAGGGAGATGTCCAGCGGGGCGCCGGGCGTGTAGCCGGCCAGGTCCTCCACCGGCCAGCCCACCTTGATGAGGGCCTGCTTGAGGTGACCGCGGCGCCCCGGGGCGACGTAGATGCCGTCAGCGACCTGCTCCTCCAGGTAGGGTTGCACCTGGCGCTGGTTCCATATCTGAGTGAGGAGCACGGGATCGCGGGAACGCAGGACCAGGCGGTCGCCGTCCCGGTGCAGTTGGAGTTGGCCGTAGCGGCCCACGTACTCGACGATATCCCGGCGCAGGTTCTCGGGCACCGGGTAGCGCGAATGGGCGTCGAGGACCCGCAGGATGTCATCGGCGGTGAGTCCCGCCGCCGCCGCGTTCCACAGGGAGAGGGGTGTGATGCGGTAGGTGTGGACGTGCTCGGGACTCTTCTCCAGGTCGGCGAAAGGGGCCAGCGCGTCGCGGGCATCCTCATACCGGGGATGATCTACTTCCAGCAATATGGTACGATCACTCTGGACGACCGCCGGTCCCTGCGCCGCCACGGTTCTCCCTCCGGTGCCGGCCACCCGGCCGCCATCTGCAATCCAGCCAGGAGCGGGCCCAAATATGTATCTTTTCTCTGCCCATATGCCCCCATCCTGCACGATCCAGGACGAGGGGCTGCAACTGGAAAGGGAAGCCGGGTTCTTCCTGGTCGAGGTGCCGTTTGCGGTTCGCCTGCCCGACGGCAGGCGGGTGGGCACGGTGGCCTACCGCAATCTCAGCCGGCGCCGGGCGAGTGCTGAGATCGGCATCGAGCTGTATCCCGATTATCGGGGTCAGGGCGTGGGACCGCGCGCCATCCGGGCCCTGCTCGGATACCTGTTCGACACCCTGCATTTGCGGCGCGTGTGGCTGCGGGTGATGCCGGACAACGAACGGGCCATCCGCTGCTATGAAAAGTGCGGGTTCCGGCGGGCCGGATACGGTAAGGCGTACCTCTTCGTGCCCTGCCTGGTGATGGAGACCACCGCCGACGAGTTCCGCCGGGCACCCGTGCCGCCGCAAGGCGAGCGTTCCACCACGCCATCCCGGGGTGAGCGTTTCACCGCCCCATCCCCGTGAACGTTCCCCAGTGCTATGCCGAGGTGAGGGTTGACGATGGCAACGGCCGAGGATCTCAGGAGCATCCTGCGACGCATTGACGGTCGCGGCTACAAGGCCTACCTGGACATCAAGGGAACCTACCAGTTCCCCGGATTCCGCCTGCACGTCGACCGCGTGCAGGGCGACCCGTTCGCTTCCCCTTCCGAGGTCCGGGTGGTGGTGCCGCAGGACCTGGCTCGCTTCCCCCAGGAGCTCTACCGGAGCCGGGCGCGCCGCCTGGGCCTGGAGGATTTTCTCCTGCGCACCCTGGCTGCCGCCCTGCGCCGGGAGGCCCGGGGCCACCGGGGCACGGGGACGAGTGGCCTCATGGCGGTAATGCCTTACGGTCAGGAGATCCTGTGGCGGTCGGCCCTTTCCGTGAGCGCCGAGCGGGTGGAGGCCAGGCTGGCGGTGGGGCTTCCCGCAGCCGGTCGCACCGTGCTGGGGCGGGAGGCGGAGGCCATGCTCCTGGGGGAGCTGACCCGGGCGGTGACCGCGGCGCTGTACTGGGAGAGGGTCGATCGGGAGGGGGCGCAGCGCTGGGCCCGCCTGGCGGAGGACCAGGAGTACATAAGGTCCGAGCTACCCGGGCGGGGGCTGGTGGCCTTCGTGGCTAACGGTGCCATCCTTCCGCGCGAAAGCGGCGTCTCCGATCGCCCGCTCCGCCAGGGGCGGGTGATCCCCTTCGAGTCGCCCCCCTCCCTGGAGGTGGAGTTTGTGCTCCCCAACGGCGGCCCGGTGCGGGGGATGGGCATCCCGCGCGGCGTCACCCTCATCGTGGGGGGAGGGTACCACGGCAAGTCCACGCTCCTTCGCGCCCTGGAGCGGGGGGTCTACGACCACATCCCCGGCGACGGCCGGGAACTGGTGGTGACGGTGGCAACGGCGGTCAAGATCAGGGCCGAAGATGGCCGCCGGGTCGAGAAGGTGGACATCAGCCCGTTCATCTCCTACCTGCCCTTCGGGCAGGACACCCGGTGTTTCTCCACGGAATCCGCCTCGGGGTCCACCTCGCAGGCGGCCAACATCGTGGAGGCCCTGGAGGCGGGTGCCGACGTCCTGCTTCTGGACGAGGACACCTCCGCGACCAACTTCATGATCCGGGATGCCCGCATGCAGATGCTGGTTTCCCGGGAGAAGGAGCCGATCGTCCCATTCCTGGATCGGGTGCGTTCCCTGTGGGAGCGCCTGGGAGTATCCAGCGTGCTGGTCATGGGGGGATCGGGTGATTACTTCGACGTGGCGGATACCGTCCTCATGATGGACGCCTACCGTCCCCACGACGTCACGGCCCGGGCGCGCGAGATCGCCGCAGGGGTGCCCAGCCGCCGCCGGCCCGAGGAGCCAGGCCCCATGGAGCGCCCGGCTCCCCGCATTCCCGTGGGAGATTCCCTGGATCCGACCAGGGGCGGTCGCATCAAGATCGCCGCCCGCGGCACCGAGCACATACGCTTCGGCCGGGAGGACATCGTGCTGGACTGTGTGGAGCAGATCGTGGACGAGGGGCAGGTCCGCTTCATCGGTGATGCCCTGTACTGGATGGCCCGCAGCTGCCTGGACGGCCACCGCCCCCTGCGGGAGGCCCTCGGCGTTCTGGTCGCCCGCCTGGAGAAGGACGGCCTGGACGCAGTCGCCCCAGTCGGACCGCCGCCCGGGGATTATGCCTGGGCGCGTCCCCTGGAGGTGGCTGCCGCCCTGAACCGGGTGCGCACCCTCCGCGCCCGCCTCACCGCGCCGGCGGCGCCTCCGGTGAGGGAGGAATACTTTGGGTGACGTGGAATCCACCAGGGGCTGGTGGAGCAGCCCTGCCCGTGCGGTATAGGCCTGGGGCTGGTGGAGCAGCCCTGCCCGTGTGGTACAGGCCTGGGGCTGGTGCAGCGGCCCGGCCCGTGCGGCGAACGTTACCGCCGATGGGAAATGGGGAGACGGGGGTGATGGGATGCGAGAAGTCGCGCGCAAGGCACTGGATGCGGCGCGCGCCCGCGGGGCGGCCTACGCCGACGCCCGCGTGGTGACCCGCCGCGAAGAAGATGTGGTCACCAAGAACGGTAAGGTCGAATCGATTTCCGCGTCGCAGTCGCGCGGCATCGGGGTGCGCGTCCTGGTGGACGGGGCGTGGGGCTTCGCCTCCAGTTCGGCGCTGGATGACCGCGAGGTGATGCGCATCGCGGAGAAGGCGGTGGAAGTCGCCCGTGCCAGCGCCCTGGTGAGATCCGACCCGCCCGTCGAGCTGGCTCCCGTGGATGCGGTGGAGGACCGCTGGGAGTCGCCGGTGAAGGAGGATCCCTTCTCGGTCAAGCTGGAGGACAAGATCGACCTCCTCCTGAAGGCGGACCGCCTGATGCGCAAGGATCCCCGCATCAGGGTGGCCCAGGGCTCGGTGTCGGTGTTCCGCGAGGACAAGGTCTTCGCCAGCACCGAGGGTACTTACGTGGAGCAGAGCAAGACGGAGACAGGTGCCGGGATCTCTGCCCTGGCCGCCGAGGCGGGCGAGGTGCAGCGCCGCTCCTATCCCTCATCTTTCGGCGGTGACTATGCCGCCAGGGGATACGAGTGCGTGCGGGAGATGGACCTGGTCGGCCACGCCGAGCAGGTGGCGGACGAGGCGCTGGCCCTGCTGCAGGCCCCGCAGTGCCCGTCGGGTACCACCACCGTGATCCTGGGGTCGGGGCAGCTGGCCCTCCAGGTGCACGAGTCGTGCGGCCACCCCAGCGAACTGGACCGCGTTTTCGGCACCGAGGCCTCCTACGCCGGGACCAGCTTCATCACGCCCGACAAGCTGGGCAAGCTGCAATACGGCTCCGCGGCGGTGAACATTGTGGCCGACGCCACCATCCCTGGGGGCCTGGGCAGCTTCGGTTACGACGACGAAGGTGTCCCCGCCCAGCGCGTCCCCCTGGTGCGCAACGGTCTCTACGTGAACTACCTCACCTCGCGGGAGACCGTCGCCCGCCTCGCCCGCCACCTCGACCGTGGCGCGGCCGCCACGGCGGGCGGTGACGCAGCGACCGGCGCGCAGGGCGTCAGGGCCAACGGGACCATGCGGGCCGACGGCTGGAACCGATTGCCCATCATCCGCATGACCAACATCAACCTGGAGCCGGGGGACTGGAGCCTGGACGAGCTCATCCGCGACACCCGTGACGGGATCTACATGGAGACCAACAAGTCCTGGTCCATCGACGACAAGCGCCTCAACTTCCAGTTCGGCACCGAGATCGCCTGGGAGATCAAGGACGGTTCCCTGGGGCGCATGCTCAGGAATCCCACGTACACGGGTATCACCCCGGAGTTCTGGGGCTCCTGCGACGCCGTCTGCGACCGCAAGCACTGGCACCTGTGGGGACTGCCCAACTGCGGCAAGGGCGAGCCCCCCCAGGCGGCCCACGTGGGGCACGGGACCGCGCCGGCACGCTTCCGCAACGTCAGAGTGGGGGTGGGAAAATGGTAGGCAAGGAGGCCGCACTGGCCCTGCTGGGGAAGGTGCTGTCCCTCTCCCCCGGGGACGCCACCGAGGCCATGGTCTACGGGGGTGACTCTTACCTCACCCGCTACGCCTGCAACTACATCCACCAGAACGTGGGCGAGCACAACACCAGCCTCACGGTGAAGGTGCGCTTCGGGCAGAAGGTGGGGCAGGCCACCACCAACCGGCTGGACGATGCCTCCCTCGGGGAGGTCGTGCGCCAGGCGGCGGAGATCGCCCGCGTGCAGCCCGACAACCCGGAGCTGCCGCCCCTCCCCGAGCCGCGCGACATCCCGGTGGTGGATGCCTTCGTGCCGGCCACCGCGGAGTGCACCCCGCTCGACCGCGCGCGGGGGGCACGGGAGGTCATCGAGATCGCCCGTGCGATGGGATTTGAGGCTGCCGGCGCTTTCTCCACCACGGCCGCGGAGATAGCGGTGGCCAACAGCCGCGGCGTGCGCGCCTATCACGCCGGCACCATGGCCGTCCTGTCGGCGGTGGTGATGGCCCCCGATTCCGCCGGGTTTGCGTCGGCCGCCTCCACCGACGTGGGGCGCGTCGACCCCCGCGCCGTGGGGCAGCGTGCTGCCGCCAAGTGCCGCGACAGCCGCAACAGCGTCAAGGTGGAGCCCGGCGAGTACGAGGTGGTGCTGGAGCCTCTGGCGGTGGCCGACCTGGTGGAGTACATTGGGCGGCTGGGCTTCTCCGCGGAGGCCTACCAGGAGGGGCGCAGCTTCGTGTGCGGCAAGCTGGGCGAGCAGATCATGCATCCCACGGTGACCATCTGGGATGATGGCGCCGACAGGCGCGGATTGCCCCTGCCCTTCGACGCCGAGGGGGTGCCCAAGCAGAAGGTGGTGATGGTAGGCGGCGGCCGGGCCAACGCGCTCGTGTACGACAGCCGCACCGCCCATCGCGAAGGCAAATCGAGCACCGGCCACGCCACCACGTGGGGATGGTGGTCGGGTCCCATGCCCAGCAACCTGTTCATGGCCCCCGGGGATGCCACCCTGGAGGAGATGATCGCGTCCACGCGCCGCGGCATCCTGGTGACCCGGTTCCACTACACGAACCCCGTGCATCCCGTGCGCGGCATCATCACCGGCATGACCCGGGACGGCACCTGGCTGATCGAGAACGGCGAGATCCGCACCCCGGTGAAGAACTTCCGCTTCACCCAGGGGCTGGTGGAGGCCTTCTCCGCCGTGGAGGCCATCGGGCGTGAGTTGGTGCTCGTCAGTGAAGGTTTTGGCAGCACCGTGGTGCCGGCGCTCAAGCTATCGCGCTTCAACTTCACCGGCGTCACCGAATTCTAGCCACCGCCGCAACCACCCTCCCCAATGAAATGATGCGGCCGGCATTGCGTCAAGAATGACGCAGCCAGGGCCTGGCTAATGCGTCAGGAATTGACGTGGCCAAGGCCGGGGTACCGAGTCAAGAAATGACCCCGGGCGGGCCCTGACGGCGGATCAAAAAATGGCGCCGAGTAGGCTCGGATGGTGCATCAAAAACTGACGCGGCTACGGTAGGGATGCCACGTCAAAAAATGACGCCGGACCAGTCGGCGGGTCGGGGATGGGTAGGAGGAATTCGACAGGTCCCTGCCAAATATGTCAGTATGAGGAAGCTGCTGTCGGTGCCGGCCGGGCTGGCAAGCGACCGTTCGTTGCCATCCCCAGCCAAGGGAATCTACCTCGTGCTGGCGAACCTTGGTGCCCAGGAGCGACCGGACGAGCCGATCTGTGCGCGGCCAAAGACCCTGCTTGAGGCTACCGGACTGAACCATCCCCTGACGCTCAAGCGGTGGCTGGCCAGACTCGAGCAGGCGGGGTGGATCCGGATTGAGCCTGCTGGTCGTGGCGCAATGTTGATCTCGCTCACCAGCCCGGGCCAGGTAGAACTAGCCGAGGTGATGAGGCGTCTGGAGTCAGCCGACTTCAAAGGTCAAGCCCTAACCCGGGAATGGGCGAGGCGGCTGGTGGTTGATCGGCCGTATCAGG
Source organism: Bacillota bacterium (assembly GCA_030019365.1). Taxonomy (NCBI): domain Bacteria; kingdom Bacillati; phylum Bacillota; species Bacillota bacterium. The sequence continues at coordinate 279,523 of JASEFA010000003.1, forward strand.
AGAATGCGGAGCCTCCGTTCTTGGTGAATCCCCTGACCAGCTGCCCCCTGCAATACGACATTTACTTTCCACCGGATGTGGCCATCGAGTTCAACGGGCCCCAGCACTACGGCCCCACCGAGAAGTATCCGGATGCTGAGGCGGCCACCATGCGCAGGGCCCTTGACCTCATCAAGCTCGGCCTGAGCGTCAGGCACGGTGTGCATCTGGTGATCATTGACCCGGAGGACCTGACTCTGGAGCGGATGCGCGCTAAAATCAAGGGGCTGCTGCCCCTGCGCCCGGTCGAGGAGGATGACCCGGTCATACGGTACGTCGCCAGGGTCAGCAACGCCTACATCAGGCAGTGCAGGCGGGAACGTCGCCAGGAGTCCGCGGAGATGGGGTGGTCAGGGATGGGGAGGCGTGGCGCTCCGAGGGGTTGATGCAGGGAAGTCAGGAGGCGGATTGGTGGGGGCACGGAAGCGAGAAGGCTGGGAGAGAGAACTGCTGGAGGGCTTGAATGAGGCGCAGCGGGAGGCGGTGACCTGGCCGGGGGGACCGCTGCTGGTGCTGGCGGGGGCGGGGTCGGGCAAGACCAGGGTGCTGGCCTACCGCATCGCCTGGTTGATTGCCGGCAGGGTGCCGCCCGACGGCATCCTGGCCATGACCTTCACGAACAAGGCGGCGGGCGAGATGGCCCAGCGCGTGCAGGATCTGCTCCACCGGTGCTTCCCCGGGCTGGCGGGGCGTGCGGGCGAGGGTGGGGCCAGCCAGCAGCAAGCGGCCCCTGCCGGTCGCAGCGAGGCGCTCGGCGGCTGGGATGGCGCCGCCGGTGGTGGCGGGGTGCGCGGCGGCGGGGATGGCGCCGCCGGTGGTGGCGGGGGTGCGTGCGGCGGCGGGGATGGTGCCGCCGGTGGTGATGAGCGGGGGCGGCAGATGTGGATGGGGACGTTTCATGCGGTGTGCGTGCGTATCCTGCGCCCCCATGCCGAGAAGCTGGGGTATGGCAAACGCTTTGGGATAGCCGATGCCGACGACCAGGCTCAACTGGTGCGCGCCATCGTCCGCGACCTGGGGGTGGAGGAGACGCACAAGCCGGGTGGGGTGCTGGCGGTGATCGGGAGGGCCAAGGACCAGCTGGTGACGCCGGGGGAGTACGTGGCGCGGGCGCGAGGCTTCTGGGAGGAGAAGACGGGGGAGATCTACCGCCTTTACCAGGACAGGCTGCGGGAGTCCAATCTGATGGATTTCGATGACCTGCTGCTGAACACCGTGCGCCTCTTCGGCGAGCATGACGAGGTGCTGGAAGGATATGCGCGGCGGTTCCTGCACATCCTGGTGGACGAATTCCAGGACACCAACCGGGTGCAGTACATACTGCTGCGACAACTGGCGTCCCACCACGGTAACCTCACCGTGGTGGGGGACGATGACCAGTCCATCTACGGATTTCGGGGGGCCGACCTCCGGAACATCCTGGACTTCGAGCATGACTTCCCCGGGACCCACGTGGTGCGGTTGGAGCAGAACTACCGGTCCACCCAGGTGATCCTGGACGCCGCCCACGGGGTGATCAAACACAACCGCGGCCGCAAGGGGAAGCGGCTGTGGACGGAACGGGATGGGGGGACCCCCGTGTTCCTCTACCGGGCCGAAAACGAGCACGACGAGGCGCGGTTCATCGTGCGGGAGGCCGAGCGCCTGGTCGAACAGGAGGGTCACCGCCTCTCGGACGTGGCGGTGCTGTACCGCACCCACGCCCAGTCGCGCGTCCTGGAGGAGGCCTTCCTCCGCCACGGGGTGGCCTACGTGGTGGTGGGGTCGGTGCACTTCTACCAGCGCAGGGAGATCAAGGACGTCCTGGCCTACCTGCGGGCGGCCCTCAACCCCCGCGATGACGTCAGCACGGAACGCATCATCAACGTACCCCGCCGCGGCATCGGGGAGGAGACGGTGCGCCGGCTCAAGGATTTCGCCCGGCGCGAGGGCATTGGCCTCCGGGAGGCGGCCGCGCACCCCGCCGACGCCGGATTGGGGAAGGCGGCGTGCCGCCGGGTGGAGGAGTTTGCCCACCTGCTGGATGAGGTCGAGCAGCGCCTGGATCGGCCCGTGCACGAGGTGATCGGCTGGGTACTGGAGCACACCGGGTATCTGGCCGAGTTGCAGGCGGAACGCACGCGCGAGGCCGGGGACCGCATCGAGAACCTGCGCGAGCTGGTCAACTCGGCGGCAGAGTTCTCGCAGCGCTCGCCTGACTACAGGGCGGAGGCGTTCCTGGCCGAGGTGGCCCTGTTCACCAGCGTGGACGCGACCCGGGCCGGAGGGCCCGCAGTTACCCTGATGACGCTGCACGCGGCCAAGGGCCTGGAGTTCCCGGTGGTGTTCCTGGCCGGGCTGGAGGAGGGGGTTTTCCCGCACACCCGCTCCTTCGAGAGCGAGGACGAGCTGGAGGAGGAGCGGCGGCTCTGCTACGTCGGCATGACGCGCGCCCGCGACCGCCTCTACCTCACCCACTCGCGCCACCGCCAGCTCCACGGCGGCCGGGTGATGCCGTCCCGGTTCCTGGAGGAAGTCCCACGCCGCCTGGTGGAGGAACTGGCATCCCCCGACGAGTTTTCGTATGTCGGAAGCGGGGCCCCGCACCGCGATGTGGCCGCCCCCACGCGCCGCAGGGGCCATGGTCGCACCCTCGATGGCTCTGCGGCCAGCGCCTCCGCTCGTGGGGCCTCTGCCGCTCTGGCCGGCGGTACCCCGGTGGATGAGGTGTCGGCCGGCCGGGGGGGGAAGTTATGGCGGGGAGAGCCCCTTGCGCCGGGGCGCAAAGTGAGGCATCCTCATTTCGGGACAGGCGTAGTGCTGTCCTGCCGGGGCGAGGGCGAGGACGCCGAAGCGAAGGTGGCGTTCTACGAGAACGGCGTCCGGACCCTGGTGGCGCGATACGCCCACCTGGACCTCGTCGGGGAAGATGGGAGATGAGCAGGGGATGGGGGGAGCGCGGTGAGCGTGCCGACGTTCGAGCAGGCGAGGGCCCGCGTGGAGGAGTTGCGCCGGGAGATCCGCCATCACGACTACCGCTACTATGTGCTGGATTCCCCGGAAATCAACGACGCCGAGTATGACGAACTCATGCGGGAGTTGCGGCGGCTCGAGGAGCTGTACCCGCAACTGGTGACGCCCGATTCCCCCACCCAGCGGGTGGCCGGGGTGCCGTCGGAGGCATTCGGTACCGTGGTGCATTCCAGCCCCATGCTCAGCCTGGACAACGCCTTCTCCCCGGAGGATCTGCTGGACTTCGACCGCCGGGTGAGGAGCCTCCTCGGCGGCGAGCAGCCCGAGTACGTGGCGGAGCTCAAGATCGACGGGCTGTCGGTGGCGCTCCACTACGAACTGGGGAGGTTCGTGCGGGGTGCGACCCGGGGCGACGGTGAGCGGGGCGAGGACGTCACCGCCAACCTGCGCGCCGTGCGCAGCATCCCCCTGGTGCTGCATCCACCGGGGGGGATGGTGGCCGAACTGGAAGTGCGCGGCGAGGTTTACATGCCGGTAGAAGCGTTCCGCCGCTTCAACCGGGAGCGTGAGGAGAAAGGCGAGCCCCTCTTCGCCAACCCGCGCAACGCCGCCGCTGGGTCGGTGCGCCAGCTGGACCCCCGTATCACGGCCGGCCGCCCCCTGGACACCTTCATCTACGAGATTCGCCGCTGGGCTCCCGACCCCGCGCCGGGGACGCAGTGGGAGGCCCTGGAGATGCTGGGGCGGCTGGGGTTCAAGGTGAACCCCCACCGGCGCCATTGCCGGGACATAAACGAGGTGATCGACTACTGCCGGCACTGGGCGGAGCACCGCCACGACGTGGGGTACGAGATGGACGGTGCCGTCATCAAGGTGAACTCCTTCGACCAGCAGCGTCGCCTGGGCGCCACCACCCACCACCCGCGCTGGGCCACCGCCTACAAGTTCCCCGCGGAGCAGGCTACCAGCCGCGTGCGGGACATCATCATCCAGGTGGGCCGCACCGGGGTCCTCACCCCCACCGCCCTGCTGGATCCCGTGCGGCTGGCGGGTGCCACGGTGAGCCGGGCCACCCTGCACAACGAGGACATCATCCGCGAGAAGGACGTGCGCATCGGCGACACCGTCATCGTGCAGCGGGCGGGGGACGTCATCCCGGAAGTGGTGGCGGTGGTCAGGGAGAAGCGCACGGGCGGGGAGCAGGAGTTCCACATGCCCGACCGCTGCCCGGTGTGCGGGGCAGAGGTGGTGCGTCTGCCCGGCGAGGTGGCGGTGCGCTGCACGGGCGTGGCCTGCCCGGCCCAGCTCAAGGAGCAGCTCATCCACTTTGCCTCGCGGGATGCCATGAACATCGAGGGTCTGGGCCCCGCCATCATCACCCAGCTCATGGACGCCGGCCTGGTGGAGGACGCCGCCGACCTGTACTACCTGAAGTACGAGGACGTGGTGAAGCTGGAGCGCATGGCGGACAAGTCCGCGCGCAACCTGCTCGAAGCTATCGCCGCCACCCGCGACAACCCCCTCCACCGGCTGATGTACGGCCTGGGCATCCGCTACGTGGGCGAGAAGGTGTCGCGGGTGCTGGCCGACCACTTCGGCTCCATGGATGCGCTGGCGGCCGCCGGCCAGGAGGAGCTGACGGCCATCCCCGAGATCGGGCCCAAGATCGCCGCCAGCGTGGTGGCCTTCTTCCGCCAGGAGCAGACCCACCGCCTGCTGGAAAAGCTGCGCCGGGCGGGCATCAAGATGGAAGAGCGCCGGGCGGTACCGGCGCGGGAGAGCCCCCTGGCGGGCAAGACGGTGGTGTTCACCGGCACCCTGGAGTCCGTGGGGCGCAAGGAAGCCGAGGAACTGGTGGCCTTCCTGGGCGGGCGGTCGTCGGGCAGTGTGAGCCGCCAGACCGACTACGTGGTGGTGGGAGCCAACCCCGGCTCCAAGTACGACCGTGCCCGCGAGCTGGGCGTGAGAATACTCACGGAAGAAGAGTTCCGCCGTTTGGTCGGCCTGGTCTGACTGCGGTTGCTAGAAGCTGATGTGAAAGACGGGTCCGCTCGGCCGCGCGTCGCTGCCGGGCGAACCCGCATCTTGGCGAGCCGCTGGCTGGAGCACGCCGGGTTGACGAGCCGCGGGTTGGGGCGCCCCAGGTTGGGGAACCGCCGGCCGGAGCACCGCAGGTTGCGGAGCCGGCGGGTAGAGGGCCGCGGGCGTGCGGGACGGCACCGGTGCGGCAGCGCATGGCTCCCGAGTGCCGGCGGCGAAATGCTCCTGCACTTCCAGAATACCACCCGGCTGGACGAACAGAGACCTGAACCGGGCCCCGCCGTGCACTCGCCCGGTGCGGAGAACCACCAGCCTCCCGGCTTCGACAGCACCCTTGACCTCACCGGCGACTTCCAGGTAGTCAGCCCTTATCCGGCTGCTGCAAAAGCCAGTGCTGGCGACCCGCACCTTCCCGGCACCGTATATGTCACCGTTGACCTTTCCGCGGATCTCGGCATGGACCATTGCTGGTCTCGCCTCCGGGGGCGCCTGGGAGTGCCCGGGAGTGCTACTTCCACAGCCGGCGCGCCCAGGCCAGGTATCCCTTGCAGTTGGCGGTCACGGGGTCGGGCACCAGTTCCCCGTGGGACAGGTGGGGCAGGAGGTAGTTGCTGAGAGCCTGACCGCCTCCGCCGCTCACCAGCAGCCGGTCGAATTCAACCACCCGCCAGGTGGAGTTGAGCTCCACCAGGGCCTTGGCGGCCAGTTCCTTGAACGCCTGGTTCCTGATGTCGGTGATGTCCACCTCGCGGCCCGCCACTTTGATCTTGCCTGTGATCACTGCCTCATCCAGCGCGTGGGTTTCCCGTTCCAGGCCGTACCGGGCGAGCAGGTGGTCTGCCATTTCGGCGTAGGCGGTGGCCAGGCCAACGGCGATGGTCTTGCTCTTCTCGGGGATGAATTCCCCGTCCTCGATGGCGGCCAGGTCGGTGGTGCGGAATCCCACGTCAAGGACCCCGATGCGACCCTCCCATCTTCCTTCTACCGGTCGCCCCCAGGGGTCGAGACCCTGGGACCAGAATGTGCCCAGGGGCTGGGGCACCACCTCGATCTGGTCGATCTCGATTTCCACTTCGCGCGGCTGGTCCCCATCGTAGACGGTGAGGTGGCGCTGCTGCTTGAGGGCCCCGGACAGGACGGGGGCCAGGTGCATGTGGCCGGGCGGGACGCCGGTCACCACCTGGAGCCTGTTCGCACTGCCCCCGCAAAAGAGGCTCAAACCGGCCAGCAGGAGGGCTTCGAAATCCCCTCTTTCGGCGCGCGTGGGGGACAGATCCCGGAACGGCAGCCGGGAGTGGCGTATGGCCGCCTTCCCCACAAAGAGCACCCTGTTCCCCAGGCCGATCCGGAGGTAGTTCAGCGCGGAAGGCTGCTGTAGATCCGTGCGGAAGATCGGTTTGGTGTGGCCTTCACCCACCACGCTGGGGAAGACGTAACCCCTCTCACCGTCGGTCACCTTCACAAACCCGTAGCCCACATCCAGACCCAGGATCTGGCTCATTCCAGCACCTCCCAGCCGCTGATCTGCACCGTCGCACGCCTGCCAGAGCGGACAGAGTCGGGGGTCGCCTTCGTGCCACCAGGGGTACGGCCAGAAACCGTGAAACCGACCGACCGGTCGGCCTCACCACTCGCTCCTGGGAATCCATGGGTGACCGCGCTCGGATTCCCCGTCATCGCTACCGGTGCTCAGACCCCACCCCTGTCTGTCTAGGAAAGACTACCCAGTGGTCGCTTTCGACATGCGCCGGGAAACTCCTTCTCCCTTGCGGAGACGGGAGCCGGGTCGTCCCCGCGTGAAGCAAGCAGCATCCGCGCCCTGCGCATTCAACCGGAGCGGCCGAACAGGCGACCGGCGGGAGGCACAGTGAGGAGTCAGGTGGGGGAGGCGGTATCTTCCTGCGGTGCTGGTTCGGCTCGGGAGCGCTGGGCGGCGTAGTTGATGCGCAGGTCCGCGAGCAGCGACTGCAGGCGCCGGAAGCCGGCGGGGTCGATGTGCGAGGCCAGCAGGTCGGTCAGGGCGGCGACGGCATCGATGGCCAGGCGGGCGTCCTCGAAATCGCGCGTGATCTTGCCGGTCGCCGGGTTGGCCACCAGGCCCATGCGCTCCCAGGCTTTCTCCGCCAGGCCGGCGATGGTCCACTGGATCATGTCGCCCGCCGACAGTGAGGCGATGTAACCGACCGCCTTCTGGGCCTCTTCGGCCAGGCGGGAAGCCGTCTCGGGGTCGGGAGGCGTGGTCTCCGGGTCGGGGGGTGCCGTCTCGGGGGCACCCGCCGCGTCGGCGGCATCACGATCGTCCGTGTCCGTCATGCCTGCATCCCTCCTCCGTGTCGGTCATGCCTGCCAACCGTCTCTGGGCGCACCATAAGCGGCTGTCCCACCCAGAGAATACATCATCCCCAGAGGGGTGGGCAACGCTGGCCCGGAGGTGGACTTCGGCGGTTCCTTCCCTGCATGTGGTATTATGATCACCTCGGGATCTGCCTGGGCTGGCCTGCCCCTGCTGACGTGTGCGGAGCGGGAAGCAGCAAGGAATGACGGCGTATGCATCTTCCCAGCACGAGGTGTGCTTGACGATACCGGGGAACAGGGAAGCCGAACCTGCGGAGGGAGGAAATCCCCGGTCAGGCAGGTACTGCCGGGCCGGGTGGCGAAAAACGTGCATACGGATTAACCCGACGGGGGCGGGCGGGTTTGTCGGAGATCCTGTTACCGAGGTTGCAGGTGCCGGTGCCGCCGGCTGTGTACCGTCGGCCGCGCCTGGAGGCGCGGTTGACAGAGGCTCTTGCCCGCAGGGTGCTGGCGGTACGGGCGGGTCCGGGGTACGGCAAGACCACGCTGTTGGCAGACTTCGCAAACCGGTCCGGTCTCCCCGTGGTCTGGTTGCAGGTGGATGAACGGGATGGGGACCCGGGCCATCTGGCCCGGTACCTCTTGGAGGGGCTGGACCGCCTGGCCGCCGGAGAAGCTTCCGGCCGGGTTGCGCCGGGCGAGGACGGGCAGGCAGGGATTCCGCCCCGTGCCGGCGACGTCAGCAGCGAGGGCCTGCTGGCGCGGTTGCTGGATGCCCTGGTGCGGGCAGCCTCGGCGCAGGCGCGTGGCCCCCTGGTGATCGTCCTCAATGACCTGGATGTGGTCGGAGAAGCGCCCGAGACCGCCGGCCTCCTGTCGTCTCTGGTGGAATACCTGCCGGGCGGGACGGGCCTGTGGCTTACCTGCCGGACCATGCCGGCGCTTCCCCTGCCCCGCTGGAAGGCAAGGCGCCTGGCAACGGAGCTGGGAGAGGAGGATCTGGCCCTCTCACCCGAGGAGATTCGGGACTTCTGCCGGGAGATCCTGAATCTGGAGCTGGACGAGGCTGCCGCCAGGTTGGTGCACCGCGCCACGTTCGGCTGGGTGACGGGCCTGGTGCTGTTCGTGGAGTCCCTGCCCTCACCAAGAGCTGCGTCCCGGCCGACGCGCCGGGAGGCTGACCTGGTCCGGGCAGCGCGCCACCTCCTGCAGGTTCTGGGTGCGCGTCCCGGTGGTGCTCCTTCCGGAGAGCCGGGGCCCTCTGACGCGCGTGGGGCGCTGGCGGCCCTTTACCAGTACCTGGCGTCGGAGATCCTGCAGCGGTTGCGGCCGGAGTTGCAGCGGTTCCTGATGCAGAGCGCGGTACTCCCCTTCCTGAGCGTGGACGGCTGTGCCTTCCTCAGCAAGGCTGTCGGATCCGCTGCCGGAGAGAAGCCCGTTCGACCAGGAGAGGCTGGCCCGGGGCATACCGAACCCTGGGAGGATGCGGCCGCGCTCCTGGAGGAGGCGGTGGAGAGGGTGCCCATGGTGTTTCCCCTGGGCGAGGGGCGGTACACGTACCATCCCATGTTGCGGGTCTTCCTGGTAGACAAGCTCCGGGAGGTAGCGGGGAACCGGCGTTTCCAGATGCTGCAGCGGCGGGCGGGAGACTATCTTGCCTCCCGCGGATGGCGCGAGGAGGCCCTTGATTGCTATGTGCAGGGCCGGGCGTGGAGCCGCGTGGCCCGGGTGCTCAGGGAACATGGCCGGACGTTCGTACGCAGTGGCTCCCTGCACGCCCTGGAAAGCTGGCTGGCACCTCTCCCTCCTGAGGTCCTGGGCCGCGAGCCCGAACTGCTTAACGTGCTGGCTGCCGTCCGGAGTGCGCAGGGGAAGGGTGATGCGGCCCTCGCGCTGTGGGAGAAGGCGGTAAGACTGAGCGAGGAGGCACTGGCCGGCACCGGGCAGGCAACCGTAGGGGTCGAGGTGGCCCCGGGCGGCTCCGGGGAGGCAGCGGCCGGTTCGACGGGAGCCGCATGGCGCCCAAAGTACCCGCGAGCGAGGCTGCCCTCTCTCCTCGTGGATTGCCGCACCCAGATGGCGGATGTCTTCACCGACCGTGGGCAGGCAGAGCGGGCCCGTGACACCCTGGCGCCCCTGATAGAGCAGACGGACGACGAAGTACCGGCGGATGCCCGCGCCAGGGTGTACCATTCCCTGGCGCGTGCCACCTGGATGAGCCTGGACTGGAATCGCACCCGGGTCCTGGTTGAGCAGGCTATGGAGCATTACGGGCGGGCCGGCGACCACCGGGGGCAGGCGGCCATGCTCAACGTCCTCGGGGCGACTGTTCACGAACCTCGGGGTGACCTGGAAAGGGCCCTGAGCGCGTACAGGCGGGCGCTGGAACTGGTTGAGGGAGAGCTGGCGTCTCCCCAGATGCTGCTGTACCGGGTCAACCGCGACCACATCCTGGCCGAGCTGGGCCTGACCGCGGAGGCCACGGCCGGGCTCGAGGAGACCGTGTCACTGGCGCGGCAGTGGGGCCTCGACAAGGTGCTGACCCTGGCCACCCTGTTCCTGGGGGAGGCCTACCTGGACGCGGGGCGGGTGGCCGATGCCCTTGCCACCCTCGAGCGGGCGCTGGAGATGGCGGCCGAGTCGGGCGACAAGCTGCGGGTGGCGGGTGCGCAGTACGGTCTGGCCAACGTGCACCGGGCCCGGGGCGAGCCCGACCGGGCCCTTGAGGCTGCGCAGGAAGACCTCCGTTTGGTCCGAGAGATCGGCAACCCCTACTTCCTGGCTCAGTCTCTGACCAATCTGGCCTTTCTCCACCTGGACCGGGGCGAGGCGGCAGCCATCGCGTACCTGGAAGAAGCCGAGTGCTCACTCGCGCAGCACCCCAACGCCTGGGAGCAGGTGCGGGTTCACCTGGGGCTGGCCCTGGCCCATCGTGAGGATGACCCGTCCCGCAGCCGGCATCATCTGCAGCGGTGCCTGGAGATGTGTGAGGGGCGCAACTACACCATGATCTTCCGGCGGGAGCGGGACCTGTGTGCGCCGCTGCTGGCCGATGCGTACCGCGACGGGGTCTGCCCCGCCACCGTATCGCGCATCCTGGCGGAACTCGGGGTGGGGATCCCTGAGTTGGGGTCGAGGGAGCCTGAGGCGCATGAAGCAGCGGCCGGCGGCGGCTTCGGGCCGGTGCCCACCCGCGCAACTCCTGCGGCACTGCCGGTCCTCGGGGCTGGTGCCGGGGAGGCGCCCTGTCTGGCGGGCGTCGCGGTGCAGTGCCTGGGGTCCCTGCGCGTCTGGGTGAACGGTGAGGAGGTAGCGAGGTCCGCCTGGGGCAAGGCCAAGGCCCTCCGGCTTTTCAAGTACCTGCTGGCCCACCGCAGGCGGTGGGTAGCCCTGGAGGACGTCCTGGACGCCCTCTGGCCGGAGATGGAGGCCGACGCGGCAGCGGCCAACTTCCGGGTGCTCCTCCACCATGCGCGACGGGCCCTGTCGGGGACCGCGCCGCCGGCGGCGCGCCGGGCGTGCACGGTTGCGGCGACGCCGCTTTCTCCGGGGGAGCGAGGGTCGGCTGCAGGGCGTGCTGCGGAGCCGGCGGCGGTACTCCTGTACGCGTCCGGGCGTTGCCGGGTCGACTGGCGGGCGCTGGCCTGGGTGGATGCGGACGAGTTCGCCCGTTGCGTAGAACAGGGGCGCGGCCTGGCACGGGAAGGGCGGGCGGAGGACGCGACCGCTCACTTTGCCCGGGCGGTCGACCTCTACCGGGGGGACTTCCTGGGGGAGGAGCCGCACGAGGAGTGGGCCGAGGCAGAACGGGAGATGTTGCGGGGGCTGGCCCTGGAGGCGCTGGAGTGGCTTTCCCGGCACGCTGCTGGCGGGGGCGATCACGGCCGGGCCGTCGCCCTGCTCCGGCGCGCCCTGGCCCTCGATCCTTACCGCGAGGATCTGCACCGTTTGCTGATGATTGAGCTGGTGGAAAGCGGTCGCCGGGCAGAGGCCCTGCAGCAGTACCGGCGCTGCGAAGAGATCCTGGCCCGGGAGCTGGATGCCGCCCCGGCGCCGGAGACGACTGAGCTTTACCGGCACCTGCTACGGGGCGCCGCGCGGCCGGCGGCCCTCGCCTGACCGCACTCGCGGTTCTCGCCGCCTGCGCACCCTGCAGCAGGAATACTTCCGTTTGGGTAACATATGGTTAACGCTCTGCTGCTATGCTTGGTGGGGGTGGCGGCGGGGGGTTGCTGGTTGGTAGCCCGCCCCCAGGGGCCCCTCGCCCTACCCACTTACATTGACCACTCCGCCTGACGGCCTATCCCTGGCGGGTGACGCACAGGCGGGCGCAAGATCAGGCTCGGGAGAGCACGACCCTGGGACATATGGGCTTCTCGGTCAAGGAGGACCGGTGGATCGGGCCGCGAACCGGCCGTCGGGCACAGGAGCGCGTTTTCGCCCGAATTGATTGGTGCGATGACGGGTTTAAGCAGGGGAATATCGCGTTATGCCATTGCATTCCAGCCTGATTTACCCCTATAATCGTTGTTTAGAGGGGGTTCCGCGAGAGGGTGAACCGCTGTGGATGAGGTGACCTTGCGTAGCCTGGTGGCTAGAGGCGAGGGGGAACAGCTCGAGTTCAAGCGGGGGACGGCGGAGTTCTCGGACCTGGCGGAAGCGGTGGTGTGCCTGGCCAACCACCGGGGAGGATGGGTGCTCCTGGGGGTGGATGACAGAGGCCGCATAACGGGTTGCGACCACGACGTGGGCCTGCTCAAGCGGGCGATTTTCGACAGCACCCAGCCCCCCCTTACCGTGGATGTCGAGGAGGCGGAAGTTTCCGAAGGCCGGGTCCTCTGCATCCGGGTGCCCGAGACTCCCTGGGTGGTGGCGACGGCCCGGGGGCGGTACCTGCGCCGGTCGGGGACGGATTGCCTGCCGGTGCCGCCCACCGCCCTGTTGGAACTGATGGTCTCCAGGGGGCAGGTGGACCTGTCCAGGTTAGTGGTGCGAGGTGCGTGCCTCCACGACCTGGATCCGGCCCAACTGGGTTCCCTCAGGGAATTGCTGCGCCTCAGAGGGCGGGCTCCGGACCTGGTGGCTCTGCGAGAGATGGACCTCATGGTGACACTGGGACTGGTCGAGCAGGCCGGGGATGAAGCCCGTCCCACCGTCACCGGCATGGTGGCGCTCGGGTATCCCGCCGCCTTGACACGGTTTGTGACCCAGTGGGAGATCAAATACCTGCATTTTGATGCGTCGGGAAGGCCGGAGACGAGAGAAGAGATCCGGCTTCCCCTGGTGCTTGCTCTGCGCCGCCTGGAGGAATTGGTCGAACTGCGCAACAGCAGGGTTGCGGTGCCGGTGGGCATGGCCCGGGTGGAGATCGCCGAGTTCCCGCCTGAGGTGTACCGCGAGGCGGTGCTCAACGCGCTGTGTCACCGCGACCTGAGCCGGGTGGAACCCATCTACGTGTATCATCACCCCGATCGTCTGACCGTGAGCAGTCCCGGAGGCCTGCCCGGAGATATCACCCCCGACAACATCATCCGGCACCGCGCCTACCATCGCAATCCCACCCTGGCCCTGCTGGTGGAACGCCTGGGGTACGTGGAGCGGGCGGGCATCGGTGTGGACATGATGTTCCGCGTGTGCCTGGAACAGGGCAAGGAGCCGCCGGAGATACGTGCCACTCCCGATTCGGTGGAGGTTATTCTGCGCAACGGCAAGGTCGCCGCGTCCTTTGTGAGGTTCGTGCAGCGCCGGGTTGAGCAGGGGAAGTTGCTTTCTCTGGACGAACTGCTTGTACTCAACCATTTCCGCCGTCATCCTGAGATAGACCGGGCGGGAGCCGCCCGTGTGTGCCAGTGTTCTGATCGCGAGGCCGCCGACATCCTGGACGGCATGGTGAACCGGGGCCTGCTGGTGCGGCTGGGCCGCACGAGGGGAAGCACGTACCGGCTGCATAGTGCGGTGATCGGGGAACTGGGCGACTGGGCCGCCAAGGCGATGCCTCATCCGCCCTATCCCGACACGGCCGCGCTGCGCCTGGTGGCGGAAAGGGGATTTCTGACCGCGGGTGATTGCCGCCAGGTTCTTGGGTTGACGCCTGCCCAATCGCGCAGGTTCCTGAAGGCCCTGGTGGAAAAGGGATGGCTCGAGAGGCGTGGCACCGGGAGGGGAGCCCGGTACGTAAGAGGGCCGGTTCAGCCCGAACCCCAAGATCAGTGAGTGCCGGTCGGCCGCCCTCCGCCCGTGAGGTGTCTCACCCCCCACCACAGCCCCGCCTGACCCCGTCGCCTTTGCAGAACAGGTAGGGGCGTGGCTTGCTCGTGTGCAGGGCGGGGCGTTAACGCCCCGTTAACGCCCGTCGGGTATGCTTGGTGGGGGATGGGTCCCCCGTCAGCCGATGACGGAGGAGGATTTACCTTCCTCGTGTGGTATTCTGCAGGTAGGCGACCCCCAGTTTTACTGCAACATGCCGCCTACCTGTGGCCACGGGTTCCGGCCTGATGAAGGCCGGGGTGGAATGCCATGGACGGCGCTTCACTGGAAGTGGCACTGGTGGGGGTAGCGGCCGGGGTCGCGGTCGCTCTTGCTGTGGTGGCCGTGGTGTGGTTCGCACGTGGCTGGCGTTTCCGGTTGTGGAAGTACCGCGTCCGGCGCTGGTTCGGTCGGCGTTACGGCACCTGATCGGAGTCGCCCCCCGTTCGCCGGTCCTGCGAGCGCGGGGTTACTTACCACACAAGAGAATACACACGGAAAGGAGGTGAAAACGGATGAGCACCATACGTCGCACAACTCTCGGGAACCTGGCCCTGGTCCTCTTCGTGGCCTTCCTGTTGCAGGTCGTGATGGCCACCGGCGGCCTGGTGGGCGACGCCCGCGCGGCTACGTCTCTCACCACCACCGGCGCCACGCTGTCCAAAACACCCGATGGGAAGGTGCACGTGACGGTCAGGTTGTCGCCCATCACAGCCGCCGATTTCAACGCTGGCTGGACGCTGAGGTTCAGCCTCCCGGGCCGCCAGGGCGTTGAGATCACCATGCCGGGCCTCACCTGGGACGTCGCTGGCCAGGTATACACTAGCGTGTACACAACTGGAGTCTACGCCAAGGTTTACGCCACGGTGTATGCCAACGTGTACCAGATGCTTCTCGCTCTGCACTACCTGCCGAGCCCTGACGTGTACGTAGGCCCCGGCTATTACGTGCGCTTTACGCGAGCCGAACTCGACGGCACACCGCCCACGGTGTACCTTGAGGGCGTGTTCGAACCGCCGGAAGCGCCGCCGGTGACGCCGGTGCCCACCACGGTGCCGACCGACACTGGCGTGTTGCGCATCGACCCGGCGCGGGATGAGGCTGTGCTGAGGGTCGATGCCGCCAAGGTCGAGACGCTGTTGAAAGATCCCCAGGTGGCGGAGGTCCGGCTGGGCATCCCGGCCACGGTCGACGCCGGAACCCTGGCGGTGGACATACCGCCGGCCACGGTGACGGGCTCCGAGACATACCAGAAGCCCCTGGTGGCTGAACTGGGGGCGGCGGGGCAAATCGAATTGAGGCCGGGCACGGTCACGGCCGACGACCTGAAGTACACCGACGAGCGGGGTGTCGAGCGGCAGGGTAACCTGCGCATCGCCGCCTCCCGTCTCAGCCAGGATGAGGCTGCGCCGCTGCTGGCGACGGCAGACAGGTCCCAGTTCGGGAACCAGCAGCCGGTGGCCCAGGTGTACGAAGTCGAGGCCCAGGTGGTGGCCGACGGCAAGGTGGTAGGCACCGCGCCGCGAGCGAAGAAGCCCCTGGTCCTGGTGCTGACCTTTGACAAGGGCAAAGTGGACGCGTCCGGGGCACCCATCGAGACCACCATGATCTACGTGTGGAACGAGACGGCCCAGACCTGGGATCCCTGCGCCAGCAAGGTGGACCCGGTTACCGGCAAGGTCACTACGGAGCGGCCTCGCCTGAGCAAGTACACCGTGATGGCATACAGGCGCACGTTCGCGGATATCGCGGGTCACTGGGCGCAGCGGGACATCGAGATCATGGCGGGTCGGTTGGTGGCCAGGGGTGTGACCCCCACCACCTTCCTGCCCGACGGTAAGGTGACCAGGGCGCAGTTCGCAGCCTTCCTGCAGCGGGCACTGGGCATCCCCGAGGAGAAGCCGGCGCAGCCGACCTTCTCCGACGTGGCTCCTGATGCCTGGTACTACGGCGCCGTGGAGGGTGCTGCCAAGGCCGGCCTGGTGCTGGGATGGGAGGGCAAGTTCCGGCCGGACCACCTGGTGACCAGGGAAGAGATGGCCACCATGGTGGTCCGCGGGATCGCCTACGACGGCAAGAAGGTGACCCTGGGTGAGCAGGAAGTGGCGACACTGCTGGCCGGGTTCACGGACCGTGGTTCGATCAGTGACTGGGCGCGCGATAACGCCGCCATAGCGGTGAAGGCCGGGATCGTCCTGGGCCGCAAGGTGGACAGCGAGCCGCCAGTATATGCTCCCAAGGACGATGCCATGAGGGCGGAAGCGGTGACCATGATCAAGCGCCTGCTCAAGTACCTGGGCTGGTTCTAGGGCAGAAGCGGAGCGCGGGGGTCGCCGGTTCCGCGGCGACCCCCGGTTCGTATTTCTGGGGCAGCGATGCTCGCGCGGGGGGCGTCACGGGGCGATGGTCGCGGCGGCGGCGTCACGGGGCGATGGTCGCGGCCGGGGCGCCCGGTGCGAAGCAGTTTAGCGAGAGAGATGAAGTATTCAGGAGGCGCGGGGTAGAACGCGCCGATGGCGGGGGAGGTCGGGTTTTGGCGGGTGTTGATGCGGCTCCACGCCCGCGCGACGGTGCGGCGGCGCGCGCGGGTGTGGGAGCCAGGCGGGTACTGAATATCGATACCGGGCCCCTGTACCGGGGCGGGCTGTACATATGCCTGGCCCTGGCTCCCTTTTTCCGCGGGCTGTTTTTCCCGGCCGAACTGTTGCCGGCTCAACTGGTGGTGGGGTTCCTCGGCCTCCTGTGGGTGCTGGACCACCTGGCCCGGGGGACGTCCCCCCTCGCGGAAGAGGCGGCGCTGAGGCCCTGGCACCGCCTGCAGGACTGGGGTGTGATCGCACTCTTTGCCTGCTATGCCCTCACGCTGGCCTGGGCGGTGGATGCCCAGGGGGCGGTGCGCGAGGCCCTCAAGGCGCTTACATACGTGCTGGTGTTCCTGATGGCGGCGGACCTGGCGGGGTCACCGCGGCGGGCGGAGGCCCTCCTGCAGGCGCTGGCGGTGGGTGGTGCCCTGGTGGCCCTGGTGGGGATCGGGGCCGCCTGCGGGGTGGTGGGCTTCCCGGGAGCTTTCGGCGGCAAGGCCATCATGTCCACCCTGCAGTACGAAAATGCCCTGGCCGGGTTCGCCATGGCGCTGAACATGGCGGTGGTGGGGTTGTGGGCCAGGCCCCTGGTGCGCCCGCGCACCCAGAGGGATCGCCGGCTGCAGGTGTTCTGGCGATTCGTCTACGCGGCCCTGGGTTACATGCTGGTGCTGGTGGTGGTGGGAACCCGTTCCCGGGGGGGATGGGTGATTTACCCGCTGGCGGCGGTGGCGGTGGTGGCCGGGATGGGGCGCGCCTACTTCTGGCGGGCCCTGTACAACCAGTTTCTGGTGTTCTCGGTGGCCATCCTGGTGGGCAAGCCCTTCTACGGGGCGGTCTTCTCCGGGGACGCGGCTGCCCGCCTGGGGGGCCTGCGCTGGTTCGGGGCCGGGCTGCTGGTGGTGCTGTTTGGTGAGGCTGCGTACTGGCTGGCCGGCTGGCTGTCGGGTCGCTCGCGCATGACGGACCAGGTGCAGTCCGTCCTGCGCGGGCTGGGCATAGCCTACGTGGCCGTTGTGCTCACGATCTACTTCTCGTATGCCGTGCGCGAGCTCCCCCTGGGGTGGAAGCAGGCCGTGCCCGTGCCCGTGGGGGAGACCCTGCCCACCGTGAGCCTGGAGGACCAGAGCTTCCTCATCCGCATGTACGCAAACCGCGATGCCCTGCGCATCGTGCGCGATTACCCCTGGGGGACGGGCGGGGGCGGCTGGAACGTCCTCTATCACCGGTACCAGAGCACCCTGTACTGGACCACCGAGGTCCACAACCATTTCTTGCAGGTGTGGGTGGAAGCCGGTACCGGCGGATTCCTCGCCTTCCTGGCCGTCTGGGTGGGTACCGGGATGGCTCTCTGGCGTCTGGGGCGGGTGGAGTCGGGGACCCCGCGCTGGCCCCTGGCCTGGGGGACGGGGGCGGCGGCCTTTACGCTGGGGGCGCACAGCGCCCTGGACTTCGACCTCTCGCTCTCCGCCGTGGCCGTCTACCTGTGGGTGATGCTGGGGGTGGTGGCCGGCCTGGCGGGCCGCCTCTTCCAGCCCGCCGGCCGCGGTGTCCATCGCACCATCGAGCCTGCTGCCGGCGGGCACCGCATCGGTTACGCCAGGGTGGCCGCCATGGGGCTGGCGGCGGTGCTGGCGGTGGGGCTGATGTGGAGCTCGGCAAGGCTCTATGCTGCGGGGCGCCTGGGGGCGGAGGCGGCGCAGAGCATGGTCAAGGGCGAACTGGCCGACGCGGAGGAGAAGTTCCTGCGGGCGGCCGCCCTTGACCCCTTCACGGCCAGCTACGCCGCCGACCTGGCCCAGATCTACACCGCCGTCGGGGTGATGTACCACGGCGAGGGGTCCTACTACGGGCAGGCCGACGAATGGCTGGGGCGGGCCCTCCGGGCGCAGCCCTGCTCCATCCGCCTGCGCATGGCGGCCTGCGATCTGCTCCTGCAGCGGGGCGAGGTGGATCGCGCCGCCCGCGAGGCGGAGGCGGTGCTGGACCTGGTGCCACTGGCCACCGAGTCCTGGGAGGGGGCGGCCCGCGCCTGGATGCTGGGGGCGCGCTTCCACCTGGACCGGGGTGCCCCGGCGGCGGCCCGAGCGCACATCGAGAAGATGCTGGAGCTTCCCGCGAGGATGGAGAAGGTGAACGAGCGGCAGCAAGAGGTGCGCCGGGGATTGTACCGGGGTCCCTCGTGGACACCGGCCCTGCAACTGGCCCTGGGCCAGGCCCGGTTCCTGAAGGGCGACTTCGCCGGGGCGCTGCAGGATTTGGAGAAGGTGAAGGCTGACCGCAACCTGGGAGCGATGGCGCAGGCGTGGATGGCGGCCGCCCAGTACCGCCTGGGCCACCAGGCAGAGGGGGACAGGATTGCTCGCGACCTGACAGCGCGGGACGCGGGGCTGGGTGAGGAGATCAGACGACTGTGCGAGCAGCCCGTGGCCGGGTCGTGACCCGGTGGTGAGGTGGGGGAGGGGTGGACGTTGGCAGTCTCCAGGAACGAAGTCATGGATCAGGGGGCGGAGCTACGGGAGGGTGAAATCGACCTCCGGCAACTCCTGCGAGTGCTGCGGAAGTGGTCGTGGGTGGTTGCCCTCATCACCGTGGTGGCAGTCATCAGCGCTGCTGTGCTCAGCTACTTCGTGCTCGACGCGGTGTACGAGGCCCAGGTCACCCTGATGGTCACTCAGGCCCTCCCCACCACCCAGCCCGGCGGGCAGCCCTTGCAGGGGCAGGGCCTGGAGCAGGTGATGGGCGTGCTGGCCCGGCTTCCCCAGATGACCCTGAATACCTACGTGGGTCAGTTGACCAGCGAGTCCCTCATGCAGCGGGTGCTGGACGCCCTGCACCTGGACCGCCAGGGGTACACGGCCCGCGGCCTGGCCGGCCTGGTGCAGGCCAAGAACATCAAGGACACCAACCTCATTCAGGTGACGGTTTCCCACACCGATCCCCACCTGGCGGCGGAAATTGCCAACGCCGTCTCCCGCCAGTTCGTCGACTTCGTGTCCGAACAGAACCGGGAGCAGATGGCCAAATCGGTGGAGTTCCTCGAGAAACAGAGCGCCGACGTAGAGGGGGAGCTCAAGGCGGCCCGGCAGAAACTCCACGATTTCCAGGTCCAGGCGCGCGGCGTGGCCGTGGTGCAGCAGGAGTTCGCCTCCAAGAGCGCGGACCTGGCGCGTATGCAGTCGGAAGCCGTCCAGCTCGGGGTGACCATCGACCAGTTGCAGGCGGGCGTGCGGGGGCTGCAGGGGACGCTGGCGTCGACGCCCAGGACGGTGGTGGTGGAGGAGGACGGCAAGAAGATCGAGCGGCTTAACGACGTGTACATCTCCCTGTCCCAGATGCTGGAGCAGAAGCAGGTGGAGCTTGCGGAGAAGCAGGCCCGTCTGGAGAGCACCCGCCGGTTCGTCGCCCAATTGGAAGCCGATCTGGCGGGCCTGCAGGCCGAACTGGTGGACAAGCAGGCCCGGGAGAGCGAACTGCAGGAGCGGGTCGATCAGCTGAACCAGACCTACCAGACCCTGCTGCAGAAGAAAACCGAGGTCCAGATCGCCCGTTCCATCAATCTGGGCGACACCTCCATCCTGCTGGTGTCCCCCGCGTACGTGCCTAGCCGCGCCGCCCGTCCCAACCGGCAGCTCAATATGGCGGTCTCCGGGGTGCTGGGCGTCATGGTGGGGGTCATGCTGGCCTTCCTGCTGGAATACCTGGACAACACGGTGAAGAGCGCCGAGGACGTGCAGCGCGTGCTGGGGGCGCCGGTGATCGGCAACGTGCCGCTTTTCACCGGTGCCGATCGGGGGAGGTAGGGCCGTGAACCTCTTACTTGTGAGTCACCGTCATCCCAAGTCGCCCGCCGCGGAGGCCTTCCGCACCCTGCGTACCAGCCTGGCCTTTGCCTCGCCCGAGCCGGTGCGCACCCTGCTGGTGACCAGCGCCGCGCCCGAGGAGGGGAAGAGCACCATCGCCAGCAACCTGGCCGTGGCCCTGGCCCAGGCGGGGAAGCGGGTGCTGGTGGTGGACGCCGACCTGCGCAAGCCCCAGCAGCACCGCATCTTTGACGTGCCCAACCACCGGGGACTCACCAACATCCTGGTGGGGGAAGCCGAGGCGGGGGAGGTCTTGAACGCCACACCCGTGCCGGGGTTGGATCTGGTCAGCTCCGGCCCCATCCCTCCCAACCCGGCGGAACTGCTGGACTCCGAACGGGCGCGCTCCCTGTGGCCCGCCCTGGCGGCCCAGTATCAGTGTGTGCTGATAGATTCCCCTCCCCTGGTGGCGGTGGCCGACAGCGTCATCCTCAGCCCCCAGGTGGAAGGGGTGCTGGTGGTGGTGAGGGCGGGCCAGACGCGCACCGACCTCCTGCGGGAGTCGCGGGCCCTGCTGGAGAAGGCGGGGGCGCGGGTGCTGGGTGCCGTCCTCAACGAGGTGCGCCACGCCCCGCGCGACTACCGCTATTACTACTACTACCACAGCGAGCAGAAACGCCGTGCCTCAGAGGAGGAATGAGGATCCGCAACGCAGCCGGGGGGTGCTCAGGTGGCAGCGCGTGCCAGAGGGGACGAGGCTACCGTGACGCGGGTCGGGACGGCAGCGGTGGGGGTTCAACCCGCGCGCGGGGCGACGCGGGTCGTCTGCGACATGCACGTACATGCGTTGCCGGGTGTGGATGACGGTGCCTCCGACTGGGACGAGAGCCTGGAGATGGCCCGCCAGGCGGCCGCCTGCGGAGTCACCCACATGGTGGTGACGCCCCATTACCTCCCCGGCGTGTACGACGCCGACACCTGCCTGGTGCGGAAACTTACCGGGGAGTTCCGGGAGCGCATCGCTGCGGTGGGGACACTCCTCGAGGTGCTGGAGGGTTCCGAGGTGTTCCTCTCCCTGGAGGTTCCCGACCTCCTGCGCAAGGGTGTCCTGATGACCCTGGGAGACGGTGGTGGCCACTTACTGGTGGAGATCCCGGCGGGCGAGTTCCCCGGCTGGACCGGCGAAGTTCTGTTTCGGGTGCGCGCACAGGGCGTGGTGCCCGTGTTGGCTCACCCGGAGCGAAACCGCGTCCTGCAGCAGAGGCCCGGCCTGCTGGGCGACCTGGTGAGGCAGGGAACGCTGGTGCAGGTGGAGGCGGGGAGCCTCACCGGGCTGCACGGCCGGCGCGCTCAGGCGGTGGCAGAACGCTGGATCCGGCAGGGGTGGGCGCACATGCTGGGGTCTGACGCCCACGGAGCGACCGGTCCCCGGACGCCCGCGCTATTGCGGGATGCCCTGGCCAGGCTGGGGGGCCGTGGCGCTGGCCTGGCTTGCCCGCGCGGCGTGCTGAAGCCGTGTTCGGGTTGACCTGCCCCGTAGCTCGTTGGAGGCGCCAACCTATCTGCGCGGGACGTGTTGAGGAGGATGTCGTATGAGTCTGGTGCCTGACAGGACCGCGTCCATCCGGGTCCTGGTGATCGAGCCGGAGACCCTGGCGAGGGAAAGCCTGGTGCTCGCCCTGCAGAGGGCGGCTGGCTTTTCCGCCCGCGGCTGTCCCCCCGAGCCGCGCCAGGTGGTGGAGGCCGCTCGCGCCTTCACTCCCCATGTGGGTCTGCTGGCGGTCACGCCCGACGGGGAACGTGTGGTGGAAGCCCTGGCCGGCGGAGCCCCGGACGTGCGTATCCTGGGGGTGGCTCCCACCCCCGACCTCATCTCTGCTTACCGCCTGATGAAGCTGGGCGTGGCGGGACTGATCCCCAGTTCTGTCGACATCCACGAGATGCTGCTCGCCCTGCGGGCGGTCGCCTCCGGCTATGCCGTAGTGGCCCCCGACGTGCTGAACGGGCTCATGGAGCAACTTGCCTCCCGGGGTCGCGGCCGATTCTCAGCGGCTTCCCAGCGCCTGACCCCCAGGCAACTGCGTATAGTGGGGGCGGTGAGCCAGGGCCTCACCGATGCCCAGATCGGCCGAGCCCTGGGTATCAGCGCCTCCCTGATCAAAGCGGAGGTCAAGTCCATCCTGCGCAAGACGGGGGCTCGGAACCGGACGGAGGTGGTGGCCCTGGCCCTCCGCCGCGGCCTCATCTCCTGACCGCGCGGCCGCAGGCGCGCTCGCCCATGCACTCCGCCGTCACGTCCCGACCACGTGACGCGCCCGTGTTGTCTCCGTGTTGTCGGCCGCAACCTCAGCGCTTGCGGTGCTAACGTTGTGCGCATTTCAGATCGATAATGCTTCCGGTATGAAAGGGGAATTGGCTGGCGCGTCGAATTCCCCGACGGGAGCGGGGCGAGCCCGGGGTGGTCCGGGCAAACCCTGCCTTTGCATTCCGGGAGGTTGGGCGACTTGGATGAGGAGATCTCGCTGCGGGAGATGGTGGAGGCGCTCTGGCGGCGCCGGGTGATCGTGGCCGGCGTCACCGGGGTGGCCGTCCTGGCGGCCGCGGTCCTGAGCTTTTGGGTGTTGCCCCCCGTATTCGAGGCGCGGGTGGTCCTCGCCGTCAGTCCGCCGCGCGAACCTGCGGCACCGCCTGCGTCAGAGGCGGACGGGTTGCTGGACTCGGTGGGCGTTTCTCTCCCTTCCGGCCTCGAGGCATACCGCATCCAGCTCACGCATCCCGACGTGCTGCAGAATGCCATAGCTCGCGCCCACCTGGGTTTGAGTCCGGAGCAACTGGCGTCCAGTGTGGATGCCAGGGTGCTCAAGGACACCAACCTCATCGAGGTTAAGGTGAGGCGCGGTAGTGCCCAGGAGGCGGCGCTGCTGGCCAACGCCCTGGTGCAGGAGTATGTCGTCCACGTGGGTGCCTTCGGAGCGCAGCGATCCGACACCGCCGTGGCCTACCTCAAGGAGCGGATGGCAGAAACGGAGACGGCCCTGGGGGACGCCATGCAGAACTGGAAGAAGTTCCTGGAGTCACCCCGGGGCACCCAGGAGTTGAACGCTGAGATTCAGGCTTGCATCCAGTCCCTGACGGGTGTCAAGCGGGAAGCGGAAAGCCTGGCGGTGGAGGCGGAGGGACTTTCGGCCGCGCTGGCCGAGGCCAGGTCCGTGGCGGAAGAGCAGCCACCTCTTCTGAAGGCGCGGCGTTCACTGGTGGAAGACGATGCCCTGCGGGAGTTCCTGGCCGGGTTGCCGGGCGGTAACCGCAGCGCTTTGGGCGCGGTATCGGTGGTCGACGAGGAAGTCAACCCCGCCCACGTGGAGGCCGTGAACCGCCTCAACGACCTGCGCGTCCGCCTGGCAGAGTGTGTCAGCCGGCGTAATGGCCTCCTCAAGGCGGCAACGTCGACCCAGCGTGAGTTGGAAGCCCTTCGCCTGGAGCTGGCGGAAAAGGAACTGGAAGAGGAACAACTGCAGACCCGCCTCCAGACGCTGAGGGACGCCTACCTGGGCCTGTCCAAACGTTACGAAGAAGTGCGCATGGCGGAGCCCGCCTGGCTCGCCCAGGCGAGCATCCAGGTGGTGGCTCCTGCCGTCGTACCGCCGGAGCCGGTGCGTCCCCGCAAGGCGCTGAACATCTCGGTGGCGGGAGTGCTCGGTCTCATGGCGGGTGTCTTCCTCGCCTTCTTCCTCGACTACTGGGAGCGCTCTGCCCCTGCCCGCGCTACCCCCGCCTGACCCCACCCCGCCCGCGTGCGCTCGCTGCCTGCCGCTGGGGTTACAGGCGCGCCAGGATGGCTTCGGCCACCTTCTTGCCCGAGAGCAGCATCCCCCCGAAGATGGGGCCCATGCGGTGCCCGCCCAACACGGCGCTGGCAGCCATGCGCACAGTTAAACATCCTGGCCCCCGCCTTGATGGCTTTCGAGGTGATGGTGGTTATCGTTTCCACGGAATCAGCGGTATAATATCCCTCGACGTAGGGCCGGGTGCGCGCGCCGAATTCGTCCAGGGTGGCTTTGGCGTCCTCCTGCACGACGATGTGGTTGAACATCATGCCCCCCCACATGCCGCCACCTATGCTGAGACGGCTCTCGAAGACCGCCACCTTCCTGCCCGCCCGCGCCAGGTAGTAGGCGGCGACAAGACCGGATGGACCTGCCCCCACAATGGCCACGTCGGAGAGGTAAGAGAGCAGATCCTCCGTGTACCTCTCCACGCTGGCGCGTGACACCGTTACATCGTCGAGCCGCATCCCCTACACCTCCCCGTCGTCGGTTGCACCCTGGTCCCCGCCGGCCGCCCGTGCCCGCCCCGTACCCCCCTGCTCACCGTGTGCGCCCGTGCCCACCGCCTGCCCCCGCGTGCTCACCGCCTGCCCGCCCTGCGAGGGATGACCATGACACCGGACACCAGGGAAGATAGCCTGCCGACCGGTGAGGGCCAGCTTGCCCGCCTGGCCGTAAGCGCGGCCGTGTTCGACGGCCAGGGGCGCGTGCTGCTCGTGCACCAGACCTATGGATCGCGCTGGTGGGCCCTGCCGGGCGGCTGGGTGGACCCCGGCGAGGACCTGGCCCAGGCGGCACGCCGGGAATTCCGCGAAGAGACGGGATATGAAGTACGCATCCTGCGTCCCTCCGGGATCTACTGGCGCCTGCCCAGGCGGCTCCTGGTCGTGGTCTTCCTGGGCGTTATCACCGGGGGATCTCCCCGCCCCAGCCCGGAGACGGACGGCTGCGCCTTCTTTGCCCTGGACGCCCTGCCCTCGCCCCTTTCTCCCTGCCTGGAGGAACGCCTGCGCGATGCCCGCGAGGTCGGCCTGGGCGGCCCTGCCCGCTACCGCCTCCAGATGAACCCGGAGCCCGCCCCGTAGTGAAGGCGGGCTCTCGTTCCCGACGGGTTCCCGTTCCCGGCCGGACTGCCGTTTCCGGGGGCTCCTTCTCCCGGGTCGCCCTCCCTACGCTGGCATTGCCCGGATCAGGTTCCAAGGGTTGAGCGGGGTGCTCTCCCAGCTCGCAGTTCTCTCCCCACCGCGAGCACCCCTGGGCGATTCGCTTTGCTCCAATGTGACACGGGTGAGCCCCGGCGGCAATACCGGTCGGGTCCGGCAGGCGGGCCAAACGACTTGTCAGGAGCGCCCTACGTTTCCCGCTCACCTTCTCCGGGGGACCCGTCCGAGGAAAGCAGGGCGGTGACCACTGCGACAACATCGGCCGCAAGTTCGACTGCTTCCGAGGCCGCCTTGCGGTTATACACGAGGGCGGGGATGCTGTCCGGGAGGCCGCTGGGATATCTCGTCGGGATGTAGTAGCCGTCGAGTATCGCCCAGGACTGACGCTTTTGGGCAACTCGCGCATCATGCTGCTCTGCCTTCTCGGCCAGCACAGTCACCGAGTGGCCGAGGACCAGGCTTTCTCCTTTCGCATACAGGAACCCCTTGATAGCTTTCTCCGCTACCTGTTGGGCCAGGAAGCACGCGAGGTGGTAGCCTCCCTCATCGGCCAGCCGCCGGGCCCACTTCAGGTCCTCTCTGGCCTGATCGAGCCAGCGGCGGCCTTCCTCGACGCCCGGTTTTCTCATAGAGCACCCTCCCTTCTCGCAGCACTTGCTGCCCGAATGGCCGGTCCTGCATCCGTTCCCACTCGCCCGGGGTGTACACCAGGATGTCGGCTGCCACGCGGGGCACGATGCGGCGGTACACTTCCGCCGTCCGTTCTACGAACGGCAGCTCACTGTCCATGACCACCACCAGGTCCAGGTCGGTGAGCGCATCCGCCCGTCCGCGGGCATACGAACCGAAGAGAATGATTTTCCGGGCGCCCATTTGCCGGAACTGGTTTGCGATCCGGTGCAGTTCGCTCTTAAGGAGGTCCGCGTGGTCGCGACCATCGCTCGAGGGCTGCCCTACTTCGCGGCCGGGCGCGGCCTCGCACCCGTTGGGATGCTGAACACCGGTGGAGTTGGTCACTGTACTGTCAGTCTCCCTATTGCCAAACCGTGCCTGCGCAGCTTCTGACGGTTAGGCCGTGTGGTTGGACAGCCTTATTCTACCTTCCGGAAGCAGTTGCCAGCAACCGGTCGAGCCGTGCCGAACCGGCAGTGGGAGGTCGAGTACCCCAACGGGCCCCAGCAGCCTCGGATACCCGGCACCGCGCGCTCGTCGTGCATCTGCGGTTCCTGCGGTTCGGTATTCTGTACCGCAACTGCGGTTCCTGCGGTTCAGTATTTCGTACCGCGCGGGCCCGTCAACTGCTGAACCCGGAAGCGGCTACCGGCAACCGGATCAATGGCGAACATATTTACGAAGCCCCCCCTGTTTGGTATACTGGGGGTGAACGGAGGTTTGAGTCGGAGGGGGCAGGTCGTGTTCGTTCACCTGCATGTGCATTCTCCGTTTTCTTTCCTCGACGGGGGAAGTCGGCTGGAAGAGCTGATTCGCACCGCTGCCGGGTATGACATGCCGGCACTGGCCATCACCGATCACCACACCGTTTCCGCCGCCGTGAGGTTCCGGCGTCTGGCGGAGGCGGCGGGGATCAAGCCCATCATAGGTGCCGAGGTGGAGGTGGAGGCCGCCGTGCCCCTCGCCGGCGGTACCCCGGCTCCCGTGACTGGCGGCAGCCCGGCTCCCCTCGCCGGCGGTCGCGGGGTGGGAGGCGCCGGTGACGCCTACCGTGGGGGCCACCTGGTCCTCCTCGCGCGCGATGCCGTGGGGTACGCCAACCTGTGCCGGCTGCTCACCGCCGCCCACCTGGGCAACCAGCGCGGGCAGCCGCTCGTGCGCTGGGCCGACCTGGAGCGCTATCATGAGGGGCTCATTGCCCTGTCGGGGTGCCGGCGGGGGGAGATCCCCCGACTCATCCTGGCGCGGCGCTACCGGGAGGCAGAGGAGGTGGCGCGGCGCCTGCAGGCCATCTTCTCCGGTCGAGCGCTCGCCGGGCTCGCTGATGGCCCGGCCGGTGCTACGACCGGTATCTCAGGCGGCACTCCGGGCGGCAACTTGGGGGAGAGCGACCTGGCCGGTAGCGTCCGCGCTGCCCGGGACGCGGCCACCGGGATCTGCAGTAGCGTGGGTGCCGGTGAGGCCGGCTTCTACATGGAGCTGCAGGGGAACCTGCTGCCCCGGGAGATGGCCCTCAACCGCGCCCTGGCCGAGCTGGGCAAGCACCTGGGCATTCCCCTGGTGGCGTCGGCGGATGTCCACTACGCGCGGCGCGAGGACTTCCCCGTCCACGACCTGCTCACCTGTGTGCGCACCCTCACCCGGGCGGATGACGTCCACCCCGAGCGGCGGCTCAACGCCCAGAACTACCTGCGCTCCCCCGCCGAGATGGAGGCCCTGTTCGCGGAGTGGTCCGAAGCCCTGAGCAACACCCTGGAGATCGCCGCCCGCTGCCAGCCCGCCCTGGAGGGCGTGATCCCCGGCCGCCGGGCACCGGCGGATCTGGAAGGCGTGGCCTCCGGCGCGTCCGCTGCGCGGCGAGGTGGCCGGGCGCCGGCGGGGGAGGGCTGGCTGTATCCGGCGTTCCCGCTGCCGCCGGAGGCGCCGGCGGGGATGACGGCGGCCGGGTTCCTGCGCCAGCAGGTGTACGAGGGTGCCCGGCAGCGCTACGGCACGGTGGCGGACCGCATCAGGGAGCGGCTGGAACACGAGCTGGACATCATCTGTCGCCTGGGGTTCGAGGATTACTTCCTTCTGGTGTGGGACGTGGCGCGCTTCGCCCGCGAGCGGGGTATCCGCTACGCGGGGCGGGGATCGGCGGCCGATTCGGCGGTGGCCTACTGCCTCTTCATCACGGAGGTGGATTCCATCCGGCGGGGGCTGCTCTTCGAGCGCTTCATGAGCCCGGAGCGGGCGGAGAAGCCCGACATCGACATCGACTTCGACGCCCGCTACCGGGACGAGGTCACCCGCTACGTGTACGAGAAGTACGGCGCCGACCACGTGGCCGGGGTGGCCACCTACAACACCTTCGGGGCACGGGCGGCGGTGCGCGACCTGGGCAAGGCCCTGGACCTGCCCCCGGCCGAGATCGACCGCTTCGCCAAACGGGTGCCCTACTACCTGGACGCCGACGACCTGGACCGCGCCTTTGCCAGCGTGCCGGAACTGCGCGATTCCGGCCTAGATCCGCGCCGGTTCCGCCTGCTCATCGAGATCGGGCGCCGGGTGGCCGGTTTCCCCCGCCACCTGGGCACCCACCTGGGCGGGGTGGTGATCAGCCGCCGTCCCCTGGTGGAGGTGAGCCCCCTGCAGATGGCGGCCAAGGGGATCACCATCGTCCAGTTCGACAAGGACGACGTGGAGACCCTGGGGCTGGTGAAGCTGGACCTCCTCTGCCTGCGCACCATGGGGGCCATCGAGGAAGCCTGTCGCAGCATTGCCGGCCGCGACCCCGGCTTCCGATACGGGGACATCCCTCTCGATGATCCTGCCACCTTCGAAATGATCAACGAGGGGCGCACCATCGGGGTGTTCCAACTGGAGAGCCCCGCCCAGCGGGCCCTGCAGGCCCGCCTGGGGGCTTCCTGCCAGGAGGACCTGGTGGCCAGCGTGGCCCTCATCCGACCGGGGCCCGTCAAGGGGAACATGGTGGAACCCTTCATCGCCCGCCGCCAGGGGAAGGAGCCCCCCCGGTACCTGCATCCCGCCCTGTGTCCCATCCTGGAGAAGACCTACGGGGTGGTGCTCTTCCAGGAGCAGGTGATCGAGATCGCCACCGCCGTGGCCGGCTTCACCCCCGGGGAGGCCGATCGCCTGCGCCGGGTGATGACCCACGCCCGCTCCCAGCGGGAGATGGAGGAGATCGGCCGCCACTTCGTGGAGAAGGCCCGCGCCCGCGGGGTGGAAGAGGAGGTGGCCCGCGCCATCTTCGCCCAGATCGCCGGCTACGCCAGCTACGGCTTCTGTGAGGCCCACGCCGCCGCCTTCGCCGACATCGCCTACCGCACCGCCTACCTGGTGCGCCACCATCCCGCCGACTTCTTCGCCGCCATCCTCACCCTGCAGCCCATGGGCTACTACCCGCCCGAGACGGTGGTGGTGGAGGCCCGGCGCCGGGGCATCCCCGTGCTGGGGCCGGACATCAACCGCAGCGAAGACCACTTCACCGTGGAGCCCCCGGCGGCATCCCCGCCCGCGGCTGCACCGGGGGCCGGACGCGAGCCGGGGTCTGGGTGTGAGCCTGGCCCCGAGTGCGGGGCCGGGCCTGCCGGGGGGCGGCTGGTCGTCCGCACTTCCCTGCGGGCGGTGAAGGGCATGCCCGAAAGGGGTCTTGAGGCCGTCCTGGAAGCCCGCCGCCGGGACGGCCCGTTTACCTCCCTGGAGGACTTCTGCCGCCGCCTGGTCCGCCCGCGTGACACCGCGGGTGTACGCGACGCCTGCGGTGTGTCACCGGGCGATGGCGCCGGTAGGGAGGTGGGCCCCGCCGGGCTCGATCAGGACGTGATAGAGAATCTCATCCTGTGCGGGGCCTTCGATTCCCTGCATCCGAATCGGCGCTCCCTCATGTGGGCGTTGCCGGCGCTGCTGCAGGGATGCCGTGGTGACCTCCTTCCCGGCCTCGCCCCGGGGCTCCCATCCGCGGTGGGCATGGCGTTGGCGGCCGATTTCACGCCGTTGGAGAAGCTGGCGTGGGAGCACGAGATCCTGGGGTTCGGCGTAAGCGGGCACCTCATGGGACACCTGCGCCCGTACCTGAAGCGGCGGGGGTATATGTCCAGCCGGGAGGTAGCCGGTATGCCCGAGGGCAGCCGGGTCAAGGTGGCCGGTGCGGCCATACGGCCCCACCGACCTCCCACGAAGAGCGGCCGCATCGTGGTGTTCCTGTCCCTGGAGGATGAGTTCGGCCTCGTCGACGTAACCGTTTTCGAAAGCGTGTACCGGCGCTATGGGGCCCACATCTTTGGAGAAGCAGTGCCGCCCCTGGCGGCCGGGGGAGTTCTCGAGCGCCGGGGGCGGGCGGTATCGGTCAGGGCGCGGTGGATTGTACCGCTGCCCCGCCTGAGGTGATCAGGTGCCGCGCGGCATAACCATGCTGCCCCGCCTGAAGTGATCAGGTGCCGCGCGGCGGTAGCCACCGCTGTCCATACTGTCCGAGGAAGTTGACCAGGGGTAGCAGCGCCCTGCCCTTCTCCGTAAGCCTGTACTCCACCCGCGGAGGGACCTCTGCATATACGTGGCGGGAGATAATTCCCAGACCGTCCAGCTGATGCAGGCGGTCGGAGAGAGTCTTGGGGCTGATTCCGGAGAGGTTGCGCTGAAGCTCATGGAAGCGCATGGGGCCCCTGGCCAGATGGCTGATGATGAGGAGTGTCCACTTTGCCGCCACCAGCCTGGCGGTGCGAGCTGCGGCGTCGCTTTGCGCGGAGTCGCTGTCCGGGGAGGTCATCTCCTATCTCTCCTCGCGGATGCGGGCCCGCAGGTGGTGCTGAGCAAATGAGGCCCGGTGTCTTGCCTGTTACATAATATGTGGGCGCGGGTGCCGCCGTCACCGCACGCACAGTCCCGCGCGCCGTCGTGCTGCAGGCCGGTGGTCACCCCTCGCCGGCGTCCCGCGCAAGGCGCTGTATTCCCTTTGACACCGTTTTGCGCCCCGACTATACTGGTTGCGGTTGTACGCAGGAAATGCGACGTGCGTCGTAGGGGGGATAGCTGAGTTGACCTGGCCGTTGGTGTCTCTCCTGGTGGGGGCGGTGGCGCTGGTTTTCGTGGCCTTTCTGTGGAGCAGCCTGTTGCGGATGCCCGCCGGCAGCGAACGCATGAGAGAGATCTCGGAAGCCATCCACGAGGGGGCGCGGGCGTTCCTGCTGCGCGAGTATCGCACCATCGCCGTCTTCGCGGTGGCGGTGTTCGTCGTCCTCGGGCTTGCGCTGTCCTGGAAGACCGCCGTGGCGTACCTGATCGGCGCCTCATGCTCGGTTCTGGCCGGCTATTTGGGGATGAGTGCGGCCACCCGGGCCAACGTGCGTACCACGGAAGCAGCGCGCGCCGGGCAGGTTCAGGCCCTGCGCGTTGCCTTTTCCGGCGGATCCATCATGGGCCTGGCGGTGGCGGGCCTGGGGCTCATCGGCCTGGCGGTAGTCTTCATGCTGTTTCCTGATCCCGTAATCGTAACAGGTTTTTCGTTTGGGGCCAGTTCCATAGCCCTGTTCGCCCGCGTGGGGGGAGGCATTTACACCAAGTCGGCGGACGTGGGCGCCGACCTGGTGGGAAAGGTGGAGGCCGGCATCCCCGAGGACGACCCCCGCAATCCGGCCGTGATCGCCGACAACGTGGGCGACAACGTGGGTGACGTGGCCGGCATGGGTGCCGACCTCTTCGAGTCCTACGTGGGCTCGGTGGTAGCCGCCATGGTGCTGGGCGCGGGTCTCAGCCCGGGTCACACCATTCTGCCCCTGGCCCTGGTGGCGACCGGGACGGTGGCCTCCTTCCTGGGTGTGGTGTATGTGCGCGCCCTGAGCGGGGCCAACCCCCAGGCGGCCCTGCGCTGGGGGACCTACGTGGCGGCGGGCGCCTTCGCCCTGCTGGCCTGGTGGCTGTGCGTGGCCCTGACCGGCAGCGTGGTCCTGCTGGGGGCGGTGCTCGCCGGCCTGATAGCGGGTATCCTGATCGGTCTGATCAGCGAGTACTTCACCTCCGGTCCTCCTATCAAGGGAGTGGCCCACTCCTGCACCACCGGGCCGGCCACCAACATCCTCACCGGCCTGGCCCTGGGGATGCGCAGCACAGCCCTGCCCGTGATCGCAGTGGCGGTGGCCATCTATGTGGCTTATTCCCTGGGCGGGCTCTACGGCATCGCCCTGGCGGGGGTGGGTATGCTGGCCACCATCGGGGTGGTGATGTCCGTGGATGCTTACGGCCCGGTGGCAGACAACGCGGGCGGCATCGCCGAGATGTCCGGCCTGGGCGAGGGCGTGCGCCGCATCACGGACCGCCTGGATGCCCTGGGGAATACCACCGCGGCCATCGGCAAGGGCTTTGCCATCGGATCGGCCGCCCTCACGGCCCTGGCCCTGTTCTCGGCGTACTCCCACAGCGTCGGGCTCAGCACCATCGACCTGAGCAGGCACACCACCCTCATCGGCCTCCTCATCGGCGCGCTGCTGCCCTTCCTGTTCGGTGCCATGGCCCTGGATGCGGTAGGGCGGGCGGCCCTGCGCATGGTGGAAGAGGTGAGGCGGCAGTTCCGCGAGGTGGCGGGCCTCATGGAAGGCCGGGCCCGGGCCGACTACGCCCGCTGTGTGGACATCGCCACCGCGGCCGCTTTGAAGGAGATGGTCGCCCCCGGCCTGCTGGCGGTGATCAGCCCCATCGTGATCGGCTTGCTGCTGGGCAGGGAAGCCCTGGGCGGGATGCTGGCCGGTTCCCTGGCGACCGGCTTCCTCATCGCCGTGACCATGGCCAACGCGGGTGCGGCCTGGGACAACGGCAAGAAGTTCATCGAGGCGGGTAACCTGGGTGGCAAGGGTTCTCCCGAGCACAAGGCAGCCGTGGTGGGCGACACGGTGGGCGATCCCTTCAAGGATACCGCCGGGCCCTCCATGAACATCCTCATCAAACTCATGTCCATCGTGGCCCTGGTGTTCGGGCCCCTGTTCATCCGTTGAGAGGAGAGTGCCGGGTAGCATGGCGGCGGTGATGGTGACGATCGCCGGTGCCGTGGCCATACTGCTCCTGAGCATGGGGTGGCGGGTGGCAGCGGGCTTCTGGGTGTGCGGGCTGGCGGTCGGGTACCTGGTGCAGCGGTCGCGGCTGTGCTTTGTGGGCGCGATACGGGATGCTTTCCTGTGGCGAATGCCGGCCCTGGCGCGGGCGATGCTCACCCTGCTGGCCGTTTCGCTGGTGGGCGTGGCCGCCGCCCAGTCCCTGGTCGGTGCTCCCGGCAACGTATTCGCCGTGGGCTGGCACACCGTGGCGGGGGGGCTGGTATTCGGCCTGGGGATGGGGCTGGCCGGCACCTGTGCTCTCACCACCCTGGTCCGTCTGGGGGAAGGTACGGTGGTGTACGCGCTGGCCGTGGCAGGCCTGATGGCGGGGGGCGAGGCGGGCCTGCGCCTGCGTGCCTGGTGGGCGGCCTGGGCCGGGCGGGGCACGGTGGTCTTCCTTCCGGACGTGCTGGGGTGGCCCACGGCCGTGCTGGTGGGGGTGGGCGCCCTGGCTCTCCTGGGATGGGTGCTGGAGATGTCCGGGCGGCTGCGCCGGGCTCCGCGGGCGGGACTGGGGGCGGGGGGAGAGTAGTGGCTGCCCGGTATCTGGACCTGGTGGAGGAGGTTTGTCCGGTGCCGCTGCTGCGCATCCAGGAGGCTCTGCGCGGGGCCCAACCCGGGGAGGCAGTGGTTGCCCGGCTCGGGTACGCCCGGTCCGTGCGCAATGTGATGGAATGGGCCGAGCGAGAGGGTGTTTCGTTCACGGTGGACGAACTGCCCGGCGGCGTGTGGGAGCTGACCCTGTGCAGACAGGCCGGCGGAAGCGGGGGATGGCGCCGTGCGTAGTGACAGCGGTACGGGCCACCGCCGACATGGCGATACGGGATGGTCCTACCTGGCCGGGGCACTCGGCCTGGCGGCCATCGAGGTAATGTTCACGTTCTGGACGGGGCGAACGCTGGGCATTACCTCCCACCTCATCGGCATACCGGTTACCTTTCCCCTGGTGGGTGCGCGGGGGACGGGAGAGCTGGTCCTGGCCGGTGCCCTCCTGGTGGGGGGAATGGTGGGCGGTGCCGCCCTGGGTGCGGTAAGGGGAGGGGAGTGGCGCCTGCGCCTGCCCCGGCGCTGGCAGCCGGCGGTGCTGGCTGGCATGGGGGGACTGCTCATGGGGGTAGGTGCCCGGCTGGCGCCCGGGTGCAACGTGGGAGGGGTAATGGGAGGAATCGTCTCCTCGTCCCTGCAGGGTTGGGTGGAAGGGGTTTTCATGGTGGCCGGTGCCCTGGTGGGGATCAGGGTGGCCCTGGCAGCCGAATCGCGCACCGGTCGTAGCCGTTCAGGGCGGTAGTGCTTCCCGGACCCGCCCCTTCCCCGCGGGGCCGCCCGGCGGGCCCCGTATAAGCGGGGGCTATGCGGCCTGCTAAAATCTGATACCCCACTGGTGGAGGAATAGCGCGGGGGTTTCTGAAAAATGTCTTGTTAGAACCATCACAAGCCTGGTCGTTGACCGGAGTCAATGCTCCGGTGGCACCGCTTTGTGATAGTGTATTGGGCGGAGGACGAGCATGGGGGAGCCTGAAACAGGTCCCGCGGTAATTGCCTGGGAGGCGACCCGGGCATGTAATCTGGTGTGCCGGCATTGCCGGGCAGAGGCCGTTCCCACCGGCGATCCGGCCGAGTTGAGCACGGCCGAAGCCCGTGCTCTTCTGGATGACGTGGCCTCCTTCTGCCGGCCGACATTCATCATAACCGGAGGGGAGCCACTGCTGCGGCCCGACATCCTGGATCTGGCCCGGTACGGCAGCAGCCTGGGTGTGCGCATGGTCATGTCCACCAACGGCACCACCCTCACGCCCGAGAGCGTACGGGCCATCCGGGAAGCGAGCATCGTGGCCCTTTCGGTGAGCATCGACGGGTCGGATGCGTCGTCTCATGACGCTTTCCGGGGCGTGCCGGGGTCCTTCGCTGCTGCGATGGCGGGCATGGGCCTGGCCCGGGAGGCGGGCCTGCCGTTTCAGGTGAACACCACAGTGACCCGGCACAACGTGGCCGAGCTTCCCCACCTGCTGGCGCTGGCGCGGGAAGTGGGGGCGGTAACCTGGGACGTGTTCCTGCTGGTGCCGACCGGTCGGGCCACGGTGGAGGACGAGATCCCCCCCCACGAGTACGAACGGGTGCTGGAGTGGTTGCTCGAGCAGTCTTCCCGGGCCGGCGTGCACCCGGTGCCGGGCGGAGGGATGCGTGTCAAGGTGACGTGCGGCCCCATGTATGCCCGCCTGTGGCTCCAGCGCCGCAGTCAGGGCAGGCGGCCGCGCGGCTGCATGGCGGGAGACGGCTTCGCGTTCATTTCCCGGACGGGCAAGGTTTACCCGTGCGGCTACTTCCCCCGGGAAGCAGGGGACATCCGGGAGCGGCCCTTTTCCCAGATCTACCAGGAGGCCCCCCTGTTCCGGGAGCTGAGAGATGCCGACCTCTTGCGCGGTAAGTGCGGCCGCTGCGAATTCCGGCGCGCCTGCCGGGGTTGCCGCGCCCGCGCCCTGGGAACGACGGGTGACTATCTGGCCGAGGAACCTTACTGCACCTATCAGCCGCGCACCGCGGAGGTGGCGGCCCGAGGAGGGGCGAGGTGAGGCAGGTGTATCGCCTGCTGGTATTGGGAGTTAGCTACCGGACTGCTTCCGTGGAAGTGCGGGAGCGGCTGGCCGTATCCGGACCGGATCTGCCCGCGTATCTGGCCGGGCTGCGACGCCTGACCGGGGCATGCGAGAGTGCCCTCCTGTGCACGTGCAACCGGGTGGAAGCATATCTGGTCGATCCTGCCCGTCCGGATAGCCTGGAGAAGGAGTGGGGAGGGAGGACGGGGGCCGGGGTAGGAGCCCTGGTGTACCGCCGACAAGGCGGTGAGGCGGCGCGGCACCTTTTCCGGGTGGCCGGCGGGCTGGACGCCATGGTGACCGGTGAAACTCAGGTTCTGGGTCAGGTGAGGCAGACCCTGCAGGCCGCGCGCGAGGCGGGCACGGCCGGTAAGATACTCAACGTGCTGTTCGAACACGCGGTGCGCGCCGCCCGCCGGGTGCATGCGGAAACGGCCGTGAGCAGCCGGACTGCCTCCGTGAGCTCGGTGGCGGTGAAGGTGGCGGCCGAGCAACTGGGTGGCCTGACCGGCCGGCGGGTGCTGGTGGTGGGGGCGGGCAAGATGGGACGGCTGGCCCTGTCCCAGCTCAGGCGGGAGGGCGTGGGCGAGGTGCTGGTGTGCACCCGCGATCCCGCCCGGACGAGGCAGGCGCTGGCCGGTCTCGGCATCGGCGGACCCGGCCGGGATGGGGGAGGAACCGACGGCTGGACCCTGTTGCCCCTGGAGGAGGAAAGCCTGAGGGAGACCCTGGCCGGAGTGGACCTGGTGATCAGCTGCACGGCGGCGCCCGGGGTGGTGCTCGGCCGGGAGCTGGTGGCGAAGGCTCTGGCGGGGCGGTCACGGCCCCTGGTCGTGTTCGACCTGGCCGTTCCCCGGGACGTGGACCCGGCCGCGGCCGACATACAGGGGGTGCGACTCTTCGATGTCGACTCGCTGGACGAGCACGTGGGGGAAGCCGGAAGGGACCAGGTCGACCGCGCGGAAGCCATCTGCGCCGACGAGGCAGGGGAGTTTGCCGCCTGGTTGCGCCAGCAGAGGGTCGTCCCGGTGATAAGGCGGGTGCGGGAGAAGGCGCTCCGCATCCGCGCAGAAGAGCTGGACCGGGCCATGCGGGAGCTGCCCGGCCTGGGCGAGCGGGAGCGCCGGGTGCTGGAGATGATGGCTCACCGCCTGGTGAACCGGGTGCTGGATGGTCCCATCGCCGGCATCAAGGGCCTGGCCCGGCAGCCGGACAGTGACCGGGCCGTGGAGGTTGTAGCCGAGACGTGGGAAGGGCGGGGTCGCGATGATAAGCGTCAGCAGGCTGCTCTGTGATACATCGGGATACGGGGACGGGTTGCGTTACGTCCCCTCGGCGCGATCTCAGGTGGCGGGTACGCACGCAGGGGCGGGGCCGGTGGTGGTATGGAACGTGACCCCGGCCTGCAACCTGCGTTGCTCCCACTGTTACTACGACGCCATCCCGGTCCCAAGAGCGGTGGGCGCCGGCGAACTCCCCTTTCGGAGGGAAGGGCCCTCCGCGCGAGGGGGAGCACCCGCCCCCCAGGGTGTGCCCGGCACGGAGGAGGCCCTCGACCTCATCGACGACCTGGCCCGCTTTCGCGTACCGGTGGTGTTGTTTTCGGGGGGGGAGCCCCTCCTGCGGCCGGACCTGGATCGTCTCATCGGGCGGGCGGTGGGGCTGGGCATCAGGACCGTGATCTCCACCAACGGAACTCTCATCACCCGCGAACGGGCGGGGCGGTTGCGCGAGTTGGGAGTCAGCTATGTGGGGGTAAGCCTGGACGGCATCGGCGAAGCCAACGACCGCATGCGCGGGGTACCCGGTGCCTTCGAGGCCGCCCTGGAGGGGATCCGCAACTGCCTGGCGGTGGGTCAGCGCGTGGGCCTGCGCTTCACCATGACGCGCCAGAACGTGGGCGATCTGGGGGCCATCTTCGACCTTATCGAGACGGAAGGCATCCCGCGGGCCTGCTTCTACCACCTGGTCTACTCGGGGCGGGGGGTAGCGATGATGGAGCAGGACCTGTCCCCGGCCGAGAGGAGGCAGGCCCTTGACCT
Source organism: Bacillota bacterium (assembly GCA_030019365.1). Taxonomy (NCBI): domain Bacteria; kingdom Bacillati; phylum Bacillota; species Bacillota bacterium. Next base: position 316,863 of record JASEFA010000003.1, read on the forward strand.
CATCGTGGAGCGCACCCTCGGTATGCACGCCGCCGGGCGGCCGGCGGAGATCCTCACGGTGGACAATCATGCCGACGGTCCCTACCTGTACCTGTGGGCGTTGCGCCACCGTCCCCAGGTGGCACCCCGGGTGCTCGAGCTGCTGCGTCGCAGCGGGGGAAACCGCTCGGGCATCGCCATTGCTGCCATAGATCACCTGGGTGACGTGTACCCGGACCAGTTCAGTCGCCACCAGCCGGTGGGGAACGTGCGCCAGCGGCCCTTCTCCGAGATCTGGGGGCAGTCCGATCACCCCGTCTTGCGGGGGCTGCGCCAGCGCAAGGCCCTGCTGCAGGGCAGGTGCCGCCGGTGCGTGTGGCTGGATGTGTGCAACGGTAACTTCCGGGCCCGCGCCGGAGCTGCCGGGGACATGTGGGGCGACGACCCGGCATGTTACCTGAGCGACGACGAGATTGCCTGGTCGGGGGGGGAGGAGCAGTGGACGGCGTAGACCGCAGACTGCTGGACGTCCTACAGAGGGGGCTGCCTCTCTGCGCACGCCCCTTTGCAGCGGTGGCGGACGAGGTGGGCATCTCCGAGGAGGATTGCCTCCGGCGTGTCACCCGGTTGAAGGAGGAGGGCATCATCCGGCGCCTGGGAGGTGTGTTCAGCACCCGCGCCCTGGGCTTTCACAGTGCCCTGGTGGCGATGGTGGTGCCTCCGGAGGACCTGGACCGGGTGGCGGCCGTGGTGAGCGAGTATCCCGAGGTGACCCACAACTACGCCCGCCAGGGGCGGTACAACCTCTGGTTCACCCTGGTAACGGGCCGGGAAGCGGACGCCCGCGCCCTGTTGGATGAGATCAGGTCCCGCACCAGGGTGGAGGAGGTACATCTGGTGCCGGCCGGGCGCGTGTTCAAGATCAGAGCTCACTTTCCCATGGGCGCGACGGGCGAGGAGGCTGCCGGCTATGCTTGATGAGCTGGACCGGGCCATCGTGAGGGAGTTGCAGGGGGACATTCCCCTGGATCCGTGTCCCTTCGGGGCCATTGCCTCCCGGGTGGGGGCTTCCGAAGCCGAAGTGCTCAGGCGGATACGGTCTTACTGGGAGAGGGGATGGCTCCGCCGCGTGGCCGCCGTGTTATACCACCAGGCGGCCGGCTACCGCGGCAACGCTATGGTGGTGTGGAAGGTACCGCCCGACCAGGTAGAACGGTTTGGGCGACTGGCTGCCACTTTCCCTCAGGTTACCCACTGTTACGAGCGGGCCGGACTACCGGATTTCCCCTACAACGTCTACACCATGGTGCACGGGGGCGACGAAGAGGCCTGCGCGGAGGTGGCCCGGGCCATTTCTGCCACCACGGGCGTGTCCGAGTATCTCATCCTCGCCAGCGCCAAAGAGTACAAGAAGACCAGCGCCTGCTACATCCACTGAGTCAGCACACCGCAGTGCCGGCTCAGCAGAGATCGGCGGGGGTGAGAAAGCGGATGAAGCGCCGGGCCAGCCCCGAGAGGAGAGGGTCCCGGCGGTGAATGAGCAGGAACCGCATGGGTCCCAGGCCGCGGACGCGCAGGGCCCGCAGGCCTCCGGTGCGCAGCTCGCGCTGCACGGCCAGCCGGGACAGGATGGACGCTCCCCGCCCCGCAGAAACCGCCGACTTGATGGCCTCGTTTGAACCCATGACCGCTACCACCTGGAGCTGGGCGGGGTCGATGCCTGCGTGGGCCAGGCACTGCTCCACCGCCTCTCGGACCCCGGAACCCGGCTCCCGCAGCAGGAGGGGCATGCGCAGGAGTTCCCCCGGCTCCAGTTCCTCCGTGGCGGCCCACCTGCCGTCAGGGGCCACCACCGCCACCAGTTCGTCTGCGGTGATGGAGCGCGCCACCAGCTCGGGGTCTTTCATGGTCCCCTCATCGCACCCCTCCAGGACGCCCACGTCGAACTTGCCGTTTTGCACCCCGGCCACCACGTCGGCGGCCGAGACGATCTCCAGCCTGATGTCGCAGGTGGGGTTCTTCTCCTTGAAGGCCCACACAGTGCAGGGCAGGGCGTAATTCCCGACGGTCTGGGTGGCGGCGATGGTGAGCTGGCGCGTGTCGTCGGTGGCGCTGACGGCCTTCTCCATCCCTTCCACCAACTCCAGGATGCGGCGGGCGTAGTCGAAGACCACCTCGCCCGCGGGCGTGAGGTCTACGCCGTGGGCGTGGCGGCGGAAGAGGCGTACCCCGAAATGCTTTTCCAGGGAGAGGATCTGGGCACTGACCCCCGGCTGGGTGAGATGGAGCAGGCGCGCCGCCCGGGAGAAGCTCTTCACCCGGGCCACCGTACAGAATACCTCCAGCTGCCACACGTTCATGCCCTGACCCCCACTGGACACGCCTGCCCCATGCTGCCGGAGCTGTCCCTCACATTTACAGCAGCTATAAGTTCTCTTACTATCCCTATTCCTCCTGCTTGTGGGTGGCGCCTGCCGCCTGAGCGCGCATCACCGCCGCCGGCTGCCCGTTCCTCCTGCTTGTGGGGAGCGCGTGGACGATGGCGGGTGTGCCTCATAGCCCGCGCTTATGATGCGGGGCAAAGTGTGATGGCCCTGAGCGCAGGAGCGAGCCGGGCCCCCCTTGAACTTTTTGTTAAAGCTCTCACAAACTTAAACTGAGAAAGGGGGGAAACAGAGGAAAATGAGGAAGGTGATCGCTCTGGTGACCGTGCTGGCCATCCTGGCCCTGCTGGGGGCGGCCACGGCCTACGCCAAGGCGGCGTACGTGAACTCCCTGGTGTCTGCCTACCCCAACCTCAAGGGGTCCAAGCTGGCCGGTTGTGTGACGTGCCACACGTCGGACTTGAAGCTCAACCGCTACGGGGCTGACCTGGCGGCGGCAGGCATGGACTACCGCAAGGTGGAGGGGACGGACTCCGACCGGGACGGTTTCAGTAACCTGGCCGAAATCAAGGCTCTCACCTTCCCGGGCGACCCCACCAGCAAGCCGGCTGCTTCCCAGCCCACCACGGGCGGCGGCTCGTCCGGAGCGCCGGCAGCGGGAGGTACCACCCAGCCCCCCGCCAGGCCCGCCCTCTTCCGCGATATCGCCCGCCACCCGGCGCGTGAGGCCATCGAGACCCTGGCGGAGGCGGGCGTTGTCAAGGGTCGCCCCGGCAAGGTGTTCGCGCCCGACGCCAGGGTAACCCGGGCGGAGTTCGCCGCCATGGTGGAGCGGATCTTCGGCCTGCCCGAAGTGACGCCGTATTTGCCGGCATTCGGGGACGCGCCCAAGGATGCCTGGTACTGGAAGACAGTAGAAACGGTGGTCCGGGCGGGGCTCATGGCACCTGCCGGTCAGGGTGCTTTCGGTACCGGCGACGGGGTGACGCGGGTGGAGGCCGCCCGCGTAGCGGTGAAGGCATTGGGCCTCGAGCAGGAAGCGCAGGCGCTGCCGGACGTGGAGAAGACGGCCGTCCTGGGGAAGCTGGCTGATGGTGCCAGTATCCCGGCCGACTCTGCCGGCTATGTGGCGGTGGCCATCAGGAAGGGCCTCTTCCCGGCCGAGGGTAGGTTCGAGCCGTCACGAACGTTCACCCGCGCCGATGCCGCCGTGCTGCTGGTGAAGGTGTGGGAGGGCAAGAAGGGGATGCAGGATCCCCTGGCCGGCGTGGCGAGCTACGTGGTGGGACCGGAGCAGTGTGCCACCTGCCACAGCGAGGCTGTGGCCGCCTGGCGCACCACCATGCACAGCCGCATGGTGCAGGAGCCCGGGCCCGGCGTGACCAACGCCAACTTCGCCGATCCCCGGGCGGGCATCCAGCTTTCCGACGTGAAGTTCGTGGTCGGTGGCTTGACCAAGAACTACTTCGTGGGGGCGGATTACAAGTACCTGCCGGCGGGGTGGGACATCGAGAAGAAAGAGTGGCAGCCGCGCGCGGTATCGCCCTGGCTGGGAGCGTGCACGGGCTGCCACACCACCGGGTACGACAAGCAGCTCAACACCTTCGTGTCGCTGGGGATAAGCTGCGAGTCGTGCCACGGGCCCGGCTCCAAGCACGTGGCCACCGGCGGCAACACCGCTTACATCAAGGCCTCGCTGGACGTGGACGCCTGCGAGTCCTGCCACGGCGGGGACCGGCAGGTGGGCCAGCTCAAGGAAACCGGGCACTACTCCGTGTTCGCCAATATGGTGGATAAGCCCTTCTACAAGGAGAGCTGCATGGAGTGCCACTCGGCCACCGTGCGCCTGGCCGAAGAGAAAGGCCAGCCGGTGCCCACCCTCAAGGACTTCCGCGAGGGGGACCTGAAGGGAGACCGGGTGGGTATCACCTGCGTGGTGTGCCACGATCCCCACAAGCGGGACCACGAGGCCCAGCTGCGCAAGGATGCCCAGGAAACCTGCATCGAGTGCCACACCGGCGAGTTGAAGACGGAGACCTTTGCGCCCGGGACGGAAGTCCACCACGCGCAGAAGGAGATGTGGCTGGGCGTGGGTGCCATCGGGGTGCCCAACATGCCCGCGGCCAAGACGGCCACCTGCGTGGACTGCCACATGGTTGCTGGCAACCACTTGTTCAAGGCGGGCACGCCCAAGCTCACCATCACCCAGCACGGCAAGCCGGTGGAGCTGGATTCCTGCGACGCCTGCCACAAGACCATGACCGTGGAGAAGACCGAGGGGCTCCACCAGGAGTTTGACCGGCAGGTCAAGGAGCTCAAGGATCTGCTGGCCCGGGTGGATGCCCGCATCAAGGATCGCCAGGCCATGGGACTTGACGTCAAGGCGGCTCAGGAACTGCGTGATAAGGCGTTCACCAACATCTCCTTCGCCGAAGCCGACGCCTCGGGCGGCATCCACAACCCTGCCTATACGGACGAGATGCTGCGCGTGGCCCGGCAGTGGCTGCAGGAGGCGCTGACGAAGTAGGAGCGATTCAGGGTCGAGCCGGGGGAGACGTCTCCGGGGTCAGCTTCCCGCCCGGTCCTCGGGCCGGTGGTGGCCCGGGGCGCTTCCCCGGCTGCTCGGAGGTGGCCATGATGACATTGCCCAAGTTGCTCCTCGCCCTGGTGGCCGCGGGGGTAGTGCTGGCGGCCGCGCCGGGAGCGGCCCGGGCTCAGGCGGACAACCAGCTGTGCCTGGGGTGTCACGGGCAGCAGGGGCTCACCACCTTTGATGGTGAGAGGGAAGTCGATCTCTATGTCGACGCCCAGAAGTACGCATCATCCCCCCACGGCAAGGAGTCGTGCAATTCGTGTCATCCGCAGTTCCAGGGCTTCGACCACGGACGCGTGGCCCTGGGGGAGGAACTGCGTTCGCTCACCCTGCAGACATGCGTGAGCTGTCACCAGGGATACGATTTCGGGCAGGGCAAGGTCTCCTGTCATCCCGATCCCCTGACCTGCGACAAGTGCCACGGCCCCATCCACGCGCTGGTGCCGGCGAATGACCCCGCTTCGCCCATCAACCACGCCAATGTGGTGGGATTCTGTGCCTCGTGCCACGAGAAGGAGAAGGCGAGTTACGACTACAGCTTCCACGGGGCTGCCCGCCGGCTGGGGTCGCGGGAGGCCCCGCTGTGTACCGACTGTCACGGGCACCTCTCCCCGGTGAACGGGAACGTCCAGGAGGCCACCCTGATGTGCGGCAACTGCCACCGGGGCAGCCCGGCCGCCATGGCCAACCTCCTGCAGGGCAAGGAGCACGTTACGCCCCAGGATCGCAAGGACGGGTTCCCGCTGTGGGTGGTGTGGAAGTTCTTTCTGGCCGTGATCCTGGTCAACACGGCGAAGGATGGTTCGTTGGCCGTCCTCGATCTGACCCACCGTCTGCGGTCCCGCAGCGGGAAGGGTCCCGAGGGAGGTGCCCGTCCATGAGGCGGCGTGACCCCACCATGAGGTTTGACATCCACGCCCGGTTGCAGCACGGGCTGCTGGCGGTGAGCCTGGCCGTCCTGATGCTGACCGGGTTTCCCATCAAGTACTCCCACACAGCCTGGGCTCCCGCGGTGGTGCGGTTCTTCGGCAACTTCGACACCATGTTGCGGGTGCACCTGGTGGCGGCGGGCCTGCTGGCTTTCGTGGTGGTGTACCACGTGCTCCTCTGCGTATGGGGGCTGGTGCGCAGGCGGCTCGATTTCGCCGTGCTGCCCCGCTTGCGCGACTTCCAGGACTTCGCCCACCACCTGGGCTACCTGGCCGGGTGGCGCCACGAGCCGCCCCGCTTCGGCAAGTTCACCTGGTGGGAGAAGTTCGAGTACTGGGCGGTGGTGTGGGGCACCACGGTGATGGGAGTCTCCGGTCTCACCCTGGCGTTTCCCGAGTGGGCGGCAGCATATGTTCCCCGTTGGGTGATCGGTGCGTTGCGGGTGGCCCACAGCAACGAGGCCCTCCTGGCATTCCTGGCCGTGCTCATAGGCCATTCATTTGCCGTCCACTTGTCTCCCAGCGTCTTCCCTTCCAGTGCGGTATGGTACAGTGGTAAACTGAGATTGTCCCAGCTGATGGAGGATCATGCCCTCTTGTATGAGAGCATGGCCGGTTACGCGGCCGGCGATCTGGACCGGTTGCCCCGCAGTCGCTGGTCTCGCAACCGGGTGCTGATTGCCCTGGAACTGGTGGTGTATGTGGGACTGGTGGCCTGGGTGTTCGTGACTCTGGTTCCTCTCCTGCCCCGCTAGCCTGGCATGGGTGGTGGGAGACCGGGCCCGCTGGCCCCGGCAGTGAGGCAGCGGACCGGCCGGGGAGGCGGGTGGGTGCGATCGACGCAGAGGCGGAGGTAGTCGGGATGCGGCGGCGGTTGCTGTGGGCGGGTTTGCTGGTGCTGGCGGCGGTGGCGTACCTGGCGTATTCGGGCTGGCAGGGGGCGGCCCTGTATTACCTCACCCCTTCGGAGGCGCAGGCGCGGGGAGCGTCAACGACGACCTTCCGCGTGGCCGGGAACGTGGGCGCGGATGTGAGGTGGGACGCCGCAGCCATGGTCCTGCGGTTTGAGGTGACCGATGGTAGCGCTTCTGTGCCTGTCGTGTACCGGGGGGCGCCTCCGGATAACTTCGGCCCCGGGCAGCAGGTGGTGGTGGAGGGCACCGGCGACGGGCACGGGGTCATGGTGGCCAACCGCCTCATCATGAAGTGCCCGAGCAAGTACGAGCAGGCCCCTGCCGCGGCCGCCCGGAGAGGCAACAATGTGCTGTACCTGGGTGGCGCCGCCATGGTCCTGGCCATCGGCCTGGCGGCGGTGGCCAGTCGTCGCCTGGCGACGGCCGGCCGTCGCCCGGTCGCCGGTGACTCGGGAAGGGCAGGTACGCCGGCCTGATGGTGCAGCTAGCGGATCTTCTGGTGCTGGCCGGCCTGCTGGCCTCTGTCTACGGCAGCGGCGCCCTGGTACTGGGTATCGGATGGCAAAAGAAGGCCTGGCTCGAGCAGGGACGGGCAGCGGCAGTGGCGGGGACGGTGCTTTGCACCCTCACCTCTGCGCTGCTCGTCTACTTCCTGGCGGTATCTGACTTCCGCCTCGCCTACGTGGCCGACCACACCAGCCGCAACCTGCCCCTCGTATACAAGATATCTGCTTTCTGGGCGGGGCAGGAGGGCTCCCTGCTCCTCTGGGCGCTGGTGCTGTCCTGGTATGCCGCGTACGTGGCTCGTGTCACCTGGGCTCGCTCCCCCCAGCTGGCGGCCCGCGCCCTGGCCATGATGATGGGCGTGGAAGCCTTCTTCCTGCTCCTCCTGGCGTTCGTCACCAGCCCGTTCCGGGTACTCTCCCCGGTTCCCCCCGACGGGATGGGACTCAACCCCATGCTGCAGAACGTTGGGATGCTGCTTCACCCCGTCACCCTGTACCTGGGGTACGTTGGCTTCACCGTACCCTTTGCTTTTGCCCTGGCGGCCCTCCACGCCGGGCGCTCTGCCCCTGCCGTCAGCCTGGCCGGTGCCGGGCAGCGCGCCACGCCGCGGGCGGCAGACCGGGCCGGCTCCGGGGAGCACGCCACACCCGGGCCGGCGGACGCGGCCGGCTCCGGGCCCGGGTGGCTGTATCTCAGCCGGTCCTTCACGCTGTGGTCGTGGCTGTTCCTGTCGGTGGGGATCATCCTGGGGATGCAGTGGGCTTATGTGGAGCTGGGCTGGGGCGGGTACTGGGCCTGGGATCCGGTGGAAAACGCCTCGCTCCTGCCCTGGCTTACCGCCACCGCCTTCCTGCACTCCGCGCTGGTGCAGGAGAAGCGGGGCACCATGGCGGGATGGAACGTCATCCTGGTGGCGGTGACCTTCTTCCTCACCATCCTGGGCACCTTCCTCACCCGCAGCGGCGTTCTCTCCTCGGTGCACGCCTTCGCCCCCAGTGGCCTGGGTGTCTATTTCGTGGTATTCATGGGGTTGGTGTTGCTGGGTTCGGGCTACCTGCTGGTGCGCGGGTGGTCCCAGGTTGAGGAAACGCGCCCCCTGGAATCCCTGCTTTCCCGGGAGGCGGCCGTGATCGTGGCCGAGTTTTTCCTGGCGGCATTTGCCCTGGTGGTGTTCTGGGGAACCGTGTTCCCGCTGTTCTCCGGGATCACCGGGGGCAAGCAGGTGTCGGTGGGGCCGGCTTTCTATGTGCGGGCGGCGGTCCCCTTCGGAACCCTGGCAGTCGTGCTCCTGGGCATCTGCCAGGTGCTGGGATGGAGCCGCAGCCGGCCGGTGGCGGTGGCACGCGGCCTGGCCGTGCCGGGGGGACTGGCACTCCTGGCAACCGGGGCCCTGGGCGGGGTGCTGGCGCATCTGCACGGGTCCCGGCCCTCGGCGGGAATGCTGGTGGGGTTCTTGGCCGCGTTCCTGGCAGCGTTCGCCGGGCTGGCTCAGGTGGTGCGGGACGCCCGGGCCCGGCGTTTGTCCACCGGAGAAGGGTGGCTGGGTGCCCTGGCCGGTTTGATGGACCGCAACCCCCGCCGGTACGGGGCGCTGCTGGTGCACCTGGCGGTCGCCTGCATGGTGCTGGGGTTCTCCGGTTCGGCCCTCCGCCAGGAGGCCACCTTCACCCTGCAGCCGGGGCAGTCCACCGAAGCGGTCGGATACACCATCACCTACCGGGGCCTGGATGCCGCGCACCTGCCTCACCGGGTAAGCGTGTACGCCCACCTGGAGGTGGCCAGGAGCGGGCGGGCGATCGTGCTCCGGCCCGAGAAGCAGTATTATCCCAACTACGAATCGGCCTTCTCTGAGGTGGCGGTGCGGGGCGGGCTGGACGAGGACCTGTACACCATCCTGGACGCCTGGCAGCACGACGGTACCGCTTCATTCCGGGTGATAAGGGAACCCCTGGTGGCCTGGATCTGGGTGGGTGGTTACCTGCTGGTGGCGGGGATGCTGGTACTCGCCTGGCCCCGCCGCCGCGTCGGGCGGGGAGGCCGGGGTCGTGGCTGAGCCGCGCCGACCGGCGGTGGTGGTGCGCGAGCTCGTGCAGCGCCTGGGCGGCTCCGAGGTCCTGCGGGGGGTGAGCTTTGACCTCTCCGACGGGCAGGTGCTGGCCGTCATGGGGCCGAATGGGGCGGGCAAGACCACCCTGTTGCGGGTCCTGGGTACCTTGCTTCCGCCCACCCGCGGCCAGGTGCTGATCGGGGGGCGGGATGTGCGCCGGAGCGGACCCGCCCTGCGCGGGCACATCGGGTTCCTGGGCCACCACACCTTCCTTTATCCCCAGCTCACGGGATGGGAAAACCTGTGGTTCTGGGCGCGGGCGTTCGGTGTCCCCAACCCGGAAGCCCGGGTGAAGGAGATGCTGGATGGTGTGGGCCTGGGGCTTTTCGCCCACGAGCCGGCGCGCCACTATTCGCGGGGGATGCAGCAGCGCCTGGCCCTGGCCCGGGCCCTCCTGCACGATCCCGTGCTTCTCCTGCTGGACGAACCCTACACGGGCCTCGACCGCGAAGCGGCAGCGCTGCTGGACACTGTGATCCGACGCTGGGGGGAGCGCGGCCGGTCCGTGGTGATGACCAGCCACGACCCGGGACGGGCCCTGGCGGCCAGCGACCGCGTCATGGTGCTGCAACGGGGACGGGTGACGCTGCTCGGCCCGAGCCGGGACCTGGATGGAGCCCGCCTGGAGGAAGCCTGCCGGCCGCGTGCGGGGGCTGGTGAGCTGCTTTGAGCGGGCGGACGGGGTGGTGGCAGCAGGTCACGGCCCTGGTGTGGAAGGAACTGCGGGCGGAAGTGCGCACGCGGGAGACCCTCACCCCCATGGTGGTTTTCGCTCTGGTGGTGGTGACCGTTTTCGGATTCGGCCTGCGTGCCACCGGGGCCGACCTCGAGCCCGTGTTCCCGGGTCTCCTCTGGATTTCCTTCTATTTCGTCGGCCTGCTGGGCCTGGGGCGCTCTTTCTCCAGCGAGCGCGCCCAGGAAACCCTGCCCGGCCTGCTGCTGGTGCCGGCCGACCGCTCCTTCATCTTCGTGGGGAAGGCCCTGGCCAACCTGGTCTTCCTGGGGGTAGTGGAACTGGTCTCACTGCCCCTCTTCTTCGGGCTGCTGGGAGTCTCTTTCACCGCGCCGTTCGTGCCTTTCTGTGTTACCATCATCCTGGGCACGGTGGGCTTCGCCAGCATCGGGACGCTGCTGTCCGCCCTGGCCGCCCACACCCGCGCGGCCGAAATGCTGCTGCCTGTCCTCGTGTTCCCGATCCTGATCCCGGCCGTGATCGGCGCGGTGGAGGCCACCGCCTCCCTGCTGGGGGTGGGTGATCCCCTGGCGTGGAGGAGGTGGCTGGGTCTGCTGCTGGCTTACGATGCCCTGTTCGTCGCCCTGCCCATGGTGCTCTTCGATTACCTGGTGGAACCCTGACGACGGGCGGGAAGCGGGACCGCCCGGCAGGAAGCGTAGCTTGAGGCCCGATGTGTATGACGGGAGGTGAACGGTTGAGCTCGCGAAGTCTGCTGGCCTGGATCACCTTTGTGGCCATCCTGGGGGCGCTGTTCCTGGCCTTTCTCTATGCTCCTCCCGACGCGAAGCTGGGTGACACCCAGAGGATCTTCTACTTCCATGTGGCATCGGCGTGGACGGGCCTGCTGGCCTTTACCGTGGTGTGCGTGGCCGGTATCGCCTACCTGCGCAGCGCGACGCCAGCCTGGGACCGGCTGGGCCTGGCGTCTGCCGAGGTGGGCCTGCTGTTCATCACCATGGCGGTGGTGACTGGGTCCATCTGGGCCCGCTTTGCCTGGGGCACCTGGTGGGAGTGGGAACCGCGACTCACCAGCGCCTTCGTCCTGTGGCTCATGTATGCGGCCACCCTGCTGGTGAGGAACCTGGTGGAGGAGCCGGGGCGCCGGGCGCGTTATGCCGCGGTCTTCGGCATCATCGCCTTCGCCGATGTGCCCATCGTGTTCATGTCGGTGCGCTGGTGGCGGTCATATCACCCCGTGGTGGTGTCGGCCGCCGGGCTCGATCTGGAACCGCCCATGGTGCTGGCCATGGTGGTGGCCGTGGTTGCTTTCACGCTGCTGTACGTCCTGCTCACGGGCGAGCGGGTGCATCTGGCCCGGCTCGAACAGGAGCTGGCGGAGTGCAAGCGCACCTGGCGCGAGGAAGGGGGGGAAACCCGGCGATGACGTATCTCTTCCTGGGATACACGGTCATCTGGACCCTGCTGTTCGTTTACTTGCTGTACATCTCCGGCCGGCAGCGCGCCCTGGAGCGCGAGATGACCTGGATCCGCGACCACCTGTCGACACGCGCCCCTGAGGAATCGTCGCAGGCGCAGTCGGGTTGAGGCGGGTGACGCATGGTGCTAAAATACGCAATAGTCGGGGGCAGATGGGGACTGGTGTCTCTCGCGGCCTTCAAAGCCGTTGTCGGGTGCCGTGAGTGCCCGTGGTGGGTTCGATTCCCACCTGCTCCCGCCAGCTTGTGTGGGCGCGGGTTTGTCAATCCGGGCAGTCGCCTGACGAAAGATGCGGTCGGGGAGTGATGAGAGAATGCCGTTCAACATCGGGTTGCCGGAACTCCTGGTCATCCTGTTCATCTGTCTCATCGTCTTTGGGGCGGGAAAGCTCCCGGGGGTGGGGCGGGCTTTGGGACAGAGCCTGCGCGAGTTCCGCCAGGCTTCCCAGGGTAAGGCCGAGTCCGAGAAATCCGGGTCCGGGCAACCCGGCTCCGGGCAACCCGGCTCCGGACAGGAAGGGGCTGTGGGTGCGGGGACGGAGTCGCGGAAGGAAGGCTAGACCGTGAACATCAACGGCGGGGAACTCCTGATCATCCTGCTGGTCGCCCTGGTGGTCCTGGGGCCGAAGGAGCTCCCCAAGATGGGCCGCACCCTGGGCACCATGGTGCGGGAGTTCCGCCGCGCTTCCCGGGGCATCATGGACGAGCTGGGGCTGGGCGATGGGGCCGAGGACAAGAATCGCCCGCGCGGCGGGACCGAGGGCGATCGGGAGAAGTGAGGGTGCGCTCGTCCCGACAGAGGAAAGCGGAGATGAGCCTGATGGAGCACCTGGAGGAACTGCGCCGTGTCCTGGTGGTATGCACGGTGGCCGTCGGGGTGTCCACGGGCTTCGTGTACGGGTTCTTCCGCCGGCAACTCTACGACCTGGTCACCTTTCCCCTGCGCCAGTACGAGGCTCCCCTGATCTTCATCGGCCTGGGCGAGGCCTTCATGACCCAGATCAAGCTGGCTCTGGCGGCCGGGTTCGTCCTGGCCCTCCCGGTCATCCTTTGGCAGGTGTGGGGTTTCGTCGTGCCCGCCCTGAGGTCCGAGGAAAGGCGCACGGTGGGAGTGACGGCGCTGGCTTCGCTGGTCATGTTCTTTGCCGGAGCCGCCTTCGCCTATTTCACCGTTTTTCGCTTCGCCGCCCGTTTTCTCATCACCGTGGCGGGCCCCGAGGTCAGGCCCATGCTGTCCATCGGGCACTACGTGTCGTTTCTGATTTCCTTTCTGATTCCCTTCGGCCTGGCCTTCGAGTTGCCCGTCGTGGTGTACTTCCTGGCCCGGTGGGGCGTGGTGACGAGCTCCTGGCTGGCCAGGAACCGCCGGCCGGTGATCGTGATCATCTTCATCGCGGCCGCCGCCCTCACGCCGGGACCGGACGTCTTCTCCCAGTTGCTCATGGCGGGCCCCCTGCTGGCGCTGTATGAGATCAGTATCCTGGTGGCCAGGATGGCAGCCCGCCGGGCCGCAGCGGCCCGCCCGGCCCGGGAGGGATAACCACGCGCGGGCCGGTGGCGGTGGACACTGCTCAGGAGGGGTAGTCGTGTGCATGCCCGTGGCAGTGGACCCGGCTCAGGAGGTGGGGGGATGCGCATTCTGGTGGCGCCCGATTCCTTCAAGGGCAGCCTGAGCGCGGCCCGGGTGGCACAGGCCCTGGGCCGCGGCCTCACCCGGGCCTTGCCAGGTGCCGTCGTGCTCGCCTGCCCGGTGGCCGATGGGGGTGAGGGCACCGCCGAGGTGCTGTGCCTGAATACGGGCGGCCGCATGGTGCGGAGGCGGGTGGCGGGGCCGCTGGGGGAACCGGTGGACGCCTGCTTCGCCGTGCTGGGTGACGGCGAAACGGCGGTGGTGGAGATAGCCGCCGCCTCAGGACTCCCCCTGGTTCCACCCGACCGGCGGGACCCCATGGTCGCCACCAGTCTCGGCACGGGCGAGCTGATCATGGCGGCCATCGGGGAAGGATGCCGCCGGGTGATGGTGGCCCTGGGGGGAAGCGCCACCGTGGACGGGGGCCTGGGCATGCTGGAGGCTCTCGGATTCCGGCATCTGGATGCGGCGGGCCAACCCGTCCCCCGGGGAGGGAGAGGGCTGGCCCGGGTGGCGACGGCCCGGCGGCCCGACGGAGTGGCCGCCCAGCGGCCGGACGAACCCGGGGGGCCGCAACCGCAGGGGATGCCGTCCTCGCGGCCCGGCGGTGCGGTGGAGTTCCTGGCGGCCTGCGATGTGGACAATCCTCTGGTGGGGGAGCACGGCGCTGCCCGCGTGTACGGCCCCCAGAAGGGCGCCACTCCCGGCATGGTGGAAGAGCTGGACCGCGGCCTCGCCCACCTGGCCGCGGTGTGGAAGCGCGATTGGGGGGTCGATGTGGCCGGCCTCGCGGGAGCGGGCGCGGCGGGGGGTGCAGGAGCCGCCCTGGCCGCGGCGCTGGGAGCGCCCCTGCTTTCGGGGGCCCGGCTGGTGATACAATACAGCGGGCTGGAGGAACTCCTGCCGGACGCGGATCTGGTGGTCACGGGAGAGGGTCGCATGGATTCCCAGACCAGGCGGGGCAAGGCCCCGGCCACCGTGGCGGCCGCGGCCGGGCGAGCGGGTGTGCCCGTGGTGGCGGTGTGCGGTTCCCTGGCGGCGTCACCGGAGCAGCTGAGAGAAATGGGGTTTGCTACCGCCCTCAGCATCGCGGAAGGCCCCCTCTCCCCGGAGGAGAGCATGGCGCGGGCGGCCGAGCTCCTGGAAAGGACGGGGGAGCGGCTGGGTACACTCCTGCGACTGGGCGGTGCCCTGGCCCACCGCCTGACCGGCCCTGCGCGGTAAGCCGTTTTCCCCCGCCATGGTGCGGGCGCGCGCGGCCGGGGCTTTCCGCCCGGCGCGCAGCATCGGGTCGGCGGGGGAAACGCCGGAGAAGGGAGACGGTGATGCGGAGGGAGTTTTCTGCGGGCGGCGTGGTGTACCGGTTCCGGAACGCACATGATCCCGAGTTCCTGCTGATCCGGGACGCATGGGGGCGATGGACCCTCCCCAAGGGCCTCATTGAGAAGGGCGAAAAGCCGCTGCAGGCGGCCCTGCGCGAGGTCAGGGAGGAGACCGGCATCCAGGTGGCCCCGGCCGGCGACCTGGACCGCATCCACTACTTCTACCGCGATCCCGCAGGTGAGCTGGTTTACAAGACGGTGTATTACTTCCTGATGGAGGCCGCCGGTGGGGCGGTAAGCCCTCAGCTGGAGGAGATCTCCGACGCCCGCTGGGTGGCTGCCTCGCAGGCGGTGGAGAAGTGCGGATACGAAGACACGAGGCCGGTGCTGGAGAAGGCTCTCGCGCGAGTGACCCAGAGTGGTTTGCAGACATAGTGCGGACATAGCGTGAGGTACACCACGTATCGCGGAGGTGGGGGCATTGGGACTGTTCGTGGTCGTCGGGGTGGCTGCCATTGCCCTGACGGTGTACTGGGTGTTGCTGGCGGAGAGGGCGACGCGGGCTCTCGAGCGTTCTGCCGCCGCCCTGGAGCGGGCGGCTGCCGCGCTGGAGCAGGGAGGCCCGCCCCCGGGCCCTTTCCCCCATCCCTGAGGTGCGCATGACCATGGATATGGGAGGCGTTATCCTCACGGCGGCGGGGCTGAGCTTCATCGGTTTCGGCGCTCAGCCACCGACCCCCGAGTGGGGCGTGATGATCAGCGAGGGGCGGGACTACATCATGAGCCACTGGTGGATATCCACCTGGCCGGGGCTCGCCATCTTCACCGTTGTCATGGGATTCAACCTCCTGGGCGACGGGCTGCGCGACCTCCTCGACCCCCGCCTGAAGGAGTAGCACGCTCGGTGCGGGGTTGACAGATTGCGGTACTGCTGGTATAGTGTGGGAGACGTGAGGCGCCGGTAGCTCCCCCCACAGGGGGGCTTTTGACTATGCGGAGGTTTTCAGGGTGGGCGGCGACCCTGCTGGCTGTGGGGCTGGCAGGGGGCGTCCTGGTCTGGTGGTTCTGGCCCCGAGCGGAGTACGTCTTTCTGGTCGTGGACGAGGCTAACGGTTCACCCCCGGCGGACTGGTCGGGCACGGAGCTGGCTCCGGTAGCGTGGTACGACGGCGAGGGGAGCCTGCACGTCCCCCGGGGTGCCGTGCGTCCCTGGCACCGGGTGGTGTGCCTGCACGAGGTGGACGCCGCCGGAGTCAGGGTGGCCTCCCGCATCCTGACTGCAGGAAGTCTCCCTGCCCGTATCCCCCTTGGCCGCGCCGTTCCCGGGCTGGAGACGGACCGGCGCGCCCTGGCCGGTCCTCTGGAGGCGCTCCGCCCCGCAGCCGGCGGCAGCCTGCGCCTGCGCTACGGAGGCGAAGAGAAATCCCTGGCGCCCGGTGAGAGCTGGGCGCAACTGCGGATCAACGGGCCCCAGGGCCAGCAGATCATCTCTGTCGAAAACCCGGACGGGTGGAAGGAGGCCGTGGAGGAGGCGCTCGCGCGGGGATATCCCGTCACCCGCCTGGTGGTCACTTACCACGGGATGTGGCCGCGGTCCCGCATCAGGCCAATCGGGCAGGCCTCCCCTGAAAACGGCCTGCCGTGGGCGGTGATGTCGGCAACCGTGGGGAGCGACATCACCGAAATGCCACCGGGGAGGTGCGCCTGATGGCCCGGGGCGGGTTGCGCCTGCTGGCGTGCCTGCTGGCGTGCGTCCTGGCGGCGATCGTGCCGGCGGCGGCCTTCGCCGGTGCGGCCCGCGCGCTCCCGATGCCGGCCGCCGCTGCGGACGGCGTACCGGTGGCGTGGCCGCCTCCCTGGGGGTCCCCGGCCGGGCAGCCCGTGTTGCTGGTGGCGGGTCCGGGCGCAGATCCCGAGCAGGTGTGGGGAGGGAAAGCCGGGTTGCGGGCCAGGCTGGAGGCGGCGGGGTACCGGGTGTGGGTAGCTGACCTCTCGCGGGAGGAGGACCCCGACCCGGAGCGGCTGGCCCGTCTGGTGATCGGGCCGGCGGCCGGGCGGGTGCTGGCCGCGTGCGGGGCGCAACGGCTGCATGTGGTGGCCCACGGGCTGGGGGCCCTGGCGGCCCGCTACTGGGTGGAAGCGGGCGGGGGTGACCGGGTGGGCACCCTGGTCATGCTGGGCCCGCCCAACCACGGCTCCTTTGCCATGAACATGCTCCACCTCGCAGCCGCCCTCTCGGCCCGGGACGCCGGGCTGGCGGAACCTGGGGCAGCGGCATCCTCCCCGCAGGGGGCCGGTCTGACGGCCGGGTCCGCCGCGGGGGCTGGGTCGCCCCTGTGGAGTTACGTATGGGACAAGGCGGCTTCCGTATACCGGTCCCTCTACCGGCGCTACGTAACAGAATACCGGCTGGGGGTACCGCCCAGCGACGTACTGGAGGGGGCGCGGCGGCTGCTGGGGCGGTTACCCTTCGAGGGCTGGCTCGCCCACGAAGAGCCTCAGCTCTTCACGCGGGAGTTCCGCGCGGCTCAGGAGCCCCTCGAGGGTACTTCGGTTACCATGGCATACGCCCACGCTGCCGCGCTCGGCGTGGCCCGGGCGGAGGAGTTGCGGGCCCTGCTCCGCGGCCCCGGCCTCGCCCAATCCCTGCTGGAGGATCCTCTCATTACTTCGGACTGGAAGGAGATGGCGCGCCATTATGGCCTGAAGGCCGCCCGCTGGGCGGGGCGCCAGCTGGCGGACTGGCTCACGCGCCAGGGGCAAGGGCTAATGCTCCGCCAGGCCCCTGTCCTGCTGGGCGTGGATCCCTTTGCCCCGGGCATGGAGCGGGTCCTGGAGGAGTATTTCTCCCTGCCGCTGGGCCCGGAGCCGGACGGGCGGCCGCGCTACGAGCGTTTGTTGGGCAACTGGTTTCTCAAGCGGTGGAACGACGATACCGCCAGGCGGGACTTGACCCGCTACGTCGTGGTGGCCGGAAGGGTTCCCAACCTCTGGCGGCTGGGGTGGAAGCAGGTGGGCGAGAACGATTCTTGGGTGCAGGTGGATTCGTGCTTTCTGGCCCCGCGACCCGACGACCGCTTCATCCTGGTGGAGGACAGGGGCTTTTCCGCCAGCCACGGAGGTCTCCCCCGCAACCCCCGGGTGCAGCAGATCGTGCTGGACGAGTTGCGCTTTGTCGCCTCCCGTGTGCTCTATCCCCGCGCTGGCCTGCCCAGCAGGACGATATCGTGGAGCGGCGAGCGCGAGATGCCCCTCTCTCCCTGGTGCCCCGGCTACCTGAGGATCGACAGCCGTTACCTCAACCAGCGGGGAGACCTGGAGGTCGAGCTGGAGCCCCACGTATCCACACGTGCGGGCATGCCCCCCGCCTGGGCGTGGGTGGAGAGGGTGGGGGGCAGCTGGGAACGGATGAAGATCGAGTGGAGCGGAGACCGCGCCCGGCTCACTGTCTCGGGTTTCGGACAGGACGTGAATGCGGTGCTCATCGGTGCCCGTCTTCCGCTGGCTCCCGCCCGGGGATTGATTCCCTCCTACCGGGAACCGGTCAGGGGCGAGATAGCCTGCCGGGCCGTTCTCCGCCCCTCGTCCGGACCGGCTGCCCAAGAGCCTGATCGCCCCGGCCCGGAGGAACCTGACCTTACGCGGGATCAGGCCGGCACGGTTCCGGTGATCAGAGCCGTGCTACGGACCAAGCTGACCACCCACAGAAAGGAGCGGCGCACCTACCACGTCCGCTGGGAGTGGGACTTCGGGGACGGGAGCTCCTTCGTCGATGACGACCCCGCGCACACTTCGGTTACCGTGAGCCACGTCTTCGCCGGTGCCGGTGACTACACGGTGCGGGCCCGTTCGTACGCCAACGACGGGCGCATCCTGCGGGAGAGGGTCTGGCATGTCAGCGTCTCTCTGGAGGATGTTGCCAGTTCCCCCGTCAACAGACCCGACAGCGGCGGTTCCCCGGTCGGCCCGCCGGACAGCGCCGGTTCCCCCCTTGCCGGCCCCGATGAGGCCGGTCCGCCCGTTGCTGGCTCCGACGGGGCGAGGTCGACGGTCATCGGCGCGGAGGCCGTGGAGGGGGTAGCGGCCGCCCCTGACGGAGCGGTGACGGTGGTGGTGGGTCAGCCCTGGCAGGCCACCGTGGAAACGGCGCGAGAACCGAAGGTGAGGGCCGCCATAGACAGCCCCGAAGAGTGGATGTCCGGCCGTCCTGCCCGCATCGGGGTGTCCGTGCAGGTGGACGAGGTTCCATCGGTGGTGGAACGGAGAGTGGAGGTCGATCCCGGCCGGGAGTTCGTGATGGTGTGGGAGCGAGCGGGATTGTTCCCGGTGCGCGTTGCCGTGACCGTGACGCTGCGCTATCGGTTCCCCGAGGCCGAGTATACGGTGCGCAACACCTACCTGTTCGAGCGCTGGGTGAAAGTGCTCACCACGTCGGGTACCGACTGACGGCCACCGCAAGACCCGGTCGCTTTCTCCCAGGTTGCACCTGGGCACCCGAAACGGCCGTCGCAGGTCGGGGACAGCCGGCCCTGAGAGCGTTCTGGGGGCCGCACGCTGCCGTGCGCCGGGGAGTACTTGTTTCCTCTTCCCCTCCTTGCTATAATGACCGTGAGAGTCATTATCAGCAGGGGGCTTACGGGTTTGGCCATGGAATTTCGCAGGCAAGCCCCCCATCCGCCAGCCATAGAGTTACACGAGGGGGCGGACGGAGTGGGGGCGAGGGATGGGCGGGTGGTGACCCTGGCTGCCGCTCCGTTGGGTGCCCGGGTGCGCATCCGGTACCTGGGCGACCCGGGTTTACGCGCCCAGGCCATCCGGTTGGGGCTCGGGCCCGGTTCGGAGGTGACGGTATGGGCCAGCCTGGCAGGCGGACCCGTGCTCCTGAATCGGGGGAACCAGAGGATGGCTGTGGGCCGCAGGCTGGCCGAGCTGACCTGGGTGGAAATCACAGGAGCTTCTTCCTGAAGGCAGAAGGTGGTCTGGTGCGGCATCGTCATCGGCATCGGCATGGGCAGCTCCCGGGCGGCCTCCCGGGAGACGGTGCGGCGGGATGCCACGCCGGCGGTTCCCCCGCACGGGATCATACGCCCGGGCGGTTGGTAGCGCTGGTGGGGAACCCTAACACCGGCAAGTCGATCGTGTTCCATTACCTGACCCGCCGGTACGTGGAAGTATCCAACTATCCCGGCACCACCGTGGAAGTGAGCAGCGGGTGGGCCGGGGACGACCTGGTGGTGGACACCCCCGGTGTCTACGGCATTTCCGGCCTGAACGACGAGGAGCGGGTGACCAGGGATGCGGTGCTGCAGGCGGACCTGGTCGTCAACGTGGTGGATGCCGCCCACCTTTCCCGCGACCTCTTCCTCACCCTGCAACTCTGTGACCTGGGAGTACCCATGGTCGTTTGTCTGAACATGATGGATGAGGCCCGCAGCGAAGGCCGGGTGCCGGTTGCGGCAGCGCTGGAAGAGGCCCTGGGGGTACCGGTGATCCCCACCGTGGCCACCAGGCGGCAGGGTCTGGCCGATCTGCGGGGGGCCCTGGCCCGGGCCGTGCCCGGTCGACCCGACCCGGAGCTGGCCACCAGGCTGGTTCGGGAGTTGCCGCCCGCAGTGGTGTCCGAGGCCGAGACGGACGGGCGGGGCCGGCGCGCGCTGGCCTACCTGTATCTGGAGGGCGATGACCTGGCGGCGCGCCGGTTAGGCCTGCCTCCCGGGGGGCATCGGGAGGCAGTCTGGGCTCACCGGCGCCGGCGGGCCGACGACCTGGCGGCACGGGTGTTGCAGGAGACTGGCCGCCGGAGCGAAGACTGGCGGGGGATGGTGGATCACCTGCTCACCTGGCCGCTCTCCGGGCTGCTGGTGCTGGTCGTCATCCTGGCGGCGGCGTACTGGTTCCTCGGTACGGTGGTGGCCGGTACCGTGGTGGACTTCCTCGAAGGCACGATGATGCGGGGCTACTGGGAGCCTGCCGTACGCCGGGTGGTCGGGCAGGTGGTGTCTCCGGGCAGTGTCCCGGGGCAGTTGCTGGTCGGGGAGTTCGGGCTCCTCACGATGACCGTCACGTATATCATGGGTCTGCTGCTGCCCCTGGTGGTGGGGTTTTACCTTCTCATGGGTTTCCTGGAGGATTCGGGGTACATGCCGCGGGTGGCGGTGCTCTTCGACCGCGCCCTCAGCCCATTGGGGTTGAACGGGCGGGCCGTCATCCCCTTCATGCTGGGATTCGGTTGCGTGACCATGGCCATCGTATCCACGCGCGTCCTCAACACCAGCCGGGAGCGTCGCATCGCCATTATCCTGCTCAGTCTGGCCATCCCGTGCTCGGCCCAGCTGGGCGTGGTCACGGGCATGATCAGCCCGCTGGGGTGGCGGGTCCTGGTGACATACGGTGTCATCGTCCTGAGCGTCTTCGCCATGGCGGGAGTGCTCCTCAATCGACTATTCCCGGGGATCTCGAGCCCCCTGCTCATGGACCTTCCTCCCCTGCGCATACCTCGTCTGGACAACCTCCTCTACAAGACCGCCTACCGGGCCGTTATGTTCATCCGCGAGGCGGGGCCCCTGTTCTTCTATGGGGCGGCGGGCCTGGGTCTGCTGCAGGTGACCGGGGCGCTGGACCGCCTGCAGGACGTCCTTGCCCCTGTCATTACGCGCTGGCTGGGGTTGCCCCCTCAGGCCTCGACTGCCTTCGTAATGGGGTTCGTGCGCCGTGACTTCGGCGCCGCCGGCCTGTACCACCTGGGCTTGACCGCGGTCCAGACCCTGGTGGCGGTGGCCACCATCACCCTGTTCGTGCCGTGCATCGCCTCGGTGATGATGATCGGCAAGGAACGTGGTTGGAAGGAGGCTGCTGTAATCTGGGCCGCCAACATCGTCATCGCCTTCGCCGTGGGAGGTGTGGTGGAACGCCTGGCCCGCCTGGTAATCGGGTGAACCCGGCTGTTGGCGAGGCGGGCTCGGCTGGTGGCGGGGTGGGCGCTGCCGGTGGTAAGATGGTGGCCGGAGGGACAGGCGCTGTTGGGCGGGGAAGGGACGTCATCGCAGCGAGCGTTGGGGAGGCGGGGACCGGCGCCAGGGTGGTACGACCCGGTCGCCCTTGTAGAGCTTGTGAAGGGGATTCCCCGGGACAGGCGCTGGCTGCTCTTCCTTACCGTGGTGAACCTGGGCGGGTTCGTCTACGGGATGGACTGGTACCGCGGGCAGCTTGCCTCCCTTCCCGTCTGGACCTGGCCGGTGGTGGCGGATTGCCCGGTTTCGGCCCTCCTGTTCGGGTGCCTGACCGGTGCGCTCGCCCTGGGTGTTGCTCCCGGTGCCCTGGAGGGGCTGGCGGACGTGGCCGCCCTGAAGTACGGCATGTGGACGGTGCTCGTAATCGGCCAGTCCTGGCTGGCCGGGGAATCCATGGATGTGGACCGTTTCAACCTGTTGTGGACGCACGCGGGAATGGTGGCCGAATCGCTGCTGTTTGGCGTGGTGCGGCGACCCCCTTTGCGCTGGGTGGCCTTGGGGGCGGCGTGGGTCGCGCTGAACAGCTTGCTGGACTATGGTTGCGGCCTTCACCCCACCCTGCCTGACCAGACCCCCGTGTCGCTCGCTCTGGCGGCATCGGTGGGTCTGGGCCTTCTGGCAGTGGGGTTCTTCGCGGCCCTGGCCGTGAAGCGGCGGGGGGGCCTGGTGCCGTGGCGGAGAGACGGGTTCTGGGGGTAAGCCTGGGTTCGCCCGCCCGTGACTTCCGCAGCAGGTGGGAATGCGCGGGCGGGGTGGTGGACATCTGTCGCGTGGGCACGGGAGGAGACGTGGCCCGCGCGGCGTCCCTTCTGGCGGGGTATGACGGTGAGGTCGATGCCTTCGGCCTGGGCGGCGTCAACCTCTACCTGCAGGTGAGGGAGCGTCGCTACCGGTTGCCGGTGGGGGAGCGCCTGGCGTCCATCCCCCGCCGTACGCCGGTGTGCGACGGCACCTTTATCAAGACGTGGTGGGAACCCCGAGCCCTGGATATGGCGTGTGGCGAATCCCGGCTCGACCTGTCCGGTCGCACGATTCTTTTCTCCTCCGTGCTGGACCGGTGGGCCCTGGCAGAAGCCCTGCACAAGCGGGGCGCCCGCGTGCTGGTGGGAGATGCTGCCTTTGCCCTGCGCCTGCCCGTCCTATTCCCGGGGCTGAACTGGTTCCACCCCTTTGCGGTAACCATGCTGCCCGTGCTGCGGCACCTGCCCCTCTCCTTTCTCTACCCTTTGGGCCGCAGGCGCCAGGAACCCCGCCCCGGCCTGGAAGGTGCCTTCGCCGGGGCCGAGGTGCTGGCGGGCGACTTTCACTTCCTGCGGTCCCGGCTGCCCGCCCGCCTCGACGGCAGGTGGGTGATCGCCACGGGACTGGATGAGGCCGATCTGGCTCTGCTCGCAGCTCGAGGTGTGTCCCTGGTGGTGGAGCTGGGGCCGGTCGTCCCCGCTTGCCCGCCCTCCGTGGTGGATGGGAGTGGGCCCGGGGCGGCCCGCATCACAGCCGCTCCGGCAGGCGCAGGGCGGGGGCTTTCAGCGAACCTGGCGGAAGCACTGGTGGTGGCCTCGAGCGGGCAAAACCCTTCCGCGCTGGGGCCGGAGAGGATGCTGGCCTGGTGCCGCCGGCTCGGTTTTCACCCCGCCGTATACCAACCGCCGCATGCGACTCGCAGTTGCGGCATAATGCCATCGGGTGATATCATTCCGGTGCAACCCAGGTGAACTCTACGAGCGTGCCTGGCGGATCGCCGATGAGTTGGGCTTTCCCGTCGTCCACGACGCAGTCATCTGACGGTAGCGGAGCTCCACGGTGCCACTTTTTTGGACGGCCGATCGGCAGCTATTTGAACGGGCCCGGGGAAGGGGATACATGCGCTTCCTTGGGGTCAAATTTATGGGCGCAGAGGCTCGCTCGCTGCGGGTTCCGGACCCACGCCGGATGGAGGAGTACCTGACACGGAGGTGACGGAAATGGCGAAGGATCCGGTGTGCCACATGGAGGTGCGGGAGGACGTCCCTTTCCGATCCGAGTATGAGGGGCGCACCTATTACTTCTGCTGCCGGGGGTGTAAAGTCGCGTTCGACCGCGATCCCCGGCGCTACACAGAAGGAGGGGGAGAAACCCACGAGAAGGGGCACTAGGGAGATGACACCCTCCCGGGGACAGGGGGCCGGGCGGGTGCCGTCGCCGGGGCGGCGGGATGCGGGCGAACGGGCGGCGACCGATGACCGGACGTTGACGCTGGCAGTGCGGGGGATGATGTGCGCCTCCTGCGTCGCCCACGTGGAGAAGGCGCTGCGCGGGGTGGCCGGAGTGGCCGGAGCGGAGGTCAACCTGGCCAGCGAGCGGGCCACCGTCCACCTCACCGGCGATGTGGCCGTCGAGCAGCTCCTGAAGGCAGTGGAGGACGCCGGCTACGAAGCCGAGCTCCCGGCCGCAGGCGTGGAGCCGGCCCGGGCTGCGGACCGCGAGAGGGCGGCGCGCCAGGCCGAAATCGCCGGTCTGCGGCGGGCCTTCCTGATCAGCCTGGCGCTCACCATCCCCGTCTTCCTGCTCAGCATGACCGGCATGTGGCCTGGCATCCACGCGGGGTGGCGTAATGCCTGGTTGCTGTGGGCCTTCGCCACCCCGGTGCAGTTCTGGGCGGGATGGCGTTTCTACCGGGGGGCGTGGTCCGCGCTCCGGCACGGCCTGGCGGACATGAACGTGCTGGTCGCCGTGGGGACCTCCGCCGCGTACCTGTACAGCCTGGCCATGACCGTGGCGCCGGGGTACTTCCGCAGCCGCGGGTTCGGTACCGACGTGTACTACGACACTTCCTGCGTGATCATCACGCTGGTGCTGTTCGGACGGTGGCTGGAGGCCATGGCCAGGGGGCGCACGTCGGAGGCCATCCGGCGTCTGATGAAGCTGGCACCCCCGACCGCGCGCGTCCTCCGCGAGAATGGCGAGGTGGAGATCCCGGTCGAGCAGGTGCTGCCGGGAGACCTGGTGGTGGTCCGGCCGGGTGAGAGGATCCCGGTGGACGGCGAAGTACTGGAAGGCCACAGCGCCGTGGATGAGTCCATGCTCACCGGGGAGAGCCTCCCCGTGGACAAGCAGCCCGGCGACGAGGTGGTGGGGGGCACGATGAACCAGACGGGCTCCCTAGGCTTCCGGGCCACCCGGGTGGGCCGGGACACTGTGCTTTCCCAGATCGTGCGCCTGGTCGAAGAGGCCCAGTCAGCGAAGCCTCCCATTCAGCGACTGGCCGACCGGGTGGCCGGTTACTTCGTCCCCACCGTGATCGGTATCGCCGCCCTGACGCTCGTGGTGTGGTACCTGGTGGGGCCAGCACCGTCCTTCCTGTACGCCCTGCTCAACTTCGTGGCCGTGCTCATCGTGGCCTGTCCCTGCGCCCTGGGACTGGCCACCCCCACCGCCATCATGGTGGGGACGGGCCGGGGGGCGGAGCTGGGGGTGCTGGTGCGGGACGGAGGCAGCCTGGAGGAGTTGGACCGGGTGCGGGCCGTGGTGCTGGACAAGACGGGCACCATCACCCGCGGCGAGCCGTCCCTCACCGATGTGATCCCGGTGGCGGGGGAAGCGCCCCGCGCCGGCGCCATCCCTGCGGCGGCGGTGCTGCGCCGGGCGGCAGCGGTGGAGAACCAGTCGGAGCATCCCCTCGCCCGCGCGGTGGTGGCGGGAGCCGCGGCCGGGAGCATCGAGTTGCCGCCCTGCCAGGACTTCACTGCTACTCCGGGGAAGGGAGTCACCGGTATCGTGGAGGGGCACCGGGTGAGCGTGGGATCGGCTCGCCTGCTCCAGGAGGAGGGACTGGTCGAGCCCGACAGCCTGAAGGAGGAGGCCGACCGCCTGGCCGGGGCGGGCAAGACGGTGATGTACGTGGTGGAGGACGATCGGGTGATGGGTCTGCTGGCCGTGGCCGACACGGTGAAGCCGGGGGCGGCGGAGGCGGTGCGGGCCATGCGGCAGATGGGGTTGCAGGTGATCATGCTCACGGGCGACAACCGGCGGGCGGCGGGAGCGGTGGCGCAGCAGGTGGCGATAGAGCGGGTGCTGGCGGAGGTGCTGCCCACCCAAAAGGCCTGGGCGGTAGAGGGGTTGCAGCAGGAGGGACTGCGGGTGGCCATGGTGGGCGACGGAATCAACGACGCTCCCGCTCTGGCCCGGGCGGACGTGGGCATCGCCATCGGCACCGGCACCGACGTGGCCATGGAGGCGGCCGACATCACGGTGATGTCCGGCGACCTGCGCGGGGTGGTCACGGCGCTCCAGCTGGGGCGGGCCACCATCCGCACCATCAGGGCCAACCTGTTCTGGGCTTTCATATACAACAGCCTGGGGATTCCGGTGGCGGCGGGTGTGCTCTACCCCTTCTTCGGCATACTGCTCAATCCCATGCTGGCCGCCCTGGCCATGGCCCTGAGTTCGGTGTCGGTGGTGACCAACTCCCTGCGCCTGCGCCGGTTCCGGTCGTCCCTGCAGGCGGTGGGGTGAGGCGCACAGGCGTTCGGCCAGGTCGTCCCTGCAGGCGGTCGGCCTGACCGGGTTACCCGCATCGGCAGCATCGGGGGAAGTGCGGTGGCGCAGGAACGCATCCTGGTGGTGGAAGACGAACCCGGCATCCGGAAGGTGGTGCGTGCCTACCTGGAGCGGGCCGGATACGAGGTCCTGGAGGCGCCCGATGGCGAGGAGGGGCTGGAGCTTGCCGCGTCCCGGCGCCCGGCCCTGGTAATCCTGGACCTCATGCTTCCCGGCATCCCCGGGGAAGAGGTATGCCAGCGCCTGCGGCGGGATTCCGACGTGCCCATCGTCATGCTCACGGCCCGGGCGCAGGAGGACGACCGGGTGGCCGGCCTGGGCCTGGGGGCTGACGATTACGTGGTCAAGCCTTTCAGCCCCCGGGAGCTGGTGGCCCGCGTGAAGGCGGTGCTGCGCCGGGCGGGTCGACCGGCAGGGGAACCGCTGCATCGGGGCGACCTGGTCATAGACCCCGAGCGCCGTGAGGTGAGACGGGGGGAGGAAGTCATCCCCGTCACCGCCTCCGAGTTTCGGTTGCTGTACGCTCTCGCCCGTGAGCCCAGCCGGGTGTTCACCCGGGAGGAACTGGTGGCGCGGGTGGCAGGCGAAGATTTCGAGGGATACGACCGCACCGTGGACGCCCACGTGAAGAACCTGCGCCAGAAGCTGGGTGATTCCGCCCGCCAGCCCCGCTACGTTGCCTCGGTGTACGGAGTCGGGTATCGCTTTGTGGGGGAGCCCGGACCATGACGACATCCGGACCGGACCAGACGGACGCGCACCTGCCGCCCGGTTCGCCCCCGCGTGCGGGTTCGGCTCGGGGTCCGGGTTCGCGCACGGGCCTGGGCAGCCTGCCGGTGCGCCTGACCGCGGCCTTTGTGGCGGTGGCCCTGGTGGGCATTGCGGTGACCGCCATCGCCACCGGAACCGCCGTCCTGCGCCGGTTCGACGTCTATGTGGGGCGCTACCAGCGCCTCCGTGCCGAGCAGGCCGCCGACGTGCTGGAAGACGCCTACCGGCGGGGAGGCATGGACCAGGTGGTGCGGGAGGCAGAGCGGCTGGCGGGGATGACCGGCCTGCACGCCTGGCTGGTGGATGCCTCCGGCGCCGTGATCTGGGAGTGGATACCGCGCCTGGAGCAGTTTCCGCCGTCCGACCAGCCTCCCCGTATGGGTTCGCCCGGGCCTTACGCGGGCGGCCCCCCCTGGCGCCGCGGGATGCGGCTGCCGCGCCAGCAGGCCATCCCTCTGCAGGTGGGCGGCCAGCAGGTGGGCACCCTGTACGTGGCAGCCCCGGAGGGTTCCCGCTGGATGGCCGAAGAACTGGCGTTCCTGGCCGGGGTGCGCCGGTCGCTGTGGTTGGGCGGTGCTCTGGCTGCCCTGGTGGCGGTGGTGGTGGGTCTGGGGATGGCCCGGGGCATCAGCATGCCCCTGCTCAGGCTGCGGGACGCGGCCGACCGCCTGCGGGAAGGGGACCTGACCCAGCAGGTGCCGGAAGAGGGCAGCCACGAGATGGTGGCCCTGGCCCGCGCCTTCAATCACCTGGTGCACAGCCTGGCCCGACAGTACGAGTGGCGCCACAACCTTACGGCGGATGTGGCGCACGAGTTGCGCACGCCCTTGGCCGTGGTACGCGCCCACATCGAAGCCATGCAGGACGGAGTGTGGGAGGCCTCTGCCGAGAACCTGGCCGCGCTGCATGCGGAGATCATGCGCCTGGTGCGGCTGGTGGGGGACCTGGAGAAGCTGAGCGAGGCGGAAAGCGGCGCTCTGGAACTGGCCCGGACCCCCGTCGACGTGGGCGAGGTGGCCCGCCGGGTGGCGGCCGCTTTCGGTCCCTCTTTCGAACAGAAGGGTGTGGGCTTCCGCCTGGACGTGGAGCCCGGCCTGCTCCGGGTGGACGGAGACCAGGACCGGTTGTCCCAGGTGGTGTGGAACCTCCTTTCCAACGCCCTCAAGTTCACCCCGCCGGGGGGAGAAGTCGCCGTCCATGTCTACCGGAGAACCGCTCCTGCTCCGGGAATCAGGCCCGGCGGCCCTTCCGGGCCCGGACAGTCCCGGGACGCGGGTGCCGGTACCGTATGCCTGGCGGTGACGGATACCGGCCCGGGCATCCCGGCCGAAGAGTTGCCCTACGTGTTTGAGCGTTTCCACCGCGTAGGCACGCGGTCGCCGGACCGGGGGACGGGGCTGGGTCTGGCGATTTCTCAGGCCGTGGCCCGCGCCCATGGCGGGCACATCGAGGTGCAGAGCGAGCCCGGCCGGGGTTCCACCTTCACGCTCGTCATCCCCGTGGCGTCCGGCGCCGGTCATGGCAGGCGATGAGAGCGGCCCGCAGGCAGGGTGCCCAGGGGTTTGCGGCGAATTGGCGGGGCGGGAGGTGGCGACGTGCATTACGGCCTCGTGGCGTTGGCAGGCTATCTCATCGGCTCGGTGCCCTCGGCCTATCTGGTGGGCAGGATGTTCGGCCGGGTCGACATCCGCCGGGTGGGAACGGGCAATGTGGGCGCCACCAACGTGGTGCGCAACGTGGGGTGGGCGGCCGGCATCCTCACCGGCGTGCTGGATGTGGGCAAGGGGATGGCGGCCGTGCTCGTGGGAAAGACCTTCGGCCTGGGAGCGGCTGCCCCGCTCCTGGCCGTGATTTGCGCCGTGATAGGGCACAACTGGCCGGTCTGGCTGAGGTTCCACGGAGGAGGCGGCCTTGCCACCTTCGGTGGCGGGCTCGCCTTCACCGTACCCATCTGGCAGATCGTGCTGGCGGGTTGCCTGTACGGGCTGGTCTACCTGCTGACGAAGCACAAGTATTTCAGTTCCCTGTTCATGTGCGCCGCCATCCCCGTGTGGCTGGGCCTGAGCAGATCTTCCTGGGATTATTTCCTCTTCGGACTGGCCGGGGGCACCGCCCTGGGATTGAAGCAGGTGCGCGCCTGGCTCAGATGCGGCTTCCCCCGAACGAGGGGTTGACAGGGGCGGGGAGGGGGAAATATAATCGGAGCGAAATACCCCCCTGGGTAATCTGAGCTGGGGAGGGTGTGTCTTGCCGGACGCGGCTTTGCCGGAGACGGTATTGCAGGAGAAAAGTGCCGTGCGCGAGCTGTGCAACCGCCTCCGGAGGGTGGAAGGGCAGGCCCGGGGAGTGGTGCGCATGATAGAGGAGGGCCGCAGTTGCGCGGACATCGCCGTGCAGATGGCGGCCCTGAAGGCGGCCGTGAACCGGGCGGCCATGGCCTTTGTGGCGTCTTACCTCCAGCAGTGTCTGGCAGAGGCTAAGGAGGAAGACGCTGCCGACGCCCTGAGCCGGGTGGCGCAGATGTTCATGCGCCTGGCCTGACGCGAACCGGGCGGGGCGAAGCCCGCACCGGGGTCGGCGGCGAGCGCGCGCCGGAGATGGCGGCGAGCCGCGCGGTTGCCAGCGGAGGTCCTGGCGAGGTGGCGGGGCGCGGATCGGGTTGCGGCAGGGCCGGGCACCCCAACCGATGAGGCGTGGAGGGTGGGCTGTGGAAGCAGAGATCCACGACGTGGTCATCCTGGGAGCAGGACCGGCCGGGCTCACGGCGGCGATTTACGCCGGCCGGGCCAGGCTGGACACCGTGGTGATCGACCGGGGCGTCCCGGGTGGCCAGGTGGCCACCACCGATATGGTGGAGAACTACCCGGGATTCCCTAATGGGGTCTCGGGGGTCGAACTGGCCGGGCTGATGAGCGAGCAGGCGGAGCGTTTCGGAGCCCGTGCCGAGATGCTCGAGGTGGAGGGCCTCAGCCGGGACGGCGACCTGTGGCGGGTGGGTACCTCGGAGGGCCCGTATCTGGCACGGGCGGTGATCGTGGCCACCGGGACGCGTCCCCGCGAGCTGGGCGTGCCGGGGGAAAAGGAGTTCCGGGGCAGGGGTATCTCGTACTGCGCCACCTGCGACGGTGCCTTCTTCCGGGACAAGCCCGTAATGGTGGTGGGTGGGGGCGATTCGGCGGTGACCGAGGCGGAGTTCCTCACCCGCTTCGCCAGCCGGGTGACCGTCGTGCACCGTCGCGACGAACTGCGGGCTGCCCGTTCCCTGCAGGAAAGGGTGCTGGGCAACCCGAAGATCAACGTGCGGTGGAACGCCGTGGTCACGGCCTTCCTGGGTAAGGAGAGGCTGCAGCGGGTGCACCTGCGGGACGTGAAGACGGGCGCCGAGTCTGACGTAGAGGCCGAGGGAGCGTTCATCTACGTCGGGCTCCTTCCGAATACCGGTTTCTTGACCGGGGTGGTGCCCCTCGACGAAGCGGGCTATCTGGTCACCGATGACACCATGGCTCTACCGGTGCCGGGCCTGTTTGCCGCCGGAGACGTCCGGCGCAAGCACCTGCGGCAGGTAGCCACCGCCGTCAGCGACGGCGCGGTGGCGGCCATGGCCGCCGAGGAATACATCGTGGGCAAGTTCGGGCGGGAGCCCGCGAAGACGAAGTAGGGGGTGGGGGCAGGTGCCGGATTACGAGTTCACGTGCAAGAAGTGCGGGCATCAGTTCACGGTGAATGTCCCCTGGCAGCGCAAGCACGAGGTGACGTGCCCGAGCTGCGGGAGTCCTGAGCTCAAGGAGAAGTTCTCCCTGTGGGGTTGGTCCCGCGGGGGGACGTCTGACGCGGGTGCGTGCAGTCCCCGCTTTGGCTGACGCTAGCCCGTGGGGGGACAGTTTGTCCCCCTGATCCTCCCCTGTACGGTGGACGGTCGTTACCAGCTGCGCGGCCGTCTGCCGCCCGATAGCCTCCTCTTGCGGGGAGGCCCCTTTTTGGCCAGGGTCCCTTCTGGCACCTCCGCCCGGCTGGTTCCCCCGGCGCGGGTAGCGCCGGCTGGCTCCCCGCAGCCGGGTGGCCGACACCACTTTGGGCCCGGGCTGTGCGCCGTAGCGCAACGCAAAAGCGCGACGATCTGAAGGAAAGGCGACGCGGGCGGAGAAGACAGGTACGACAACACTGCAGGCGATGGAGCCCGCCCTTTGCTGCGGAGCAGCTGATGGCTCCTGGCGCAACCGTGCCAGGAGCCGTTCGCGTTCCGGGGCGACCTGCTGCCGCAGGTGCGAGTTGGTGGGCACTGTGTGCAAGGTCCGTCGCCCCCGCGCGGGTGGTCGGGCAGCAAGGGGCGGCGGCAGTGGCAGCGGAAGGTTGTCGGACGCGGGTAGGACGGTCAATGTTCGCGGGTTCGGAGGAGCGGTGGGAAGTGATCCTGGAAGCGGAGTTGTGGGAGGCCCTCGGCCAGTCTGGTTGTCCGCTGTGCAGGCTGGCTCACGCGGCCGAGCAAACGTACTGGACGTGGTTTGTGCTGGAGAACTACTACTCCGGGCCCACGCTGGAAACGCTGTGCCGGGGTGGCTTCTGCCGCACGCACGCCTGGCGAGCGGCACAGCTGGCGGGAAACCGACTGGCCGCCACGTATGACGTGCTGGCCCGGGATGCCCAGGAGCGGCTGCGCACTGCGCTGGGGGTGATCGGGGCAAGTGGGG
The DNA here is from genome assembly GCA_030019365.1 of Bacillota bacterium. Classification (NCBI taxonomy): domain Bacteria; kingdom Bacillati; phylum Bacillota; species Bacillota bacterium. The sequence goes on from JASEFA010000003.1 coordinate 348,405, forward strand.
CACGAGTGACCAGGCGCCGCTGGCGTGCGCTCCTCGCGGGAACTCTGGAACGGAAGGGGCCGTGTCCTGTCTGCCAGACTGCGGCCCAGCGGGCGGGGGTGGGGGCGAGGCACCTGGTCGTCTTGCTGGCCGAGGAAGGCGGCCGGGCCCGGTATGCCGCCTCCGACGGGCTCTGCTGGAACCACCTGGTGGAAGCCTGCCGCCTGGGCGATCATCCCGTGACAGCTTTCCTGGTGGAAGACTTCCTCGTACGCCTGGGCAGGCTGGAAGAAGGCCTGCAGGAGTTTTTCCGCAAGTCGGACTACCGGTTCGCCCACGAACCCAAGGGGTCAGAACAGCAGGCATACCTCGACGCCATTGAGAGGTTCTCGGGACCCCCAGACGGTGTATCCGACATCGCTGTCCCGGGCCGGGCGAGGTTCCCCGGTCGTACCACGCCGGGAGCTTGAGACGGTTTCCCGGACTCCCCGCGGCGAACACGGTGAGCCCGGCGGCGTTTACAGGAGAGATTCGGGCCAGAGAGAGAACGGGCTGGCGGTTCCCACCGGTTCCACTGGAAACACGAAGTGGGCCGGCTGGTCCGGGAACCCTTCCGTGAGTGCATGCACCAGCCAGTGGTTGATGCGCGGGTACAGGTTGAGCGATTCAATCTCTTGCGCTGGTACCCAGGCGGGCACGCTCAGGGCTGCGATTTCCCGTGTCTCACCTGACACCTGCGTTACCCAGTGCACCAGTTCGACCACATGCCGGTTGTCACGGTAGTATGAAGTAAGCCTGGCGGGGACCGTTTCCACGATGGCCAGCAGCCTGCCGGGCTCCACGCTGAGAGAAGTTTCCTCCTTCAGTTCCCTTCTCAGGCAGTCTGGTATGCTTTCCTGTAGATCCAGCCCCCCACCGGGCAGCACATGGTAGCGGCGACCCTGCCTGAGGTGAATCATGGTAAGCAGCTTGCCGTCCCGAACGATGACGCCTGATACCCGTACCTTCACTCCCGCTGTCTCAGGCATACGGATCCGCCTCCCCTGAACGTCTTGCCGGGCACTCACCACTTTGCTTGTTCCCGCGACAACCGCTGTGGATCTCCGCCCCCCGGGGAGTGGCTGGCTCCCTCGCTATGTTCCACGTCGCGCCTGGGGCGGATGCTACCTGAGGGGACTGCGGCCGGAAGAAGGCCTGCGCGATGAGGGTAGGTACCACCGCGCTCAGGACTACCACTGTGACCAGGACGGTGTACTGCGGCCGGTCGATGATACCGTGCTGTAAGCCGAACAACGAGGAGATGGTCCCGAAGGTGAGCCCCGTGGACATGAGCAGGGTGGCATAGGTGCCTTCCCGCCTTCTGAACCGGAACAGCGAAGTGAGCGGCTGTACTGCCATGAACTTGCAGCCGATCTTGACGGCAAGAAACAGAATCACCGTCCCCAGGCCCGCGGCCAGGGCGGGCAGGGAAACAAACAGGCCGGCCTTCATGAAGTAGAAGGGCGTAAGCAGTAAGAAGGCGGTGGCCCGCAGCTTGTGAAGGAGGTGGGGGTGCTCGCCCAGGGTGCCGGCCATGGCCAGGCCGAGAAGGTAAGCCGGCAGGACGGCCTCGCTACCTGCTGCCAGCGCCAGCCCGCCCAGGGTGAACAGGGTAGCGGCCACCATCTTGCCCTCGAGTTCGGCCACGTGGTTGCGGAAGTGGCAGAATAACCTGGGGGATAGGCGGCCGACCACTGCCAGCGAAGCCGCGGTAACGGTCGCGAAGGTGAGGAGTTTCCAATCCGAGCGGGCGAAGAACGCCCCCAGGGCCACAACCGTCCCCAGGTCTGTCACGAAGCAGGCGGCCAGTATGTTCTTACCGATCTCGGTCCGGTTCAGCCCGGTTTCCACCATGACCGCATATACCACCGCCACAGAGGTGGTGGAGAGGGCAATGCCCGCGATCTGGGCGGCTTGTGCGTCCCAGCCGGTCACGTAGCGGGCGCAAAACATCGCCCCCAGGAACGGGGCCAGAAACGACGCCATCCCTATGGAGACACTTTCTTTGGCCTTGCTCCGGAGCACCGCCGGATCCACTTCCGCCCCCGCCAGGAACGTGAGCATAATGCTGCCGAATCCCGCCAGAAACTCCAGCCATTGGGGAGGGTCGAGAGACAGGAGGTTCCCTGCCAGCACCCCCGCTCCTATCTCCACCAGGGGCACAGATACGCCTGACAGGCGGGCAAGCACCCCTGCGCCGAGCGCCAGCCACATCCAGGTCGCTGCTGAGAACCAGGTTGCTTCCACTCATTGCCACCTCACTTGCGTCGATTATTCTTCTGTACTTCCCCGATTTGGGTTGGGCGTGGGGTCGGTCGTGCCGGCCTGCAGGAATTGGGCTGCGGCTTCCCGCACGGCGGAACTGGGGTCGGTCGGGGCTCGCCCCAGTGCTTCGCGGGCGTCCGGTGTGCCGATGCGGGCAAGCGCCTCAACCGCCGCCAGCCTGACTACCAGGTAGGAGGCGTCCAGCAGGTCGGCCAGCAGGGGTATGGCGCCCGGGTTTCCGATGGCACCCAGCGCCTGCACCGCCGTGGCAACGAAATAGCGGTCGCTTTCGCGGAAGCGGGCGATAGCGGCCAGCAGGGCTGGCACCGCCTGCGCAGCCTTCTTTCGCCCCAGCATCCAGGCGGCAAACTGTCTCGTGTCCGGTTCCGGGTGCCGGAGGGCCCCGATGAGCGCGCTCACGTAGCGGTCGGCGCCCTGAACCTGTCCTCCTCCGCCGGCGTGAGGTGCGTTGACGGCATTTGGGAGGCACGTCGGTTCACTCAAGTCGTCGGAACAGAGCAACGGCTCCTACCCCCTTTGCTTGCCGGTAGGAGCCATCAGCGTCCCCGCGCGGTTAGAAGGCGAGCTCCATCGCCTGCTGCCACCACAGTATACAGGTGCGGCGCCGGATGTCAATGCGTCTGCGGGAGGCGGGAGGTAACGGGAGGTAAGAGGGGAGGGGCACCGTCAGCCTCCCCAGGAGCCCGGATTCGTGCCATCTCCTCACGTGCCCACCTGCGAGGAGAGCCCCCGGCGGCAGGCGCCTGTTCTCGCCGCGATTGACGGGCCCAAGTCGCATGGATATACTGGCTGTTGACGGCGATGGAGCTCGCCCGAAGTGCGTGCCGCGCTGATAGCTCCTACCTGGTGGGGTCAGGGGCTGTTTTCATTTGCCGGGAGGTGACAGGTGAGATGGGAGGACCCATATTGCTCGTGCCCGTTGCTGGTGCGGTGGCGGCGGTGGCCAGTGCCTATCTGGTGCGTTACGTGGTGAGGCAGCCGGCCGGAGATGAGAAGATGCAGGCCATAGCGGGGGCCATTCGGGAGGGGGCTCTGGCCTTCCTCAGCCGGCAGTACCGTACCATCGCCGGGCTGGCCATCGCGGTAGCGGCGGTGCTCGCCATCGCCATCCGGCCCCCCGAGGGGTGGCATACGGGGGTTGCCTTCCTGACCGGGGCGCTGGCCTCGGCCCTGTCCGGCTACATAGGCATGTACACCGCCGTGACCGCCAACCTGCGCACGGCGGCAGCGGCCCGGCGGTCGTTGAACGATGCCCTGCGCATAGCGTTCCGGGGCGGGGCCATCACGGGCCTGGCCGTCACCACGTTGAGCCTGCTCGGCGTTACGGGTATCTTTTACGCCTATGGTGGCGCCGTGCGGCCCCAGGAGACGCCGTTGCTCATTGTGGGATTTGGCTTTGGGGCGAGCTTCGTGGCGCTGTTTGCTCAGCTGGGCGGGGGCATATACACCAAGGCGGCAGACGTGGGGGCAGACCTGGTGGGGAAGATCGAGGCGGGCATCCCCGAGGACGACCCCCGCAACCCGGCGGTGATTGCCGACCTGGTGGGCGACAACGTGGGGGACTGCGCCGGTCGCGGTGCCGATCTGTTCGAATCGACGGCCGCCGAGAACATCGGGGCCATGATCCTGGGCATCGCCCTCTTCCCCGTGTTCGGGGTGGGCGGCATCCTGTTCCCGCTGGTGGCGCGGGCGGTAGGCCTGCTGGCCTCCATCGTGGGCATCATGACGGTGCGGGTGCGCCGGGATGACGAGCCGCCCATGGATGCCCTCAACCGGGGATTTCTGGTCACGGCGGTGCTGGCCGCGGTTGGCCTTTTCTTCGTTACCCGCACCATGCTGGCCGGGGATGGCAGGGTTAACCCGCTCTATTTCTTCGGGGCCGCCCTGGTGGGGGTGGTCACCAGCTACATCTTTCTGTGGACCACCCAGTATTACACCGAGTATCGCTACCGTCCGGTGAGGGAGATCGCACAGGCTTCGGTGACGGGACCGGCCACCAACATCATCGCGGGGGTGTCAGCGGGGTTCGAGAGCGTGGCCATCCCCACGGTGGTTATGTCGGCTGCCATCCTGGCTGCCTACGGATTGGGTTACCTGGCCATGCCTGGGGGCGGTCTCTACGGGACCGCCGTGGCCACCATGGGCATGCTCTCGACGGTTGCCTACGTGCTGGCCATGGACACCTACGGACCCATCTGCGATAACGCGGGCGGCATCGTGGAGATGAGCGGTGCTGCCGAGGGGGCACGGCGGCGCACTGAGTTGCTCGATGCCAGCGGGAACACCACCAAGGCTCTCACCAAGGGCTATGCGGTGGGTTCGGCCGCCCTGGCCGCCTTCCTCCTGTTCTCGGCCTACGTTGACGAGGTCAAGCACCTCCTGGGGATGACGCCGGAGCAGCCCTATCCCATCGACATCGGGCAACCGCGGGTGTTCGTGGGGGCGTTCATCGGGGCCATGCTGGTGCTGCTCTTCACTTCCACTGCCATCCGGGCGGTGGGGCGGGCGGCACAGGTGGTCATCCAGGAAGTCCGGCGGCAGTTCCGGGAAATCCCGGGGATCATGGCGGGAACCGCCCGGCCCGAGTATGGCCGCTGTGTAGACATCGTGACCGTGGGTGCCCTCAAGCAGATGGTGCTGCCGGGACTGGTCGTGGTGGTGGTCCCCGTCCTGGTAGGGGCCATCCTGAAGGCGGAGGCGGCGGCGGCCTTCCTGATGATCGCGACCATTGCCGGAGTGTTGATCGCCCTCTTCCTGAACAACGGGGGAGCGGCCTGGGATAACGCCAAGAAGTTCATCGAGGCCGGGAGCCTGGGCGGCAAGGGATCGGAGCCCCACAAGGCGGCCGTGGTGGGGGATACGGTGGGCGATCCCTTCAAGGACACGGCCGGCCCCAGCCTGCACGTGCTGGTGAAGCTCCTTTCCACCATCACCCTGGTGCTGGCCTGGCTGTTCGTCCGCTGACCTCAGCGAAGAAGGATATCTCGGCCCGCAGGGCGTTGATGTGAAGCTGCACCACGCGGCTGTCGTACTGCCTGGCCCACAATTCGTAGTTCAGGGCGGCAGCACGACCGCGCACGCGACTGATCAGGCGGGCCAGCCCCTCGCTATACCCATCCAACCCGGAGACGACGGAAGCTGCGCAGCCGTACGCCAGGGCCTGAGCGAGCAATCTTCCGGTTTCGCCGGGGTCTGCGCGGGTCTCGCCGGCCAGGCTCTCCAGCAGCGCCACCTGCCCGGGGCTGAGGCAGACGTCGACTTTTCGGGTCGGAACCCGCAGGCGCGACGGCGGTGAGGGGGTCGCGGGGGTCGCCTGCGTCGTAGCGGTGGTTGGGGTTGGAGAAGGCGCAGGTGCGGACGGGGCCGCCGACGGGGGAGTGCCCGCGACGCTGGCCCGCAGCCGGGCAAGCCGGGCGTGTAACCGGTCCTCTTCCTGCTCGAGCTCCCCGAGCTTGCTGTCGGCGCGGGCGTGGCTCACCGCCAGCAGCGTGTATTCTCCGAATGCCTCCACGTAGGCCTCGGCAAGAGACAGATCCTGCAACCTGACGGGGCCGTCATGGCCACGGGCCAGTACCCCGAGGCCCACGTCCAGGGCCTGCGCCCTTTGTGCGGACGGCAGGGTTTCGTACCACGCGGCGACTTCCTCGGTCGTTTCCACCGTTACCTCCACTTTTCCACACCACCTGTACGTTTTAGAACGAAAACGGCTCCCGGCTGCTGCCAGGAGCCATCAGTTGCCCGGAGGCAACGAAAGCGGGCCCCATCGCTGTCCGCGTTTGCGGTTATGCTTCTCCTCCCCCGGAGTTCTTTCCTGCTCCGGCCTGCGTGAGAAAAGTCTCATGTCTTTCTCACTCTGTCTTCATCCCCGGTGCTGATAATAGGCGCGGGATGGCACCCCAGATGGTGCCCGCGACCCAACGGGGAGGGATGTGGCGTGAAGAAGAGGATGCTGGGGATGCTGACGGCGGCCGTGCTGCTGGTCGGTATCCTGGGCGTGGCGGTGGCAACCCATGCCCAGGGGCCGTCGGCTGCCTCCGCCCCGGCCGCACTGACGCAGGCGTCAGGCGCTGCCCAGGGGGCCGAGGAGGACAAGGAGGTGGCGGCCAAGGCTCCCGACACCGACCAGGTCGAGGAGCAGGTAGAGGAGCAGTCGGGGACGCAGGTGGAGGACGGCAGCCAGGATGTCGGCCCGGACCAGGCCCAGCCGGCTTACACCGGCTCAGTGAAGGTGGGCCACCCCGAGCCGGCGGATCTCAGCAAGCTGGCCACCGTCACGGTGGACCAGGCTAAGGCGGTAGCGATGGCGGCGAATCCTGGGACCACGGCGGTCAAGGTCGAACTGGACAACGAGAACGGCTACCTGGTGTACAGCGTGGAGTTGAGCAACGGCGCTGACGTGAAGGTCGACGCCGGCACCGGGAAGGTGCTCCATACCGAGCAGGCCGGTGCGGACGACCAGCGGGAGACGGCCGCAGGAGCGGAGGAAGCGGAGGCCGGCGGGACCCGGTAGACCGCGGAGTTACCCGGTGATGATGCCGTAGCCGTCCGTTCCAGCATGTCCGCTCCGCCCGGCGGCAGAGGCAAGGAGCGGAGAGAGCAGCCCGCCCCCGGGAGCCCGGGGGCGGGCTGGTTGTGCGCCCGGCCGTGCGGTGGAACCCGGTACCACCGGTGGCTGCGGGTAGGGGCCTCAGGGGTGGGGGGCGAGAGGCAAGCGCAAAACGAAGGTGCTGCCCCCGCCGGGAGTGCTGGTGGCAGCGATGTCGCCACCGTGGGCCCCCGCGATGGAGCGGGCGATGGTGAGGCCGAGTCCGGCTCCTGCCCCGGACGCGGGTTCCTCGCTCCCTGTCCGGGTACGGGCCCGGTCCGCCCGGAAGAAGCGGTCGAAAACGTGAGGGAGGTCCTCGGGGGAGATGCCCGGGCCGTCGTCCGCCACCCGCACCTCGGCCGTGGCGTGCGCGGTCGATGGGGCAACGAGCGGAGTGTTGGTACCCTGGGGACGGGCGAGGATCTGTCCGGACACGCGCACGTGTCCACCGGCGGTGGTGTACTTGACGCCGTTGTGAACCAGGTTGTAAATGGCACGGCCCAGCCGGTCGGGGTCGCCCGCAACCGGAAGGGGAACAGGCATATCAAGCTCGAGGAACACGCCCCTGGCGGTGGCGAAGGACCGCAGCCGTTCTACGGCCAGGGCGGCAACCTGCGCCAGGTCGGCAGTGGAGCCCTGGTCCCCGGGAGCGGTGCTCTCGCTGCGGGCCAGGGTGAGCAGGTCCTCGGCGAGGGCGATCAGGCGGTCGACCTCTGCTTCCAGGTTGCGCAGGACCTCGCGGTACTGGGCGGCGGTGCGGGGGCGGTGGAGGGCCACCCCGATGGCACCTTTGAGAACGGTGAGGGGGGTGCGCAGTTCGTGGGCGGCGTCCGAGGTGAATTGCCGTTCCCGCCGGAAGGCTTTGTCCAGGCGGGCCAGCATCTCGTCGAAGGTGCGTGCCAGGCGTCCCACCTCGTCGTCGGGTAGCTTGAGGTTGAGGCGGCGGCCCAGGTCCTCAGCCCCGACGCGGCGGGCTTCCCTGGTGATGCGGTCGATGGGGCGCAGGGCGCGGTCGGCCAGGAAGGCGCCCCCGGCGGCGGCCAGGATCACAGCCACCGGTATGGCAAAGGCGAGGAGAAGGCGCATTTGCCCCTCCGCTTCCCGCACGCCCGCCAGCGACTGGGCCACCTGCAGGTAAGTGCGGACGCCTGCGCCCGTCCCCGCCGACGCCGACCCCTCAGAGGGACCCTCGTGGTCGGGCAGGTATGTCAGGGCGGTGGTGTACAGGCGCCACGGTTCGCCGGCTGCCATACAGGTGGCGAGGCCCGGTGCGGGGACGACAACAGGCAGCCGGCGGTATTCTCCGGTGCCGTCCAGGACCTCTCCCGTGTCCGCGAGCAGGCGAATGACATAGCCCCGCGCGGCCAGGAGAGCGGGCAGGGGACCGGGCTCGTCCGAGTTCTGGAGCGCGGGCCTACCGTCTTCGTCCTGGAGGTTGGCTACTGCCTGGCTCGCCACCAGCTGGAGGGAGGTGTCGACCTGGGTGTGCAGGGCACGGGCGGTGGTGAAGTAGAGGAAAAGTCCGAAACAGAGCAGTGCCAGCGCGAGGATCAGGGTGTACCACAGAGTGAGACGCAGCCGGATGGGGAGACTGCTCATCTGGTGGAGCCCTCCATCTTGTAGCCCACGCCGCGGACAGTATGGATGAGCCTGGGCTGGAAGGCCTCGTCTATCTTCTGGCGGAGGTAGCGCACGTAGACGTCCACCACGTTGGACTGGTGGTAGAAGTTGAAGTTCCAGACGTGTTCCGCGATCTGGGTGCGGCTCAGTACCTGTCCGGGGTGGCGCATGAAGAGCTCCAGCAGCGAGAATTCCCGGTGAGTCAGTTCGATGGACCTGCCCGCCCTTTCCACGCGCCGGGTAACGGGGTCGAGGACGAGATCCCCCACCTGCAGGCGGGTGGGAAGGCTGGCTGCGGGACGCCTGAGGAGAGCCCGCAGGCGGGCCAGGAGCTCGGGGAAGGCGAAGGGCTTCATCAGGTAGTCGTCTGCCCCCGTGTCCAGGCCTCGCACCCGGTCGTCTACGGCACCCCGGGCGGTGAGCATGAGGATGGGGGTCCGTATGCCGCGACGCCGCAAGTCCGCGCAGACGTCGAAGCCGTCCTTCTTGGGCAGCAGGATGTCGAGGACGATGGCGTCGTACGGGGCGGAGAGGGCAAACTCGACGGCCTGCTCGCCGTCCTTGGCCACGTCTACCGCATACCCTTCTTCCGTGAGACCCTGCCTGAGGAAGGCTGCGATCCTGGGCTCGTCTTCCACGACCAGCAGTCGCAAGAACCTTACCCTCCGCTTCCCGGCCTGTACCTCATTCTTGCACACCTGAATTAGAATTTCATTAGGACCCCTTGGGGCGGGTACCCGGCAGGGCCGCGGTGGTTCGCCTCTGCGGACCCTGCCCGCCTAAGGTGCAGCCGCTGTCTTTGCCGACCTGGCCACCAGGAAGATGAGGGGCACGGAGGCAAGCTCCACCAGCAGCGCGAAGAGGATCACGTAGGGGACGCCCAGCTCGTAGAGGACGCCCATGGCGGCGCTGCCCGCGAACCAGGCCACTCCGTAGACGGTGTTGAAGATCCCGTAGGCCATGCCTCGCCGCGCGGACGGGATCAGCTCGGCGATGGCAGCGCGCATGATGGTTTCCTGCACGGCCATGGCTGCTCCCCACAGTACCACCCCCGGGATGGCCAGGTGGTAGGACCGGGAGAAGACCAGGAAAGGGATGGGCACGGTGAGCGCGGGCAGGACGGCCAGGGTGAGGAGGCCCTTCCGGTCGAACAGGTGCCCCACGGGCAGGGCCACCAGGGCGTCCACGCCCATGGCCAGTGCGAAGAGGATGGGGATCTGGGGGTCCGGTACCACGCCCCGGACCTTGAAGTGGTAGGAGACCAGCTGGAAGTGGGCGAAGCCACCGATGCTGGCGGCCGTGAACAGGGTGTACATCCAGAAGACCCGGGGCAGCTTCCCCTCGTCAGGCTGCGGCAATGTCTCTACGGGTGAACCTTCCAGTGCCTCGGGCCTGGGGTAGAGGAGTCGGGAAATGGCCAGCAACAGCAGGGCCGTCAGGGCCGGGGCCAGGAGTACGGCAAAGGCGGGCTGGTAGCGGCCGCCGCGCAGGTAGAGCACGCCCGCTACTATCAGCGGTCCGGTCAGGGCCCCGACTTGGTCCAGCAGTTCGTGCAGGCCGAATCCTACACCGCTTCCCACCTGACGGCTGGCATGGGAGAGGATGGCGTCCCGCGAGGGCGTGCGGATGGCCTTGCCCAGGCGTTCCGCCACGATGAGCAGGGCCGCCACTTCCCATCTTCCCGCCAGCGCCAGCAGAGGGACGGCCAGCATGTTCACACCGTACCCCAGGATGGCGATCATCCAGTACCGCCGGGTGCGGTCGGCCAGGTAGCCCGAGAACAGGCGCAGGCCGTATCCGACCAGTTCCCCCAGGCCTCCCACGAACCCCACTGCGGCGGCGCTGGCTCCCAGAAATGAGAGATAGGGGCCGGTTACGCTGCGGGCCCCCTCGTACGTAACGTCGGCAAACAGGCTCACTACCCCCATGAGAACGATGAGCCTGAATGCGTTCCTCCGCCGCAATCCGTTATCATTCACCCCCCGGTTCCCCCCTTCACTCTGCAGTTTCCCCTTCATGGCTGGCCGCCCTCGCTGGCGGCGAAGATCCTGGCTGCAAACCCCTCGAGCGCTTCCCGGCAATCGCGCAGGCGGGCCTGTGCCTCTTCCGCTTTCCCCGCACCGAAGAGGTCGCGCTGCCCGATCCTGGCCAGCCAGCTTTCCAGCCGCTTCAGCCCCTCCTCGTTTTCCTCCAGTTCGGCGAAGGTGAAGTTGCGGCGCCCGGTCTCGTACCGTATCTCCTCCAGGAAGGCGGCGCACTGTTCCAGGAACTCGGCGTACTCGATGTCCCGTTCGGCTTTGAACCGCGCCACGACCTTTTGCTCCTCGGTGCTCCCAGGCGCTTCCGCCAGCAACATCACACTTTCCCCGCCCGCCTCTTCGATTTCCCGGGCAACGGCAGCAAAGAGGCTGCGGTGGGCGGGGGATTCCGGCAGGACGCAGACGGAGTTCTGCAGGTAGACTGCACCTGCCCCCTTGAGCCGGCGCCAGATGGCCACCCGGTACCGGGATGGCTCAGGCGGTATCTTGTACACGAGCAGCAACCACCTTTGAGGCTCCGGCACAGTTCACCTCCCGTAACGGCCGCTACATCAAGATAGCAGGTAACGGCCGTTACGTCAAGTGCTCCACATGGTGAGGGCGGTGAAGGTGACCTTCGAAGCCAGGATCAGGGACGTCTCCCTGTACCCCCTTCTCGAGGCCTTCGCCGCCCTGTTTGGCTGTGTGGAACGGGCACTCTTCCGTGACCACTACGTGCGTGGCGAGCCCCTTTCCAGGATGGAAGAAGTCGTAACGTTCGTCGGCTGAGCCGCCAGGAGAGGCGACGCGACCGCCACATCCGGGGCCAGGGATTGCACGCGGAGACTAACGCTGCAGCCAGGGCCGGGGCCAGCAGGCGGGGGCGAGTGCCGCACCCCGGGCCGGGGCCAGCAGGGATTGAACCGGCTGGTGGCGAATAGCCACCGCATTATTATGTAGGCCCCATCATACCGAGTGGGCCGCCAGGGGCTGGTGGGGGGAGAGGGATGCGGATCGGGTTCCTGGGCCTGGGGACCGTGGGCCAGGCCGTGGTGCGGTTGCTCCATGAGGAGGGGGAACGGCTGGGCGCCGCCGGTTGGGCACTGGAACCCGTGCGGGCGCTGGTACGGGATGCTGCCCGCCCCCGGGCGGTGCCGGTGGACCTGGATCTCACCGCCGATCCGGCCCGCGTGGTGGAAGATCCCGCCATCGATCTGGTGGTGGAGGTGATGGGCGGGGTGGAGCCCGCCACCTCTTACATGCTGCGAGCGCTGCGGGCGGGTAAGCCGGTGGTCACCGCTAACAAGGAGGCCATCGCCCACCGGGGCAAGGACCTGCTGGAGGCGGCGGCAGAGGTGGGTGTACCCCTGCGGTTCGAGGCCTGCGTGGCCGCTGCCATCCCTATCGTCCGTGCCTTGAAGGACTCCCTGGCCGGAGATCGGATCACCGAGATCGCCGGCATCGTCAACGGCACGTCCAACTACGTGCTGGGGCTGATGGAACAGGGCTGCGACCTGAAGGTGGCGGTGAGGATGGCCCAGGAGCGCGGCTATGCCGAGCCCGATCCCACCCGGGACCTGGACGGCTCCGATGCCGCCTGCAAGCTGGCCATCCTGGCCTCCATCGCCTTCTCCGCCCGGGTGCGGCCCGAGCAGGTGGGCACCCATGGCATCCAGATGGTGAGCAGGGAGGATCTGCGCTGGGGGCGGGAGATGGGGTATCGCCTCAAGCTGCTGGCTCTGGCCCGGCGCGCGGAAGCGGGGATCGAGGCCCACGTGCGGCCCACTTTCCTGCCTGTCTCCCATCCCCTGGCCGGCGTGGGCGGGGTGACCAATGCCCTCCTGGTGCGCGGGGAGAGGTGCGGGGACCTGGTGTTCCAGGGGCCGGGGGCCGGCGGCGACGCTACCGCCACGGCGGTGGTGGGTGACATGCTGGAGATCGCCCGCCGCGCCGCGGTGGGGGCCCGGGATGGTGCCTACTGCACCTGCCGGGAGCAGGTGGAGGTGGTTCCCCCCCGCCGATGCGTGACGGGTGCCTACCTGCACCTGGAGGTGGCCGATCGCCCGGGCGTGCTCGCCCAGGTGGCGGGCTGCCTGGCCGCCCACCAGGTGAGCATCGCCGAGGCCCTGCAGAAGGCGCGCGGGGAGGGTCCGGTGCCGGTGCTGTTCATCACCCACGCTTCGCCCTGGGGACCACTGGAGGCGGCGGTGGAAGAAATCGGCCGGCTCCCGGTGGTGGCGCAGGTGGCGGGCCTCATGGCCGTCCTGGGAAGATGAGCAGCGAGGCCCGGCGGAAATGGATAGACGGAGTTGAAGGAGCCATGACCAACAGGGGACTGATTGCGCGTTATAGCGAGTTCCTGCCGGTGGGACCGGCTACGCCCGTCGTTACGCTGGGCGAGGGGGATACCCCCCTCATCCCTTCGCGGGAACTCGGCCCGCGCTGGGGCCTCGACCTCTATTTCAAGTACGAGGGGGCCAACCCCACCGGGTCCTTCAAGGACCGCGGGATGACGGTGGCGGTGAGCCTGGCGGTGGAGGGCGGTGCCCATGCGGTCATCTGCGCCTCCACCGGCAACACGGCGGCATCGGCCGCTGCTTACGCCGCACGGGCGGGCCTGGCCTGCCTGGTGGTGCTGCCGCGGGGGGCCGTGGCCCGGGGCAAGCTGGCCCAGGCCCTGGCCCACGGGGCGAAGGTACTCGAGATCGAGGGGGATTTCGATGCCGCCCTGGCGGCAGTTCGGGAACTGGCCACCACCCTCCCCGTCACCCTGGTGAACTCGGTGAACCCCCACCGCATCGAGGGGCAGAAGACGGGGGCCTTCGAGATCTGCGATTCCCTCGGGGACGCCCCGGCTTACCTGGCCATCCCGGTGGGCAACGCCGGCAACATCACCGCCTACTGGAAGGGGTTCCGGGAGTACCGCGACGCGGGGAGGTGTGCGCGCCTGCCCCGTATGCTGGGCTTCCAGGCGGCCGGGGCGGCACCGCTGGTGGAGGGTCGCCCGGTGCCCAATCCGCGTACGGTGGCCACCGCCATCCGCATCGGCAACCCGGCGAGCTGGCAGGGCGCCGTGGAGGCGGTGGCCGGGTCGGGGGGCCTGTTCGAGAAGGTGCAGGACGGGGAGATCATGGCCGCTTACCGGCTGCTGGCCTCGCGGGAGGGGATCTTCGCCGAGCCCGCCTCCTGCGCTTCCGTGGCGGGCGTGGCCCAGCTGGCCGGGCGGGGTTTCTTCGGCCCGGGGGATCGGGCGGTGTGCGTGCTCACCGGCCACGGCCTCAAGGACCCCGACTCGGCCGCGGCCGGCGCGCAGGCCGGGGGGCCGCAGGGGCCGGGCGTCCCCGTGCTGCCCGCTCGGGTAGATGCCCTGGCGGAGGCCATCCGCGCCGCGCTGGCCGGCGGCGGGCAGGGTGCCGCCATGGGTGGGGCCACGGGTGGGCGGGCGCACCGGTCAGCGGATGGGGCGATGGCGGAGGGGTGAGGGGCGTGGTCGGGCGGGTGCGGGTGTCCGTACCGGCAAGCGTGGCCAACCTGGGCCCCGGATTCGACACCCTGGGCCTGGCCCTGGACCTCTTCAACGTGGTCGAGGTCGAGACCGGTGGGGGCGATGTCCGGGTAGACATGGTGGGCGAGGCCCGCCACCTCCCTCTGGCGGACAACCTGGTCCTGCGTGCTATTCGGCACGCCTTCGCCGCGGCGGGATCGGCCCTGCCTCCCCTGTCCCTGCGGCTGACCAACCGCATCCCGGCGGGATGCGGGATGGGTTCGTCGGCGGCGGCCATCGTGGCGGGGGTGGTGGTGGCCAACTCCCTCCTGGGCGAGCCCTGGCCGCCCGAGGGGCTCCTGGCCCTGGCCACCGAACTGGAGGGACACCCTGACAACGTGGCCCCTGCCCTCTGGGGTGGCCTGGTGGTGAGTTGCCTCAGCCCGGAGGGTGTCCGCTGGGTGCGGCTGGAGGCCCCCTCGGAACTGCAGGCCGTCCTGGTCATCCCGGAGATCGAGGTGCCCACCAGGGAGGCCCGCCGGGTGCTACCGGAAACTGTTCCCTTCCGGGACGCCGTGTTCAACGTGGGCCGGGTCGCCCTGCTGGTGGCTGCGTTGTCGGGGAGGCGGTACGACCTCCTGCGGGAGGCCATGCGCGACCGCCTCCATCAGCCCTACCGGGCACCGCTGGTGCCCGGGCTGGAGGACGGCCTGCGGGCGGCGGAGCGGGCGGGCGCCCTGGGAGCGGCCCTCAGCGGGGCCGGTCCCGGCCTCTTGGCCTTTGCCGTGGGGGACTACCGCCCCATAGTGGAAGCGGTGCAGGCGGCCCTGGCCCGCCATGGGCTGTCCAGTGCCTGGATGGTGGCCCGCCCCACCGATTGGGGCGCCCTGGCCACCGTCCGCTGCCGCTGATGCCGGGTAGGACGAGGGGGACTTCGGGTTGGCGGTGGTAGTGCAGAAGTACGGCGGTACATCGGTGGCGGACATCGCGCGCATCCGCCACGTGGCTGCCCGCCTGGCGCGGGCGCGGGACGAGGGTCACGACGTGGTGGCGGTGGTATCGGCCATGGGTGACGCCACCGACGAGTTGCTGGAGATGGCGCGGCAGTTGACCGAGCGTCCCTCCCGGCGGGAGCTGGACATGTTGCTGGCCACCGGCGAGCAGGTCTCCAGCGCCCTGCTGGCCCTGGCGGTCAACTCTCTGGGATATCGGGCCGTCGCCCTCACCGGTGCCCAGGGGGGGATCATCACCGACGGGGGATTCACCCGCGCTCGCATCCTGAGGGTAGATCCCGCCCGCATCCGCGAGGAGCTGGCCCGTGGCAATATCGTGGTGGTGGCCGGGTTCCAGGGAGTCGGCCCGGGCGACGACATCACCACCCTGGGCCGGGGCGGGTCCGACGCCACTGCAGTGGCGCTGGCCGCCGCCCTGGGAGCGCCGGTATGCGACATCTGTACCGATGTAGACGGCGTCTATACCGCCGACCCCCGTGTGGTGCGCCACGCCCGCAAGCTCCCCGTGATCTCCTACGAGGAAATGATGGAGCTGGCCTACGTGGGTGCCCGCGTGCTGCAGGCGCGGGCCGTGGAAATCGCCAGCCAGCAGCGGGTGTTCATCCACCTTCGCTCCAGCTTCTCGGACGAACCCGGTACTCTGGTGAAGGAGGTCCCGGCCGTGGAAAACGCAAGACCGGTGGTGGGCGTGGTGCATGACCCAGACGTGGCCCGCGTCACCATCCTCTCGGTTCCCGACCGGCCCGGGGTGGCTCACCGCATCTTCAGCGCCCTGGCCGAAGCGGGCATCAACGTGGACATGATCGTGCAGAGTACCCGCCACGAAGCGTCCACTGATGTCCTCTTCACGGTGGCCCGCTCCGACCTCATGCAGGCTATGGAGATCGTGCAGGCGGTGGGCCGGGAACTGGGGGCGGGCGGCTGCGTCTACGATGCCGGTGTGGGGAAGGTGTCCATCGTGGGGTCGGGAATGGCTACCCACCCCGGGGTGGCGGCCCGCATGTTCGGGGCCCTGGCCCGGAATGGCATCAACATCCAGGTCATATCCACTTCGGAGATCCGGATCTCCTGCCTGATCGACGCCGCCGACATGGAGCGGGCGGTGACCGCCCTCCATCACGAATTCGAACTCGGCCTCGCCTGACCCCTTGGGTGAGCCGGCATCACCGTGTGGCGCCCACCCTAGCCTCATCCAACCCGGGTTACGGCAAGTAGGGGGTTAGTACACTGAGTCTCTTCGGGATCATGCTGAGCTCATTCCTGGTCGGGCTGTCGGGGGCCCTCATGCCGGGGCCGCTCACCACCCTGGCCATGGAGCAATCGAGCCGCCGGGGGGCCGGTGCCGGCCTGGCGGTGGCGCTGGGGCACAGCCTGCTGGAACTGGTGACGGTCATAGCCCTGGCCCTGGGACTGGGGCAGGTGCTGGGCCAGCCCGCGGTGGCGGGCGGAGTTGGCCTGGTAGGGGCCGTGGTGCTCGCCTGGATGGGCTGGGGCACCGTCAGGAGCGCCCCGGCCGTCGCCGCCGCCTCGGTGGGCCTTTCCGCCAAGGCTTCCGTCACTACGGCGGCGCCTGCCCCCCCGGAGACGCGTCAGCCCGCGGGTCAGCCCCGTCGCCTACTGGCAGTGCCAGGCGAAGTGATGGCTCTTCCGGCGGGGGCGATGGCGAAGGGGATAGTGGTCAGCCTGGCCAACCCCTACTGGTCGCTGTGGTGGGCCACCATCGGTACCACCTACCTGGGGCTGTGGGGCGGTACGCGACCGGCCAGCCTGGCCGCCTTTTACCTGGGTCACATATCTTCGGATATCCTCTGGCTGGGCCTGCTCTCGCTGGGGGTGGCCCGGGGCGTACGCTACCTGTCCGCCAGGGCCTACCGGGACGTACTGGTGGTCCTGGGGGTCTTCCTCATCGCCCTGGCTGTCGTTTGTCTTTGCGCGGCGATCAGGCTACTCGGGCCGCTCGCCTGCCGGGTGCAGTGCAGGCCAGTTTAGCTATACTGGTAAGCCTTAGCCCGGGTATCCTGCCAAACAGCGTTCCCTGATCAACCGCTTGACAAGTTCGGCCTCCGGCTTTCGGCGAAGAGGCCGGTGAGCATGGCCGCCAGCTGGTCCTTGTGGTAGCCGGGCAGGGTGATGGCGGCAGCCGGGCACTCGGCGGCGCAGGTGCCGCAACCCCGGCACTGCACGGGGTCGATCTGGGCCACGTTGCGCTGGTTGATGAAGGGCACCCGGTAGGGGCAGACCCGTACGCAGGTCAGGCAGGCGGCGCACTTGTCCTCGGTGACGGTGGCCACGATGCCACCGGCCAGCAACTCTTCCTTCGCCAGGAGCGAGGCAGCCCGTGCTGCGGCACCCTGGGCCTGGAAGATGGTCTCCGAGATGGCCTTGGGAGCGTGGGCGGCACCGCACACGTAGATACCGTTGGAGGGCAGGTCCATGGGGCTCATCTTGGGGTGCAGTTCCAGGAAGAAGCCGTGCTCATCGAGGGGGACTTTGAGCAGGGAAGCGAGGTGCGCCACCCCGTCGGCGGGCACGGCCGCCGTGGAGAGGACCACCAGGTCGGGGTGGACGGTGATGCGGCGGCCGCTCTGCACGTCGGTGGCGGCGAGCAGGAGGTCGCCTGCACCGGTGATGCCGACCCGCGGCGGCTCCTCGGCCCGGTAACGCAGGAAGGACACGCCGCGGCGGCGGGCTTCCCGGTAGTACAGCTCGCGGGTGCCATAGGTGCGCATGTCACGGTAGAGCACGATGACCTGGGCGTCGGGGTTCAGTTCCTTGATGCGCAGGGCGTTCTTCACCGTCTGGGAGCAGCACGTGCGGCTGCAGTACTGCCTGCCCGTGGTGCGGGAGCCCACGCAGCCGATAAAGGCCAGCGTACCCAGGCCCCGGACCTGCTCGGGCCGGGACGCCAGCAGTTCCTCGAACTCCAGCCGGGTGAGCACACGGGGATCCTCCCCGTACAGGTACTCGGTGGGACGGTACTCCTCGGTGCCCGTGGCCAGGATGAGGGCGCCGTGCTCGAACTCCCTGGTCGAGCCGTCGGGCAGGCGGATCAGGCTGCGGTAGTGACCGGCGTGGCCGGAGAACTCCAGGAGGTGGCTGCCGGTGAAGACCTCGATGTGGGGATTCTCCGTCACGCGCCGGCGCAGGTCGGCCAGGATGGGGGCCACCGGCCCAGTTTCCAGGGTGGAGTGCAGGCGCCGCAACATGCCGCCCAGCTCGGGCTGCCGTTCCACCAGGTAAGTGTGGAATCCCTGGTCGGCCAGGGAGAGGGCGGCCTGCATCCCCGCCAGCCCGCCGCCCGCCACCAGGGCGCGCGGGATCACCGGTACCGTGAAGAGGGTGAGGGGCTCGGCCCGCGCCACCTTGGCCACCGCCATGCGCACCAGGTCGGTGGCCTTGGCGGTGGCCGCCGCGGGGTCGTCCCGGTGCACCCAGGAGCACTGCTCGCGGATGTTGGCCATCTCGAACAGGAAGGGGTTGAGGCCGGCCTCGCGCAGGGTCTCCTGGAAGAGGGAGCGGTGGGTGCGGATGGTGCAGGAAGCCACCACCACCCGGTTCAGCCCCTTCTCGGCGATGAGCTCGCGGATGCGGCCCAGGTGTGCCTGCGAGCACGCGTACATGGTGGCCTCGGCGTGCACTACCTCCGGCAGGGTGGCGGCGGCCCGGGCCACCTCCTCCACATCCACCACCGAGGCGATGTTGGTGCCGCAGTGGCAGACGAACACCCCCACCCGGGGCGGCTGCCCGGTCACCGGGAGGGGGGGCGGGTATTCCTTCTTCCTGATCATCTGGCCGCGGGCATCCCGGAGCAGGGCGCCGGCCTGCGCGGCCGCGGCGCTGGCCATCATCACCGACTCGGGGATGTCGCGGGGAGCGGTGAAGCCACCCACGGCAAACACTCCCTCCCTGCTGGTCTTGACGGGGGCCAGGGGATCGACGGCGGCAAAGCCGTGGCGGTCGAGGGCGATGCCGGCGGCCCGGGCCAGCTCCCCTGCGGCGGCCGGGGGCCTGGCGGCGGTGGCCAGCACCACCAGGTCGAACTCCTCCTGGTGCAGGCGGCCGTCCAGCCAGTACCTGATCACCAGGTTGCCGGTGGTGGGATCTTCCTTGAGGGTGGAGATCATGGTGGGCAGGTAGCGCACGCCCCGCTCCTGGGCCGAGAGCAGGTACTTGTCGAAACCCTTGCCCACGGCCCGCAGGTCGCCGTAAAAGACGGTGATCTCGGTGTCGGGGTGGTGATCCTTCACCATGATGGCCTGCTTGGTGGCGTACATGCAGCACACCGAGGAGCAGTAGGGGGCGTGGTTGTCGTCCCGCGAGCCGGCGCACTGGATGAAGGCCACCCGGTGCGGCGCCTTGCCGTCGGAGGGCCGCTCCACGTGGCCGCCGGTGGGACCGGTGGCGGAGAGCAGCCGCTCCAGCTCCTGGCCGCTGACCACATTGCGGTAGATGCCGTGGCCATACGCGGGAACGGTGGCGGCGTCGATGAGGTCGAATCCCGGGGCCAGCACCACCGCGCCCACCTTCAGCTCCACGGTGGCGGGTCCGTCGCCGTGGCGGACGGCCTGCTTCTGGCAGGCCGATTCGCACTGCAGGCACTCCGAGCAGATCCCGCAGTCCAGGCAGCGGGAGGCCTCCCGGCGGGCCTCCTCTTCGGTGTAGGGGAGCACCACCTCCGCGAAGCTCCTCACCCGCGAGGCGGGAGCCAGCTTGCGCGGGTGCACCCGGCGCTGGCGGGGCACGCCGGAGGTGTCGAATTCGAGGTGCGCGATCTCCTCCAGGAGGGGACGCGCGCTGCGCCCGGCCCGCAGGTCCTCCCCCTGCAGGAAGCGGTGGATGGACTCCGCCGCCTCCCGGCCGGCGGCCATGGCCTCGATCACGGTGGCGGGGCCGGTGACGGCGTCCCCGCCCGCGAACACGCCCGGCAGGTTGGTGGCCAGGGTGACCGGATCCACCACCAGGGTACCCACCGGGGTGCGGATGAGGCCGGAGTCGGCCAGGAACACCTGGTCGGGGGCCTGGCTGACGGCGGTGATCACCGTCTGGCAGGGCACTTCGAGCTCCGAGCCGGGGACGGGCACCGGGCGCCGGCGGCCGCGGGCGTCGGGGTCTGCCAGGCGGTTGCGGATCAGGCGCAACCCGGTGACGCCCACGTGCTCGCCGCGGTGGCCGTCCTCGGGGGCGCGGGCGCGGCCATCGCCCAGCACGGCCACCGGGCTGGCCAGGAACACGAAGCGCACCCCTTCCTCGCGGGCTTCCTCCACCTCTTCGGGGAGGGCGGTCATCTCCTCGGGGGAGCGGCGGTAGTATACGGTGACCTCTTCGGCGCCCAGGCGCAGGGCGGTGCGGGCGGCGTCGATGGCGGTGTTGCCGCCGCCGATCACCGCCACCTGCTTCCCCACCCGCAGGGGCTGGCCCAGGTTGGCCAGGCGCAGGAAGGTCACGCCGTGGTACACGCCGGGCAGGTTCTCCCCGGGCAGGCCGATGAAAAGGGGCTCGTGGGCGCCGATGCCCAGGAACACGGCCCGGAACCCCGTGTCGAACAATTGCCCGAGCGGTAGCTGGGGCCCCACCGCCACCCCGGTGCGGAACTCCACTCCCATGCGGCGGATGAGGTCGATCTCGGCGTCCAGCATCTCCTTGGGGAGCCGGTAGGGCGGGATGCCCACCCGCAGCATACCCCCCAGCACGGGCAGCGCCTCGTACACGGCGACCGGGTAGCCCCGGCGGGCCAGGTGATAGGCGCACGCCATCCCGGCGGGGCCGGAGCCCACCACCGCAACCCTTTCCGGGCGCGGGGGATCCATGTCTTCCCGGATGATGCGGTCCAGTTCCTCCACCTGGCGGAGGACGTACTCGCCCACGAAGCGCTTGATGCGGGACTTGGCCACCGGCTCGTCCACCGTGCCCCGCTGGCACACGGTCTCGCAGGGGTGGTGGCACACCGTCCCGCAGATGATGGGGAAGGGTATGGCCCGGCGGATGAGCCGCCACGCGTCCACGTACTTGCCCTGCCGGACCAGGGCCACGTACCCGTGGGGGTTGACCCCCGAGGGGCAGGCCTGCTGGCAGGGGGATTTGCCCCGCTTGTCGATGAGGAACTTGTTGGGTACCGCCTGGGGGAAGGGGCGGTGGATGGCCTTCCGCCGGCTCAGCCCCAGGTTGAACTCGTCGGGTACCTCCACCGGGCACACCGCCGTGCAGTCGCCGCAGCCGGTGCATTCCCCTTCGTCCACGTAGCGGGGACGGCGGAGCAGCCTGGCCCGGAAGTGGCCGGGCTCCCCGTCCAGATCCTGCAGGGTGGTGAGGGTGTGGATCTGGATGCTGGGATGGTTGAGGCACTCGGTCATGCGGGGCCCCAGCAGGCACATGGCGCAGTCGTTGGTGGGAAAGGTCTTGTCGAGCTGGGCCATGCGTCCCCCCAGGCTGGCCCCCGACGTGACCAGGTGGACAAAGTAGCCGCCCTCGGCCAGGTCCAGGGCGGCCTGCATGCCGGCGATCCCGCCGCCGACCACCAGCAAGGAGCCCACCGTTTCTGCCATGATCGTTGCCCCCCGTGAACGTGTGCGGTTTCTCATGCGCCATTTCCATTATAGCGGCAAGCTGGAATATTTGCCAAATTAGTGCTTGCGGGGACAATTACAGCGGTGTTGCAGAGCAAGTGCCCTGGGGATCTCGTCACAAGCTTGGCCCGACGCGCTTACGTTCCAGTCCCTGCCGGCCGGCCGGGTGCATGTGACCACGGGAGCGATGGCACCCTGCTTGCATAATCATGCGCCACCCCCGCTTCCCTGCGTGTGCATGGATGGGCGGTGGGTGCCAGAGCAGGCCGGGGGGCGCAGTCGCCGGGGGGTCATCGGATGGGGAGGAGAGGAGGGGAGGGGCTGCGGGGCGACCCAATGGGGGGCAGGAAGACCGGGGGGTACGGCGAACCTGTGGGTGGGAGGGATCTAATGGTGGGAGAGAGGGCTGCGCGGTGGAGCTGGCGCTGGTTGGGCCTGGTCGTCTTGCCCCTGGTGATGCTGGGAGCGTCCGCGGGTGCGGCCGTGGTGGCACTCGGTCTGCAGGGAGACCTGGACGCATATGCTCCGGTCGATGTTGGCCCCCTGGCCGCGGGCGAGAACAGCGCCCGGCTGGCGCAAAGGGTAGTGGTGGTGGTCGTGGATGGTCTGCGGGTGGATGTCTCCCGCCAGATGCCGTTCCTGGAGTCGCTGCGGGGCCGGGGAGCCTGGACATCCCTCACTACCGGGCAACCCTCCTTCTCCAAGCCCGGGTACGCCGTCCTTTCCACCGGGACCTGGCAGGAGTACCACGGGGTGACCATGAACAGCCACCCCGGACAGGTGAAGGTGGATACCATCTTCACGGTGGCCCGCAACGCCGGCCTGCGCACCGCCCTGTTCGGCTACACCTACTGGGGTGAGGTCAACCCCGTCGTGGATCGCTCCCTGGTAGGGGAATACCCCGACCACGAGCTGTATGCCCGCGCCCGGTCATCCCTGGAGGCGCGGGAAGCCGATCTTACATACGTGCATCTCAGCGCGGTAGACGTGGCCGGGCACGAATCCGGCGGTGGCATGTCCCAGCAATACCTGGAGGCCGCCCGCCAGGTGGACGGCATGATCGCCGGCCTGGTCTCCTGCCTGGACCTGAGTCACGACGTGCTGATCGTCACCGCCGACCACGGTCAGCTGGACCGCAACAACCGGGGCGGCAGCGGCCACGGGGGCTGGGAGCGGGTAGTTACCACCGTTCCCCTGATCATGGTGGGGTCCCATGTGCGGGAAGGCGAAATCCCTTCGGGCCGCCAGGCGGACGTCGTGCCCACGGCGGCCGCACTGCTCGGCCTGCCCGTTCCGGCCCAGCGCCTCGGCAATGTGCTCTGGGCGGGGCTCGATGTCCCCGATGACGTCCGTGCCGATAAAGAGGTCAAGGGTGCCTCCGAGACTCTCGCTCTGGCCCGTGCTTACGTGGGCGCGGTGGCCCAGCTGCTCGGGCAGCCCTCATCGGCGGGGAGTTCGTCTTCCCCGTCCTCCACCGCCTCCTTGGGCAGCCCCGAAACCCCGGATCCGCTGGCCGAAGCGAGCGCCACCTATGAGGAGGCCCGCAGCCGGTTGCAGGCCTCCGAATACCAGCAGGCCTTCGAGCTGGCCCAAAAGAGCATGGACCAGGCGAAAGGCGCCATGATGGCCGCCCGGTCGCGACTGGTGTGGGCCCACCGGTGGCCGCGGCTGCCCTTCCTGCTGGTGCCCCTGGTAGTCCTGGGACTGCTGGCCTGGAAGAAACGCCGTCCCCTGCTGGAGATTCTGGCCTGGGGAGGGGCGTACCTGGTCCTCTACCATGTGCTTTACCGCTGGGTGTTCGGAGACGTCTACTCCCTGAGCGTGTTTCCCGATGGATCGCTGCCCACCATGTTTCGCCTTTTCGGCCTCCCCGCCTACCTGGCGCTGGCCATCGTCATCGGCGCTGCCCTGTGGCGGGGCACCGCCGTGCAGCAGACGGTGCCGGCGGGATGGAGCGGGCGACAGCATCTGATCTGGCTGGTGGAGAAAACGATCCTGGG
This sequence comes from Bacillota bacterium, assembly GCA_030019365.1. Lineage (NCBI taxonomy): Bacteria > Bacillati > Bacillota > Bacillota bacterium. Next base: position 371,992 of record JASEFA010000003.1, read on the forward strand.
CCCCTATGTGATCCTGGGCCTGGGAGTTGTCCTGGGCCTGTTCGCCGTCGGGTACCGCCTGGGTCCGTACCTGCCCTCGTTTCGGGCCAACTTCCTTTACTTCTCTGCCCTGCTCCAGCTCCTGTGGCTGGGCCCGATCGCCGTCATTGCCCCCGTGGTGGCCTGCCTGGTCACCAGGCAGCGCGTTGGGCCGGAGACAGCCACGCCTTCAGCCCCCACCGGTGCAGCATCTGGCGGGGCGCCGTCGGGCGGCGCAGCAGGCGGTGGTGCAGCATCGGGCGGGAGTGCAGGCGTCAGATGACGCCCAGCTCGCGGCCGATATCGGCGCAGGCGTCCAGGGTGAGGTCGAGGTCCTCCCGGGTGTGGGTAGCCATGAGGCTCAGGCGGACGCGGGAGAGCTTCCGCGACACCGCCGGGTAGAACACCGGATTGACGAAGATGCCCCGTTCGTGCAGCCGGCGAGCCATTTCGTTGACCTTGTAATCGTCCCCGATGATGAGGGGGACGATGGCGGTTTGGGCGTTACCCAGGTTGAATCCCAGCGAGCGCAGGTGGGAAGTCAGGTGGCGGATGTTGTCCCAGAGTTGCTCCCGCAGTTCCGGTTCGTTTTCGATGACGTCCAGGGCAGCCAGCACCGAGGCGGTGACCGCCGGGGGCAGGGCACTGGAGAACATGTAGGGACGGGCGAAGATGCGCAGGTAGTCGATGACCTCCCGGGTGGAGGCCACAAAGCCGCCCACTCCGCCCAGCGCCTTGCTGAGGGTGCCGAAGACCACATCCACCTGTCCCTCCACTCCCCAGTGCTCCGGGGTGCCCCGGCCGTGGGCGCCGATCACCCCGGTGGCGTGGGCTTCGTCGATCATGAGGCGGGCACCGTGGCGGCGGCATATGGTGATCAGTTCGGGAAGGGGCGCGATGTCCCCGTCCATGCTGAACACCCCGTCCACCACCACCATCTTGCCGCGGTACTGGTCTTGCGCCTTCTCCAGGATGCGCTCCAGGGAGTGCAGGTCCAGGTGCGGGTAGACTTTGCTGGTGGCGCCCGACATGCGGCACCCGTCCACGATGCTGGCGTGGTTCAGGATGTCGTTCACCACCAGGTCGCCGGGGCGCAACAGGCCGGCGAGAGCTCCCAGGTTGCCGGCGTACCCGGCTGCGAATATCATGGCGTCTTCGCATCCCTTGCAGGCGGCCAGCCGCTCCTCCAGCTGGCGGTGGATGCCCATCGTTCCCGCCAGGAGGGGGACGCTGCCGGCCCCTGCCCCGTACTCCCGGATGGCGCGCATGGCCGCCTCCACCACGCGGGGGTGGGAAGTCAGCCCCAGGTAGTTGTTGGAAGCCATCATGACCATCTCGCGGACCTGGCCGGTGAAGGGGTCGCGGATATGTACCCGGTGGCCGGAGCTGGAGACCAGGGTGCGGCGGTACAGGTCATGCTGGCGGGCGCGCACGCCGGCCAGATAGGTGGAGAACGCATGGGCCTTGCCGAAGACATCGGCGTCTTCCCACTGGTAGTAGTCCGCCAGGCTGGTGCCGATTCTCTCGTTCTCACCCGGGCTGGCGCCCATCCCGTCATTCTCGGCCAGAGCCTGCTCGTGCATGGGCCTACCTCCTGTGCACAAAACTGTGCTCAGCCCTATCATAGCATGCCCGCCGCCATCCCGCAAGCCCGCGGACAGCACTGAGATCTTGAAAGTACGCCCAGAAAGAGGGTCCAGATCCAGATCCCAGTATAG